>NZ_JAGYGK010000007.1:0-380150 GCF_019947395.1 Pseudomonas sp. BF-R-26 | reverse complement strand
TTTGGGTAAGAGCTTCGTTGGCGCATGGAAATCCTGACGTTAAGGGCGATCGCGTCCGCTTAAAAATACGCGGACACCATCGCGCTTAATGCTGGAGTTCGGAAGGTGTGTTCCCGGAACGCTTACGTCACAGCGACGTGTCGGTGTCATGGGGGTTGGCAACCTTGGACGTGCCGCGCTTGATCGTCTTCAACCATTGGCTTTTCGACTCAGTGGCTGGAATCGTTCTTTGAAGGAGGTTCCAGGTGGACGCTGTTACGTCGGCCCAGAACAGCTGGAGGAGTTTTTGGGGCAGTGCGACATCCTGGTGAACATGTTGCCGCTGACTCCAGAAACAGATGGGATCCTCAATTCGGCGAGACTTGATTGTCTGCCTCATGGTGCTGGACTAATAAACGTAGGGCGTGGTGCGCACGTTGTAGAGCGGGATCTGCTTTCTGCGTTGGATGATGGCCGTGTGGGAGGGGCGGTATTGGATGTCCTGATAAAGGAGCCGCCCACTGAAGATAGCCCTTTCTGGAATCATCCCCGCGTACTCTTGACCCCTCATATCGCGAGCGATGTGCAGGTTGAAGGTGGTGTAGCGGTGATAGTTGAGAATCTTCGACGAGAGAGTCATGGGATGCCGCTTCTGAATGTGGTTGATCGGTCTAAAGGCTATTAGATCTCGCGTTGCGAGGGGCTGAAAAAGTCTGCGCTAAATCTAGCCCCGAGCGTCGTAATCCGGCGACACAAACCAGTGTTAAAAGACTTGGCGAGTCTGTTCACTCGGTCTGGAGGGAGGCGTTATTTTATGACGCTGACCGGCGTTCCTAAAACATCCATATTCGGGGTGACACCCAAGCCAGGACGATCAGAGGCGACCATATAGCCGTCCTCAATCTTTGGCCCACCTGATGCGATTTCCAGAGAGTGGTACTCGTGAAACGCTGAAGACTGGAAGTGATACCCTTTAGGCGTTGAGTGAGCCAAGTGCGCAATGGCAGACGTCGCGATCTCGCCGCCCCACGTGTCTTCAATAGTCATCGTGATTCCCATGCTCACGCATAGATCTCTGAACTGCCGCGCTTTTGTCAGTCCGCCTACACGGTTGATCTTCAGGTTGATGACATCCATGGCGCTATCGTTGTAGCCACGGATGAGCGTTCTTAGATCATCCATACACTCATCCAAAATCATTGGATGGTCAGAATGCTTGCGGACGGCAAGGCACTCCTCATAAGAAAGGCATGGCTGCTCGATATAGATATCTACGTCGCGTACCGCTTTGACTACTCGGATTGCCTCGTGTTGACGCCAGCCGGTGTTGGCATCAGCTGCCAGGATGTTGCCGGAACGTAGCACTTCAGATACGGCGAAGATGCGGTCGATATCGCTATTTGCACCCGCTCCCACTTTCATTTGGAATTGCTTGAAGCCCTGATCTTGGTAGGCACTGAGCTTCGCAGCCATCGCATCAGGGGCTTGGCGACTAACCACTTTGAACAGGGTGACTTTGTCTTGAAGAAGGCCGCCAAGGAGGTTGTAGACCGGCTGGCCTGTGGCCTTACCTAAAATATCCCAGCACGCCATGTCAAAAGCCGACTTGACGTAAGGATGGCCTTTCAAAAGCTCGTCCATTCGTTCATTGATCTTGCCGATCTGAATGGGGTCTTCGCCGATCAATCCCTGAGCGATTTTGGCAAGCCCGACTCGCGCTCCCTCGGCGTAAGCTGGAAGGTAGGACGGGCCGAGTGGGCATGTTTCGCCAACGCCAATCAGGCCACTGTCGCACTCTACGATGATCACAGTGCTATCAAAGGCTGTGAATGTCTGAGTAGACCAACTGTAGGAGCCTTCTTTCAGAGGAAGGTCTACCTGATAGATCGAGATTTTTGAAATTTTCAACGGAAACACTCCTGATAGTGAGCTTCAAACAGAGCGTCATACTAATATTGAGAGTAGAGTTCCTAATTGTAGATTTCGGTCATTTTTCGGTAGGATTTGCAATCCATTGAGAGTCGGCATTATGCGCACGGATTACTCCTCCCTTGGCCCGTCCAAGGTTCCTCCCCAGATCGAACCATCGCTCAAAGTAGGGATCGTCCCCACCCCTGACTTCACGCTTTTTTCGCTCTCTTGCTTCGTAGAGTTTCTCCGGCTTTCATCAGACGAAAGCGACTTCAGTAGACAAATTTATTGTTCGTGGGAACTGCTGTCGCATGACGATAAGCCCATCAGGTCTAGCTGTGGTTTTCCATTGGTTCCGACCAAGTCGTATGGTGATCCCACAGCCTATGACTACATCGTTGTGCACGGAGGCGTGCTTCACGGCAACACGCCAATACCTGACGAGCTGTACCGATTTGTAGAAGCTGCAGTAAAAGTTGGTGTTCCTATTGTTGGGCTGTGTACTGGGCAGTTCGTGCTGGCTGAGATGGGCTTGTTGGCGGGCAGGCGTTGCGCTGTTCACTTCTCTCTGTCATCTGCACTGGTTCAGTCCTTCCCAGACGTAATTCCAGTAACGGAAGCCTCGGTGGTCACTGACGGTGAGTTCATAACCTGTCCCGGCGGCTTGGCATCAGTTAACCTCGCCATGCATCTGGTGACAGAAAGCTGTGGTAAATCGCGCGCTCATAAAGCAATGCACTACCTGATGGCGGGCCGAGGTTTTGATGACATGGTGGCCATGAAGCAGGACACGGAGCTTGGGTTGCAATGTTCCGATCAAAGGGTCGTCAATGCGGTGGGGATCATGCGCCAACGGTTGTTCGAAACCGGCTCGGTTACTGACGTGTGTAAGGGGGTAGGGGTAACAGAGCGCGAGCTGACACGCCTGTTCCAGAAACATTTGCGGACTTCACCTGCCGATTACTGGAGGCAAATGCGGATCAAATCCGCTCACTGGATGGTGCTGAACAGTAGTCGGTCTATGACTCAAATTGCCTACGAGTGTGGGTTTACCGATAGCTCACACATGACCCATTGGTTCAAACGCACATTCAACACAACACCTACTCGACTTAGGCGTGTGAATACACAGTTTGGTATCCACTAGCGAGTTGTTGTTTTGTCGCGTCACGGTAATCCAGGACGAATCATCCCTGCTTGGTAGAGAAAACCGCAGGCATTTGAAGATGCAGGTAAATGGCCAAAAATCTTAGACCGAAGCTGAAGAGGAAAGCGATCCATCCTGCGACCCAAATCGACGGGAATACATCACGCAGCACAACGTAAAGGGTGCACCCCAACAAGATTGGCGTTGCGTAGATCTCACGCGACATCAATAGCGAAACTCTTCCGGCCAAGACGTCGCGCGCTATACCACCTCCAATGCTGGTGAGCACGCCCATCATTACTGCCAACGGCGCGGCAAGGTGCAATACCAGCACTTTTTCAGTCGCGGCCAAGCCGAATAGTGCAGCCGCCAAGCCATCGAGATAGAGCAGCAGCCGGTAACGTCGCTGTAGTCTCTGGGTCAGAAAAAACGCCAGCAGTGCAGCAGTCAGGGCGGCCCAAATGTAATTGAAGTCGGCAATCCAGAAGATCGGTAGATCCAGAAGCAGATCTCGTATGGTGCCACCTCCAATCGCGGTGATGATGCCAAGCACCACCGCCCCGAACAGATCGACATCGGCTTTTTGGATAGCCAGCACACCGGTTATTGAGAACACGGCAATGCCAAGCATCTCCTGAAAATAAAGCATCCTGTGTTCCTTTCTCAGGTTACCCAACACCCAACTATGTTGAGACAGTAGCCCAAGATGGAGAAATCGCTTTTTCGGGCACCTGGGCTCGACTGCTGCAGGTATCCGTATCAGTATTTGCATGAGGATGAACGCTGCAATGGGGGCCATTCCGATCACGGCTGATCTGGGAGAAAGGTCCATACCCAGCAAATGCATTCCCGAGAAGAGCATTATTAAAAGGTTCAACACGTAGTAGGTGATGGCGATGATCGAAAGATCTTCCACTGCTCGCTGAATTTTGATCTGTGCATCAGCCCGAGCATTCAGGCTTTTCAAGATTTCGGCGTTCTGCTCCTCCATCTCCACTTGAACACGCGCCTGCAAGAGGTCACCAAGATTTGCCACGCTCTTGGCCAGCACGTCGAGTCGCTGCTCTGTAACAGCACAGTATCTAACCGTCGGCTTGAATCGCCGTTCGATGAATACCCCCAGACGCTGGCAGTCATCCGCGCGGTTTTCCCGTAGTTCCGCCAGGCGCTCGAAGACCAGTTGTGCATAGGCTTGTGTAGCGCTGAAGCGGTGACGATGTTTGGCTGAGAGGCTGACGACTTTTGCCGACAGCTCGGCGATTTCCGAAAGCAGTGCCTTTGCGTTGCTCGTGTCGGGTGCGGCGTTTTTCTCCGACAGGTCGGCCAAGGTTTTATCGAAAGTATTCAGCTGCGAACTCAACTGTTTTGCCGCAGGCAGCGAGAGCGAGGCCATCATGCGATAGGTTTCAATCTCGAGCAGCCGGCGAATCATCCGTCCTTGTCTGTAGGCATTGAGCTGATGGTTTATGAACAGAAAGCGGTTCTCGCCGCATTCGCTTAACCGGAAGTCGCTCCATACTGCCGCATCGCCGCCACCAATGGAGGAACCGCACGGGTCCTTGAAGCCGTATTGCGCGTGATCTCCGGTAAAGGCGCTCTGGTTGCGCACCACAATTTGCACGCGGTTGATCAGCAACTGGGTGTAAGGGCTGATTTTCGCGGCCAGGGCATCAGGAAATGAAATCCATTGCGGGCTATCCGTGGAAGCGGTGACTGCATAAGTGAGGGTAAAGAATTGGGCTGTCGCTCCCATTTCAGCCAGTGCCCATCAAGCCTGATGATGCCTTGGGGTAGATCATCACCAACCGGCTCGGTATAGAGACTGTTGAGCAGTGACTGTCGATCGCATTCACTGCCCATGATGGCCAGGTGAAACACATAAGCCGGCTCGCTGAAGTACAGGGAAGGGCGGGCGTGCAGTTCGTTATGAAGCGCATGTCGTAACGGGTGCATGGTGTTCAAGCCTTCAGCGCTGATTCTTTGCCGCAAGTGATGATGCCCAGGACAAAGTGGGTCAGGGTATCCGTGAGTTTTTGTTCCGGGACTTCAATACTCTGCCAGAGGGACTGTCCGTAGAGCATGCCGATAACGGCCTCGGTGATCAGGCCGGTGCGGTCACTGATACAGCCGGTTTCGCCACACTCTGCGGAAATGATGGCCTTCAACAGGGCGGCGTAGCTGCTCTTGAGCTGGTTGATTTTCTGTTGTTGTTCATCGGTCAGATTGACGAACTCACGGGTTACCAATAGCAGCCGGTGCTTCTCGGTCAAGTTGAAAACCACAAATGCATGCACAAAGCGCTGAAGACGGTCGCGATGAGTCCGGGCGCCGCGCATTCGGCGCTTGGTATCGGCCAATAGGTCAGATACCGCGCCTTCGATCAGCTCGAACAACAGGCACTGTTTGTTCTCGATATGGTTGTACAGCGAGCCGGCATGCAGCCCCAACTGGCCTGCCAGGTCGCGCAGGCCTACGGCCTGGTAGCCGCGCGTGGCAAAGAGTTCCAGCGCCACCTCCAGAAGGCGGTCGCGGGCACTGTTGGGTACAGGTTTCGAGGAAGCGGTGGCCGCAGGCATTGTGCTGTCCTGTGTGCTTGATCTGGGTATTTGCCGACCATTGTCGGACAAATTCGGTTTGACCAAATGTAAGACAACAGGCATCTTACGTAAAGACTAATCGCGGAGGTGTTTTATGGATGGACAAACGGTCGTAATCGTCGGTGGCGCTTCGGGTCTGGGGCTGGAAACGGCCAAGCTGATGCGTAAACGCGGCGCAGGCAAAATCGGCATCATCGATAGAAATGAGCTGTTGATGGCGGCGGCGGCAGAGATTTTGCGTGCCGATGGTTGCGAGGTTGCCACGGCAGTGGGTGACATCTCCCGCCAGGCGTCCGCTCATGGTGCTTTCCAGCAAATCGTCGATGCGCTGGGTCGCGTGGATTGTCTGGTCAACAGCGCCGCGATTTATCCGCGCAAGGACATTTTCGAGATCACTGACGAAGAGTGGGATATGGAAAATGCGGTCAACATCAAAGGCACCTACCACATGATGGTGGCGGCGGTGAAACACATGCAGGCCTATGTGGCTGCGCCCGCCGTGACAGGTCGTATCGTCAATGTCACCTCGGTAGACGCATTCAAGGCCCATCCTCAGAACGCCCATTACGCCGCGACCAAAGCCGCTGTGGTCAGTCTGACCAAATCATTCGCCCAGGCGTGTGCCAAGGACCAGATCCTGGTCAACTCCGTAGCGCCGGCCGGGTTTGCCACCGAACGCGCCAAGCAGTTGGGCTTCCTCGGTGAGCTGGCTGCGGCGAACCCGTTGGGACGCGCCGCTGAACCCGCCGAGATCGCCGAGTGGATCGTCATGATGGGCAGCAGCCGTAACAGCTACGCCACCGGTGAAAACGTGATCGTCAGCGGAGGATACATCTATGCCTGATTCAGTGTCGGTGCCGGCGGTTTATCGTCGGGCGCTGGTGACGGGCGCCACCAGCGGCATTGGTAAAGCCGTGGTATTGGCATTGCGTGATGCCGGTTTGCAAGTAATTGCGGTGGGGCGCAGCCCGGAAGCATTGGCCGAGTTGCACCAGGAGCCGGGCGTGACAGTGGTCGAGGCCGATGTACGCCAGGCAGAGGCGTTCACTGAAGTCCTCGCGAATTACCCGGTGGATGTGCTGGTCAACAATGCCGGTGTGTTGTCTACCCGCTCGTCCTTCCAGGAGATGGATCCGGCTGAAATCGACAACATGTTCGATATCAACCTGAAAGCGCCTTTGCATCTGGCACGCAAGGCATTGCCCGGAATGATCGAGCGTGGCATCGGCCATCTATTCTTTATTGGCTCCAGTGCCGGTCGGGCGCCGCATCCAGGCGCTGCGGTTTATGGTGCGTCCAAGGCTGGTATCAGCCTGTTCTGCGACGCCTTGCGCTGCGACTTACTCGGCAGCGGGGTACGGGTGACGGAAATCGCCCCCGGACGGGTCCAGACTCAACTGTACAAAAACGCCATGGGCATGCAGGCCGCTGGCGCCGAATTGTACGAAGGTTATGAGTCGATCATGCCGGAAGATATTGCGACGTTGCTGCTGGCAGCATTGAGCTTGCCGCAACAAGTGGATGTGTCACGTCTGGAGGTGTTCCCGACCGCACAAGCGGTAGGCGGGGCGCGGATGGTCAAGACCAAGGGTTGATGTTAAAGGCCGGGATTTCGTGGATCCCGGTCGACACTTTTACGAGTGTCTGGAGAAGCAGAATACCGTGTGACAATGCTTGACTACCTGTAAGACAACATATAACTTACATTTCAAGCGGGCTTGATTGCCTCTTGTCATGAAACCGGGAATTTCAGGGGATACGACGATGACTGCTACTTCATGCCGGGTCGGCGTGGACATAGGTGGGACCTTTACCGATATCGCGCTGGACGTAGGCGGGGTATTGCATTCAACCAAAATTCTTACCGACTATGAGCTGCCAGAGCGTGCCATTCTCACCGGTGTGAAAAGTGTCATCGAGGCCGCCGGCCTGAAGCTGTCCGACATTGATCAACTGATCCACGGCACCACCCTGGCCACCAACGCATTGATCGAGCGACGTGGGGCCAAGACTGCATTCATCACCACCGAAGGTTTTCGTGACACGCTGGAAATGCGCACCGAAAACCGCTTCGAACAGTACGACATCAATATCACCTTGCCGCCGCCGCTGATCGAGCGCGAGCACCGCTACACCCTGCGCGAGCGCCTGGATGTTCACGGTGATGTGTTGATCGCCCCAGCGCAGGCTGATATCGATGCACTGGTTGAGCGGGTGGCCGAGGGCAATTACGAAAGCATCGCGGTCGGCCTGATTCACAGCTACGTCAACGGCGTCCACGAACGTCTGCTGCGCGACGCTTTGCAGCGCCGGCTGCCGCAGGTGTCGGTCTCGATCTCCAGCGAAGTGTCGCCGCAGATGCGTGAGTTCGAACGTTTCAATACCGTGTGCGCCAACGCCTACGTCAAGCCGCTGATCAAGTCCTACCTTGACCGCCTGGTGGTGACGCTCAAGGCGTCCGGCGCCGATTGCCCGGTGTTCATGATTCACTCCGGCGGCGGGATCATCTCGGTGCAGAGCGCCGCGGAGTTTCCCGTGCGCCTGGTTGAGTCCGGACCTGCCGGCGGGGCGATTTTCGCTGCCGATATTGCGCGCAAGTACTCGCTGGATTCGGTAGTTTCATTCGACATGGGCGGTACCACGGCGAAGATTTGCCTGATCGAAAACCAGGTGCCGAAGACCGCCAAGACCTTTGAAGTGGCGCGTACCTACCGCTTCAAGAAGGGCAGTGGCATGCCGATCTCGATCCCGGTGGTGGAGATGGTCGAAATCGGTGCCGGTGGCGGTTCCATCGCCAGCATCGACAGCATGCGTCAGATCCGGGTCGGGCCGCACAGTGCCGGTTCCGAGCCAGGCCCTGCGTGCTACGGCCGTGGCGGCCTGGAGCCGACTATCACCGATGCCAACCTGTTGCTGGGGCGCCTGGATCCTGACAACTTCGCCGGCGGCGCCATGCGTCTGTCCACTGACAATGCCGCCTCGGCGACGGCTCGCGCCATCGGTCAGCCATTGAACATGGAGGCGGTCACCGCCGCCTACGGCATTTGTGAAGTGGTCGATGAAAACATGGCCAACGCCGGCCGTGTGCATGCCGTTGAAAGCGGCAAGGACATCGCCGAATACACCATGATCACCTTCGGTGGTGGCGGTCCGCTGCACGCGGCGCGTCTGTGCGAAAAAATGGGCGTGTCGCGCTTCCTCGTACCCGCGGGTGCTGGCGTCGGGTCGGCTATTGGCTTTCTGCGTGCGCCATTTGGTTACGAGGCAGTACGCAGTGCCTTTGTGCGACTTTCTGAATTTGATGCGCCACAGGTCAATGCCCTGATTGACGACATGAAGTCCGAGTCCATCGGTTTCCTGCGCCAGGGCATGCCTGAAGGCGAGCCTGAGCTGGAATGCACAGCATTCATGCGTTACGTCGGCCAGGGCTGGGAAATTCCCGTCTCTTTGCCATTCAAGCCTTTCAGCAATAGCGACACCGCACAGTTCAAGACGCTGTTTGAAGCCGCTTACACGCAATTCTTCGGTCGCCCGATCGAAGGGCCCGATGTCGAGATCGTTAGCTGGTCGGTTAAAGCCAGTTCGCCGTTATTGCCGGTGCAGCCAGTCCAGCAGATCGGCGCCTCGCATCGTGCTCACGAGGTATCGCGTCGAGAAGTCTTCGACGTCGTCAGCGGTGGTTTTGTCGATGCTGGCATCTTCCAGCGTGAGGAGCTGCAGCCGGGTGCTCGCATTGATGGCCCGGCCATCATCGCCGAGCGCGAAACATCGACCTTCGTGTCGTCCTCCTTTACCGCCACCGTTCAGCCTGACGGCTGCCTGCTGGTTGTCCGGCGCTGAGCGTCCCTTGCATAGAAGGCGATTTTCCCATGAGCGATACCTTGATCGATATTCAAATGCAGGTGATGTGGAATCGCCTGATTTCGGTGGTTGAAGAACAGGCCCTGACGCTGATTCGCACGGCGTTCTCCACCAGCGTGCGTGAAGCTGGCGACTTGTCCGCCGGGGTCTTCGACCGTGCCGGCAATATGCTTGCCCAGGCCGTCACCGGGACGCCGGGGCACGTCAACACCATGGCCGAGGCGGTGGTGCACTTCATCAACGACATCGGCCTGGACAACATCTTTGAGGGCGATGTCTACGTGACCAACGACCCGTGGAAGGGCACCGGTCACTTGCACGACATCACCATCGTTTCGCCCTCGTTCTACAAGGGCAAGTTGATCGGCTATTTCGCCAGCACCGCCCACGTGGTCGATATCGGCGGTCGCGGTTTCGGCCCGGATGCCCGTGAAGTCTACGAAGAAGGCTTGTTTATTCCGATCATGAAGTTGTTCGAACGCGGCAAGGTCAACCGCGACCTGATCAACATCTTGCGCAACAACGTGCGCGAGAACGATCGGGTGGTGGGTGATTTCTACGCGCTGTCGGCCTGCAACGAGACCGGTCACAAGCGCTTGCTGAGCATGCTTGAGGAGTTCCGCCTGGAAGACCTGGAGCACATCGGCGGCTTCATCCTGGAACACAGTCGCCGTGCCACGCTGGAATGCTTCAAGTCCCTGCCGTACGGCACCTACCAGAACAGCATGACCCTGGATGGTTACGATGTTCCGGTGACCTTGTCGGTAACGCTGACGGTCGGGCCGGATGGCATTTTGACTGATTTCAGCGGCACCTCCGGCATGAGTCAGTTCGGTATCAACGTACCGCTGGGCTATGCCAAGGCCTACGCCTGTTATGGCCTCAAGTGCATCGTCGCACCAGAGATCCCGAACAACTCCGCGTCGCTCGCGCCGTTCGATGTGGTGGCGCCCGAGGGCTGCATTCTCAACGCCAAGCATCCGGCGCCGGTCTCGGTGCGTCACGTGCTCGGACATTTCGTGCCTGACCTGGTGCTCGGTGCGTTGCACAAATGCTTGCACGGCCAGGTCCCGGCCGAGGGCGCCAGTGCCCTGTGGAACCTGCACTTGAGCGTTCGCCCGCTGGAAAGCAATCCAGAAGGGAGCAATGCCGAGATGCTGATGTTCAACAGCGGCGGCATGGGCGCACGCGCAGCCAAGGACGGCTTGAGTGCCACGGCGTTCCCGAGTGGCGTGCACACCATGCCGGTCGAGGCCACCGAGCATGCCGGACCTGTGATTGTCTGGCGCAAGGAGCTGCGTAACGGTTCCGGTGGTGCCGGGCAGCTGCGCGGTGGCCTGGGGCAGGAGATCGAAGTATCGGCTGCCGAGGGTTATTCGTTCCGCTTCAGTGCCATGTTTGACCGCATTCTCTACCCGGCTCGCGGCCTTGAAGGCGGCAAGGAAGGCGCCAAGGGTTATGTCGGCCTGGACGATGGCACGCTGCTGCGCGGCAAGGGCCAGCAGTTCGTGCCCTCGGAGCGACGTCTGATTCTCAGTCTGCCAGGCGGCGGTGGCTACGGTGATCCGCGTCAGCGTCCACGTGAGGACGTCGAGCGCGACCTGCGCTTTGGCTACATCAGTGCCGAACAGGCGCGTGACGATTATGGCTATGAAGCCGGGCAGGGGACCAAGTGATGGAATTTCAAAGTTCGCGGGTCAGGACAGTCAAGAGTTCGCCCAGCATGGCGGTGTCGGTTCTGGCCAAGAAAATGCTCGCTCAAGGCGAGCCGGTGATCAACCTCAGCCTGGGCGAGCCGGATTTCAATACCCCGGCCCACGTGATCGAGGCGGCCTACCAGGCGATGCTCGACGGCAACAACCACTACACTGCGCCCAACGGCTATGAGGCATTGCGTCAGGCCATCGTCGACAAATTCTCTCGTGAAAACGATCTGAATTACGGCCTGGACGAAATCTGCGTCGCCAACGGTGCCAAGCAGCTGCTGTTCAATGCCTTCCTGGCGACCCTGGAGCCGGGCGACGAGGTCATCACACCGGCGCCGTATTGGGTGTCCTACACCGATATGGTGTTGCTCAACGGCGGTGTGCCGAAGGTCATTCCCTGCGGTTCCGAGTATGGGTTCAAGCTCGACGCTGCGCGGCTGGAAGCGGCCATTACGCCGAAGACACGCTGGCTGATGCTCAACTCGCCGAACAATCCCTGCGGTGCGATTTACAGTCGGGAAGAGTTCGCCGCCCTGGGTGCGGTTTTACAGAAACACCCACGGGTTCTGGTGATCTCCGATGAGATCTACGAGCACATCATCCTCGGCGACAAGCCTTTCGTGCCGTTCGTGACCGCGTGCCCCGAGCTGCGTGAGCGCACGCTGCTGATCAACGGCGTGTCCAAGGCCTACGCGATGACGGGCTATCGCCTGGGGTATGCCGCCGGCCCGAAAGCGCTGATCGTGGCAATGAACAAGACCCAGTCGCAGACCACGACCTGCCCGTCGGCCATCTCACAGTTGGCAGCGGCTGCCGCCTTGAGCGGTCCACAGGATTTTGTACGTGACGCCAATCGCGAGTATCAGGCCCGAGGTGCAATGGTTGTCGAAGGTCTGGCGGCAATCGACGGTCTGGAACTGCAAATGCCGGAAGGGGCGTTCTATGCCTTCCCGAAATGCTCGGCGTTTATCGGCAAGCGTACGCCCGACGGACAAGTAATCGAAACCGATACCGATCTTGCCAACTACCTGTTGCGAGTCGGCAAGGTTGCAACGGTCCCGGGCTCTGCGTTTGGTCTTGAGCCCTACATTCGCCTGTCTTTCGCAACATCCCGCCAACAGCTTGAGCAGGCAATCGTGCAGATGCGCGATGCCCTGGCCCTGTTGGTTTAAGCGTTGCAGTCACTGACTAATTCGAGATTGATCTGATGAGCAAGCCTTTTAAACGACTGTTGATTACCGGGGCTGCCGGCCGCTTGGGCAAAGTCTTGCGCGAGCACTTGCGGGACTTCGCCGATGAGCTGCGCCTGACCGATATCGCTGACATGGGCACGGCGGCGCCGCACGAACAGCTGGTGCGCTGCGACCTGGGCAATCTGGCCGATGTGCTGCCGCTGGCCGAGGGTGTTGATGCGATTATCCACGCCGGTGGTATACCGCTGGAAAATACCTTTGCCGCGATCCTCAACGGCAATATCGTCGGTACCTACAACATCTACGAAGCCGCGCGTCAGCATGGTGTGAAGCGAGTGGTTTATACCAGCTCCAACCATGCCATCGGTTTCTATGACCGTACCGAGACCATCGACTCCACTGTTGCGCATCGCCCCGACAGCCTGTACGGCGTGAGCAAATGCTTTGCCGAGGATCTGGGGCGCTATTACTGGGACAAGTTCGGCGTCGAGTCGGTGAATCTGCGGATTGGCTCCTCGTTTGAAGAGCCGTTGGATCGCCGCATGCTGGCGACCTGGTTGTCGTTCGCCGACTTCGCTCAACTGGTGCAGCGCTCGCTGACCGCGCCACGCGTTGCGCACATGATCGTCTACGGCATGTCGGCCAACCGTGAGTCGCTGTGGGACAACCGCATGGCCTCCTCGATTGGCTACGTGCCACAGGACAGCGCCGATGATTACCGCGAAAAAATCGAAGCGAAATTCCCGCCCATGGACCCCAATGAGCCTGCCGCGCGCTACCACGGTGGCAATTTTGCCGGCGCAGGCCATTTCGAAGATCCGAAGTAACGTTTCCCTATCGAATTCTTAGAGGTCCGAACCATGGCTTCGACAGCTACAAAGCAACACTACGACGTAGTGATCGTGGGCGGCGCGGTGAACGGCAGTGCCACGGCTTACTTCCTGGCCAATAACCCGGACTTCACCGGGTCTGTGCTGGTCATCGAGCGCGACTGGACCTATGCGCAGTCGGCCACGGCGCTCTCCAGCAGCTCGATCCGCGTGCAGTTTTCCAACCCGATCAACATCCAGATCTCTCGGTTTGGCGCGCAGTTTATCCGCGATTTCCCGCAACTGATGGAGGTCAATGGAGACAAGCCTGACCTCGCCTTCAAGGAAAACGGCTATCTGTTCCTCGCTGACCAGACGGGTTTCGAGGTGCTCAAGCGTTTGCACCAGACCCAGCTCGATAACGGTGCCGATGTCACGCTGATGGACACCGAAGCGCTGGTTCGGCGCTTCCCTTGGGTCAACCCTGACAGTCTGGCTGGTGGTACTTACGGCGAGAAGGACGAGGGCTGGTTCGACAACTACGGGATCATGAACGGCTTTCGCAAGAAAGCGCGCTCAATGGGTGTGGAGTACATCGAGAATGAAGTGGTCGAGGTGCTGCGCAAGGGAGATCTGGTCACGGGGGTGACCCTGGCCAGTGGCGAACGTATCGACTGTGATTATCTGATCAACACCGCTGGCACCCGTGGGCCCAAGGTCGCCCGAATGGCGGGCTTGCAGATACCGGTCGAACCGCGTCGGCGCTCGCTGTTCGTTTTCGACTGCCATACGCCTCTGGAAGGTGTCGTGCCCTTGACCATCGACCCGACCGGAGTGTTTTTCCGCCCGGAAGGCCACCTGTATCTGGGCGGCACCTATCCAAAGTCGGACCCGGAAGTGGACTTCGATGACTTCGACGTGTTGCACGACGAGTTCGAGGAAGAGGTCTGGCCGATTCTCGCCGAGCGAGTCCCCGCTTTCGAGGCGATCAAGGTGGTCAACTCCTGGGCCGGTCACTATGACTTCTGCGTGCTGGATCACAACGCAATCGTCGGGCCTCACAACGAAGTGCGCAATTTCCTCTTCTGCAACGGCTTCAGCGGTCATGGCCTTCAGCAGGCGCCGGCAATCGGTCGTGGCTTGAGTGAGCTGATCACTTACGGCGAATACCGCAGCCTGGACCTGAGTGCGCTGTCTTATGAGCGCGTAGTTGAAAACCGTCCCTTTTTGGAAGACTCGGTCATCTGACCGCGTGGCCTGATGGAGAGCAGCGATGACTAACAATAATTCCACAGCGACCCGCACGGGCGGTCAGGTGTTGGTCGATGCATTGCGCATCAACGGCGTCGAGCGTGCCTTCTGTGTGCCGGGCGAAAGTTATCTGGCGGTGCTCGATGCGCTGCATGATGCCAAGGACGATATCGAACTGATCGTTTGCCGCCAGGAAGGTGGGGCAGCTTACATGGCCGAGGCTTATGGCAAGCTGACCGGCAAGCCGGGTATCTGCTTCGTGACCCGTGGTCCGGGTGCAACCAATGCTTCGGTAGGCGTGCACACGGCGTTTCAGGATTCCACGCCAATGATCCTGTTCATCGGCCAGGTGGCTCGGGATCAGGTTGAGCGTGAAGCCTTCCAGGAAATCGACTATCGCCGCATGTTTGGGCAGATGGCCAAATGGGTCGTGGAAGTGGACGACGCCTCGCGCTTGCCGGAGCTGCTGAGCCAGGCCTTCCATCGCGCCACCAATGGTCGACCCGGACCGGTCGTGGTGGCGCTGCCGGAAGACATGCTGACGGACCTGGTGGATGTGGCCGATGCCGGTCCGGCGCAAGCCATCGAACCGGCTGCTTCACCCGCTTCGCTTGAGCAATTGCAAAGCCTGATCGGCCAGGCGCAGCGTCCGCTGGTAGTACTCGGTGGCGGTGGTTGGAGCGCTGAAGCTGTCAGCGACATCCGTACATTCATCGAGAAACAGAACCTGCCGGTGGCGGCATCATTCCGTTGCCAGGACCTGTTCAACAACACGCTGCCCAATTACGCCGGTGACTTGGGTCTGGCGGCTGGGCCCGAGCTGGTCGAGGCCGTCAGGAATTCAGATCTGTTGCTGGTGATTGGCGCACGCCTCGGCGAGATGACCACCGGTGGCTATTCGCTGGTGAACATCCCTGTACCCAAGCAAAAGCTGATTCACGTGCATGCGGGCATTGAAGAGCTGGGACGGGTCTATCAACCGACACTGGCGATCAACGCCGGGATGAAAACCTTCGCCGCGCAGGTTGCTGCTTTGCCGGCCGTCAATCCGCAAGGGCTGGCTAACTGGACGGCACAACTCAATCGTGGCTATCGCGCAAACTTTGACTGTCCCGCCTCTCCGGGACCGGTGCAAATGAGCGAGGTCATCGCCTGGCTCAATGATCGCCTGCCCCACGACAGCATCATCACCTGTGGCGCGGGCAACTACACCGGCTGGGTGCACCGCGGCTATCAGCACCGGACCTTCCGTACGTTGTTGGGCCCAACCAACGGTTCGATGGGGTATGGGGTGCCGGCTGCGGTGGCGGCCAAAATCACCGCTCCAGAGCGTACGGTCGTGGCATTCGCCGGCGATGGCTGTTTCCTCATGAACGGTCAGGAGCTGGCAACGGCCGCCAACTATGACGCCCGTCTGGTGGTGATCGTGGTGAACAACGGCATGTACGGCACCATCCGCATGCACCAGGAGCGTAGCTATCCAGGTCGAGTTTCCGGCACGGAGTTGCACAACCCGGATTTCGCCATGTTGGCCCGCTCCTATGGTTTTCATGCTGAAACTGTCGTGGCAACCGAACAGTTCGCCAAGGCCTTCGAGCGGTGTGTCGCTTCGCAGAAACCGGCCTTGATCGAGATTCAGGTTGACCCGGAAGCACTGACGCCGCGAATGACCCTGAGTCAGATACGCGAAAAAGCCCTCGCTTCGCGCTGATTGACCTCGGGCGGGACGGATGGATCGTCCCGCCTTTTTTTTGCCTTCAATTTATACGAGCGCCTCATCATGAGACTTGCCGATCCTGAACTGCTGCGTGAACTTTGCTACATCGATGGTCAATGGGTGGCGGCTGACACTGCTCAGACAATTGACGTGACCAACCCGGCCACCGGCGAGGTGATCGGATGTGTACCGCGCATGGGTGCCGACGAAACCCGGCGCGCGATCAATGCGGCGCAGGCCGCGTTGCCCGCCTGGCGGGCGCTCACCGCCAAGGAGCGAGCCTCACGACTGCAAGCCTGGTTTCGCGAAATCATGGCTCATCAGCAAGACCTGGCGCAGATTATGACCGCCGAGCAAGGCAAGCCCCTGGCCGAGGCGCGCGGCGAAATTGCCTTCGCCGCCGCTTATGTGGAGTGGTACGCGGAGGAGGGCAAGCGCATCTATGGCGATGTGATCCCGTCGCCCCATGCTGATCGACGACTGATCGTGACCAAGGAACCCATTGGCGTTTGTGCTGCGATTACCCCGTGGAACTTTCCGGCGGCGATGATCACCCGCAAGGCTGCGCCGGCGTTGGCGGCGGGCTGCACACTGGTGTTGAAACCGGCTTCACAGACGCCTTTCAGCGCGCTGGCTCTGTGCGTGCTGGCGGAGCGGGCGGGCATTCCCCGTGGAGTGTTGAGCGTGATCACGGGCGACTCCGGGGCGATTGGCGGTGAGCTGACGTCTAGCCCGATTGTGCGCAAGTTGTCGTTCACCGGCTCCACGCCGATTGGCATCAAACTGCTTGAGCAATGCGCTGCCACGGTCAAGAAAGTCACCATGGAGCTGGGCGGCAATGCGCCTTTCATTGTGTTTGACGACGCAGATCTCGACGCGGCAGTCGAGGGTGCGCTGATTGCCAAATTCCGCAATGCCGGGCAGACCTGCGTGTGCGCTAACCGCTTTTTTATCCAGGATGGCATCTATGATCGTTTCGTCGAGAAATTCGCCGCGCGGATCAACAGCCTGGTGGTAGGAGAAGGCACTCAAGCGGGTATCGAGGTGGGGCCGATGATCGACACCAAGGCTCTGGCCGGCGTCGAGGCTTTAGTGGTCGAGGCTCGGGACTCCGGAGCCCGGGTCGTGGCGGGCGGCAAGCGTCATGCCTTGGGTGGCGCCTTCTACGAGCCGACCCTGCTGGCCGACGTCACCGCCGATATGCGTGTGGCTCAGGAGGAAATCTTCGGGCCGGTGGCGCCGTTGTTCCGCTTCAGTAGCGAAAGCGAGGTCATTGCCTTGGCAAACGCTACGGAGTTCGGTCTGGCCTGTTACCTCTATGCCCGTGATCTTGGGCGGGTATGGCGGGTGTCGGAGGCACTGGAATACGGCATGGTGGGTGTCAACGTAGGGGTGCTGGCAACCGAGGTGGCGCCGTTTGGCGGGGTTAAAGCTTCGGGTCTGGGTCGTGAAGGATCACGCTATGGCATCGAAGATTATGTCGAAATCAAGTACCTGTGCCTGGGGCTTGGCTGACGGAATGGAACAGCAGGGCGGAGATCACTCTCCGCTCTGTACCAGGCGCTGATAGCGCGACAGGCTTTCTTCAAGGTGCTTGCGCAGTGCGTTGCGGGCGCCGTTGATATCGCCCATGGTGATTGCCGAAAGAATCGCACCGTGTTCCCGGCCGATTTTCTTGATGTGTGCCTGACGGCTTTTGCCTGTGGATTGCCCGTGTTTGAGGTGCAGGTCGAAAATGATGTCCGGCCCCAGTGCCTCTAGAAGCTGGGTGAAGTGAGGGTTGTTGGTTGCCCGTGCAATGGCCAGGTGAAACTCGAAGTCGGCCTTGGCCTCTTCTTCAAGATCGGTTCCGTCCAGTGCGTTGAAGCGGTCGAAGGCCTGGGTTATGTCGGCCATGCTGGTCGGGCTGCGGCGTTCGGCGGCTCGTGCAACGGATTCGGTTTCGATGCCCAGGCGCAGCTCAAGCACTTGCGCCGCCGCACGAACGTCGTCGACAGCCGTGCTGAGTGCGTAACCGATGCGTTTTACGTCCTGTTCGACAACAAAGACCCCCACGCCTTGACGTGCGATCAGACGACCACCCAAGCGCAGCGAAGCGACTGCCTCACGGATGACCGGCCGGCTGACGTTGAATTCTTTGCACAACGCCTGTTCGGAAGGCAGCTTCTCGCCAGGACCGTATGTGCCTATATCAATACGATTAGACAATTCACGGATAACCGTCTCTGCAAGATTTTCCCTGCGTGTACCAGTTGTCGCGTCCATTTGTGTTGCTCCTGAACAAATTTGCTCATCACGGAAGATGAATGGTTGACCAGCTGAACGGACCTCGTCAAATAAATGCAAAGTCTCTGTTTATTTCATCAAAAGGCCGATGATCCGGGCGGATGACTGCTTCCCGTATGTTATCAAACAACTGACCTCACATGGTGCGAGCGTCCCATCTAACCGATGAAAACGCGTCGGATTTGTGCGTTTTTTTATCCTCCTGAAATTCTTCTTCCTCATTTTCGCTGACGCCTATCATATACCAATTGACAGTTGCCTGCTGACTGTTATCTTACAAGTGCGGTCGCCGGTGGCGGCTGTGCAATGCAGTGAGATTGTCCCGAATAAAGTCTGGCCGCCGTGACAGGGCTTCAGACGTGGAAAAGAAGACTTGCACGCCAACGTGCTCAATTCGTTTGTCCGATGATTTCTGGGAGGGGTATATGCGTAAACACAACCTGATCTTCACAGCACTCGCTGCGGCCATGGCTTCAGCGCTGAGTGTCGGGATCGCTACTGCTGCGGACACCGAGCAGGTCCGGATCGGATTTGCCGGGCCACTGACCGGGCCTTCCGGCCACCAGGGCCTGGATGTTGAACATGGCGTAAGCATTGCCATTGAAGAAGCCAACCAGCAAAAGCTGAAAATTGGCGACAAGGTGGCCGAATTCAAGCTGGTCTCCGAAGATGACGTGGCCGACCCACGCACCGGCACGGCGGTGGCCCAGCGACTGGTGGATGCCAAGGTGGCGGTGGTCATCGGCCACTACAACTCGGGCACCAGTATTCCTGCCTCGAAAATCTACGGCGACGCCGGCATTCCGCAAATCTCGCCTTCGGCCACCAACCCTGCGCTGACCAAGCAAGGCATCAAGTCCGTTTTCCGTGTCGTCAATGATGACGCGACCTTGGGGCGTTATGCCGGCAACTACCTGGTCAACAAACTCGGCGCCAAACGCATTGCGATTTTTGATGACCGCACTGCGTATGGCCAGGGCCTGGCGGATGAAGTGAACAAGGCGGTCAAGGCCGCTGGCGGCAATGTCGTGGTGCGTGAATACACCAACGACAAAGCCACCGATTTCAACGCCATTCTGACGACTGCGAAAGCGCAACAGGTGGACGCAGTGTTCTTTGCTGCCCTGGATTATCAAGCGGCGCCGATGGCCAAGCAGATGAAGAACCTGGGCATCAAAGCCAAGTTCATGAACATCGGCAACCTGCCTAATGACGAGTTCAAAAAAATGGCCGGCAGTGCTGCCGAAGGTGCTTACGCCTGGAACTACGGGACCCCGCTACAGGACATGCCGAAGGGCGCCGCCTTCGAACAAAAACTCAAGGACAAGTTTGGCATGGGCGTGGTGCAGTCCTCGCCAGCTGCTTACGACGCTACCTGGGCTGCAATCAATGCAATGGTCAAGGCGCAATCAGACGATCCTGCCGTTTACCTGCCCGTTCTGAAAAGCTCCAGCTATGAAGGTGTCACCGGCACCATCGCATTCGATGACGCCGGCAATCTCAAAAATGCGGCTGCGACGGTTTTCCAGTTTGAAGATGGCAAATGGAAAACCCTGGCGGTCGAGCGCGAGTAAGTTTTAGCAACACCTAGAACTATAAGCGGGCCGCCACGGCCCGCGACAATAACAAGAAGACTTTTTTCTGATCTGCCATGAGTTTCATCGCGTGCTCTCGCAAGTGATCGCCGGTGAATACAACGCAGCTTTGAGGATTCACCAAGTGGACGCCAATCTTAGTATCTTGTTGCAGCAGATCCTCAATGGTCTGGTGCTCGGTAGTATCTACGCCCTTGTGGCACTGGGCTACACCATGGTTTACGGCATCATCGGTCTGATCAACTTCGCCCATGGCGAGATCGTAATGGTCGGTGCAATGGTGACGATTTCGGTGCTGACCATGCTGGCAGGGTTTGGATTTGCACCTGGTGTATTGACGCTCATGTTCGCAATCATGATTGCAGCTGTCGTCTGCATGCTGATGGCACAAGGTATGGAGAAATTCGCCTACCGACCGTTGCGCAAAGCCCCTCGTTTGACGCCACTGATCCTGGCGATCGGTATCTCCATTTTTCTGCAAAATATGGCGATGATGATTTGGGGGCGCGGTTATAAAACCTTTCCCGAAGTCGTTGAAACCCGGCCTATCGAAGTGTTTGGCGCCACCATTACCAATATCCAGATGAGCATCATGATTATCTCGGTCGTCATCATGTTTGCCCTCTGGGTGCTGGTGGACAAGACCCGACTTGGCAAAGCCATGCGGGCAACGGCACAGAACCAGGAAGTAGCCGGCTTGATGGGTATCAACATCAATCGGGTTATCTCAGCCACCTTCGTCATCGGTGCATCACTGGGCGCTGTGGCCGGTGTCATGCGCGCAGTCAACTACGGTCAGGCTGACGCCTACATGGGATTGCTGCTTGGACTCAAAGCCTTTTCGGCGGCGGTACTCGGGGGGATCGGAAACCTCTTCGGAGCCATGGCGGGAGGGATCTTGCTGGGCCTGATCGAGTCTCTCGCTGCGGGTTACACCGGTCAATTGACGGGAGGATTCCTGGGTGCGAATTACCAGGACATCTTTGCGTTCATGGTGCTCATCCTGGTCTTGCTGTTCCGACCTAACGGTCTGATGGGCGAACGCCAGGCCGACCGCGCTTAGGAGGCTACGCCATGAAGAATAATTACGCTCAATACGCATTGCTCGTGCTGGCATTCGTCGCTCTGCCATTTGTGGTCGATGCGATACCGTTTCTCGGGCCGACCTGGGTACGCATCCTGGGTTTTGCCATGCTCTATGTGCTGTTGGCCCTGGGGCTGAACATCGTGATCGGCTACGCCGGTCTGCTGGACATGGGCTACATCGGTTTTTATGCCATTGGCGCCTATCTGTATGCGTTGCTCTCGTCTCCACATCTGAATATGACGGGGTTGGCCGAGGGGGTATTGAACTGGCCCCTGTGGATCATCATCCCGTTAGCCGCTGTCATTGCAGCAATATGCGGTGTTCTGATTGGCGCACCGGTGCTCAAGTTGCGCGGTGACTATCTCGCGATCGTCACGCTGGGCTTTGGCGAAATCATCCGGATCTTCATGAACAACCTCGACCAGCCGGTGAACATCACCAACGGTCCGCAGGGGATTTCCGGGATAGCCCCATTGCACATCGATGCCGGCGCCTGGAGCTACGCGAGCGGGCATGCACCGGATGCCATCCTGTCCTTGCAGACAAAATGGAGCCTGTTCGGTTTACAGGTTTCACCCGTCATCAGCTATTACCTGTTCTTTTTGGCAGTCGTCATCCTCTCGATTATTTTATCCAAGCGTCTGGAAGTGTCCCGCATCGGTCGTGCCTGGATGGCGTTGCGTGAAGACGAAGTCGCCGCTGAGGCAATGGGCCTGAACAAGCGCAACCTCAAGCTCCTGGCCTTTGCGATGGGGGCGACGTTCGGTGGCGTGTCCGGTGCATTGTTTTCCGCTTATCAGGGCTTTGTGAGCCCGGAATCATTCACGCTCATGGAATCGATCATGGTGCTGGCAATGGTGGTGCTGGGAGGCATGGGCTCGATCCGCGGTGTGGTGTTGGGCGCGTTGATTTTGTCGATCATGCCCGAGGTGTTCCGCGATCTGGTGAACTGGGTGCAGCCATTCGTGATGGACAACGTGACCTTCATCAGTCGCGAAGTGCTGCGCAATATTCTCGATGCTTCAACGCTGCGGATGCTGGTCTTCGGTCTTGCATTGATCCTCGTCATGCGTTTCCGGCCAGAGGGGCTTTGGCCATCGAACCGCCGCCGTGCCGAGTTGCATGAAGATGAAAGCGAGCCATTGGTTCCGGCACCTGCGCTGGATAGCAGCATAGAGCATCTTGAGTCAGCGACAGCCGAGTTCAGACTGAAAGAGGTGAATAAGGTATGAGCGACGTACTGCTGGAGCTGCATAAAGTCAGCAAGTTTTTTGGCGGGCTACAGGCCTTGCATGGCATCGACCTGAGTATCAACCGCGGCGAAATACGTGGCCTGCTTGGTCCGAACGGCGCAGGCAAGACGACGTTGTTCAACGTATTGACCGGCTTGTACCGCGCCGAGGAAGGCAAGGTGAATTTCAATGGCAAGCCGCTGCGTATCAACAAGCCCCATAAAGTGGTTGAGGCCGGTATCTCCCGAACCTTTCAGAACATTCGCCTGTTTCACAACATGACGGCGCTGGAGAACGTCATGATCGGTCGTCATGTTCGGACGAAAAGTGGCGTGTTCGGCGCCATCTTGCGTACCCGTCGTTGTGTCCAGGAGGAGCGTGAGATTCATGAGGCGGCGCATTACTGGCTCGATTACGTCGGCATTGGTCGGTTCGCAGGTGAGTTGGCAAAAAACCTCTCGTACGGTGATCAACGTCGGCTGGAGATAGCACGGGCTCTGGCAACTGAGCCGTTGCTGGTCGCCCTGGATGAGCCAGCGGCCGGTATGAATGCCTCGGAAACCGAAGGCCTGCGTCAGTTGATGTGCAAGATGAAGGGCGATGGAAAGACGGTTCTGCTGATCGAGCATGATGTGAAGCTGGTCATGGGGCTATGCGATCACGTTACGGTTCTGGAGTTCGGCAAAAAGATTGCTGACGGCTTGCCTGCGCAGGTACAGAAAGACCCTCGGGTGATCGAGGCTTATTTGGGCACTGAGACGGTGGCTTGAACATGAAAAATATCCTTCAGGTAAACGATCTCAAGGTTTCCTATGGCGCCATTCAGGCCATCAGGGGGCTGGACTTTCATGTGGGCGAGGGTGAGATGGTCGCCTTGATCGGGGCCAACGGTGCCGGTAAAACCACGACGCTCAAGACGCTTGCCGGACTGCTGACGCCGACCGCAGGACAAATTACCTTTGATGGCAAAGTCCATTCAAAGATCAAGAGTTATGACCTGATACGTGAAGGTTTGGCACTGGTGCCTGAAGGGCGGGGCATTTTCCCCAAATTGACGGTCATTGAGAATCTGGAAATGGGCGCCTTTTCGCGCACTGACGGCAAGACAGCCATCGAAGCCGACATCGAGCGCATGTTCAGCATCTTTCCCCGGCTCAAGGAGCGGGCGTTCCAGCTTGCCGGCACCATGTCAGGCGGCGAGCAGCAGATGCTGGCTATTTCCCGGGCCCTGATGGGCAAACCCAAGTTGCTCCTGCTCGACGAGCCATCCATGGGGCTTGCACCGATCATTGTGCAAAAAATCTTCGAGACCATTCGTGAAGTGGTGAAGGGCGGGGTCACGTTGTTGCTGGTGGAGCAGAACGCGAAACTCGCTCTCCAGACCTGTCAGCGCGCCTATGTGATTGACGGTGGTCGTATTGCGTTGGAAGGGCAGGCGGACGAATTGCTGCACAACGAACAAGTGCAGAAAGCCTACCTCGGCGAATAATCGGAATACTTTTCTTAAAGCCATCGGACGTCATCCACCCCAGTGCAATTTGCTTCTTGTACTGGTGTGGTTGGCGTTGTCGCCCCCGTCTTCGTGAGACTTCTTCAATGATTGCCCAGCTCCCACCGAGCCTGACAACACCTGACTACAGTGATTTTCTTGCGACCTTGAAAACGAAGGGGTTCAAGGGTGAAGCGGGAACCGATTACGCCAGTCGCACAGTCTTGGCGACGGATAATTCGATTTATCAGCGCTTGCCGCAAGCCGTCATTTTTCCTTTGGATCAAGACGACGTGGCGTGTGTGGCACGGCTTTTGGCTGCACCTGCTTTTCGCGGAATAAAACTCACGGCGAGAGGCGGAGGCACGGGCACTAATGGGCAGTCCCTGACCGATGGGATCGTGGTTGATCTTTCGCGGCACATGAACAAGATTCTGGAAATCGACCCAGTGAGCAGGCGGGTACGGGTTCAGGCCGGCGTTGTCAAAGACCAGCTCAATGCTGCGCTCAAGCCTCATGGACTGTTCTTCGCTCCAGAGCTGTCCACTTCCAATCGGGCAACTATCGGCGGAATGGTCAACACCGATGCAAGTGGACAAGGCAGCTGCACCTATGGCAAGACCCGGGATCATGTGCTTGAACTGCACAGTATTCTGCTTGGCGGTGAACATCTTCACTCTCGGCCTTTGGATGAGGATGAACTGGAAGGTGAATGTGCCCGGGATGACCGGATTGGAGAGATTCACCGAGTCGTGCGAGATATTCACGCCGACAAGGCCGATCTGATTGAGGCCCGGTTTCCTAAACTCAATCGCTGTCTCACCGGATACGACCTTGCACATATCCGTGGCGAAGACGGGCGTTTCAACCTCAACAATGTGATGTGTGGTGCCGAAGGCTCATTGGGCTTTGTGGTCGAGGCGTTGTTGAACGTTTTACCCATTCCCGAATACTCGGTGTTGGTGAATGTGCGCTATGCAAGTTTCATGGATGCATTGCGTGATGCTCGCTCGCTGATCGAGCATAAACCGTTGTCGATTGAGACAGTCGATTCGAAAGTGCTGATGCTGGCAATGAAAGACATTGTCTGGCACAGCGTCGCTGAATATTTCCCAGGAGATCCTGATCGTCCGACATTAGGCATTAACCTGGTCGAATTCAGTGGAGACGACATATCGGAAGTCGAAGGCCGGGTGGCAGTGTTCATTGAGCATTTGCATACGGATCAAACCGTAGAGCGTCTCGGTCACACCTTGGCGCAGGGTGAAGAGGCCGTAAAGCAAGTCTATGCGATGCGCAAACGCTCGGTCGGCTTGCTGGGCAACGTACAGGGCGAGATTCGGCCTCAGCCTTTTGTTGAGGACACGGCAGTCCCGCCTGAAAACCTTGCGGATTACATCGCCGAGTTTCGTGCATTGCTGGACAGTTTTGGTTTGCAATATGGAATGTTCGGGCATGTCGATGCCGGTGTATTGCATGTGCGCCCCGCACTGAATATGAAGGATCCTAAGCAGGCCGCATTGGTTCGGCCTATTTCCGATGGCGTGGCAGCGCTGACGCAACGCTATGGTGGCTTACTTTGGGGAGAGCATGGAAAAGGCATTCGCTCTGAGTATGCCCCGGCATTTTTCGGTGAGCTGTATCCATCCTTGCAAGCGGTAAAGTCTGCCTTCGATCCCTACAACCAATTCAACCCCGGAAAAATTGCCACGCCGCTGGACAGCACCGAGTCATTGATCAAAATCGATGAGGCTGTCATGCGTGGCGATTTTGACCGCCAGATCGATGAGCGTGTCTGGAACAGCTACGAATCTGCGGTGCATTGCAACGGTAACGGCGCTTGCTACAACTACGACCCGAACGATGCAATGTGCCCTTCATGGAAAGCCACGTGGCAGCGGCAGCACTCGCCGAAGGGGCGAGCGTCGTTGATACGTGAATGGTTGCGTCTGCAAGGGAATGCAGGTGTTGACGTCCTTTCAACATCAGTGCGACACCCACGCTTTCTCAGAGGTCTACCGCAGCGCTGGCGCAACAGTCGGGCACAACGTCAAGGTAGCGCAGACTTCTCCCACGAAGTGTATGAAGCCATGGCCGGTTGCCTCGCCTGCAAATCATGCGCGGGCCAGTGCCCGATCAAGGTCAATGTTCCTGAATTTCGCTCACGGTTTCTGGAGCTTTACCATGGCCGTTATCTTCGGCCTTTACGTGACTATCTGATTGGTTCGCTGGAGTTCAGCATTCCTTACTTCGCCAAGGTTCCCGGTCTGTACAACAAGCTGATGGCGGCGCCGCTTGTGAAGCGCTGGTTGATTGAAAAAGCGGGAATGGTCGACAGCCCGTTGCTCAGTCGTTTCGACTTACAGGTTGTTCTGAATCGCTGGAATGTCGAACCGGCAACCCCGAACGATTGGCAATGCTGAGTCCTGCTCAGGCCTGTAAAAGCGTGATAGTCGTGCAAGACGCTTTCACCCGGTATTTTGAGACCCCCTTGCTGGCATCGTTTATCGAACTGGCATCACGCATCGGGTTTAAAGTCTTTGTCGCACCGTACAGCCCCAACGGTAAGCCGCTTCATGTGCAGGGATTTCTTGCGGCATTCAACAAAGCAGCTGTGCGAAATGCCGGTCAGCTTCAGGCCTTGAGTGACTCGGGTGTACGTCTGGTCGGCCTGGATCCCGCGATGACACTGGTATACCGCCAGGAGTATTCAAGGGTGCCGGGGTTGACGAAGGTTCCCACGGTCGAGTTGCCTCAGGAGTGGCTGCTGGGTTGCGTGACCGAAGGTCCTGCTAGCAAGGTGTCTGGAACATTTCGATTACTGGCTCACTGTACTGAGAAGACCAATGTGCCTGCGAGCAGCAAGCAATGGGTTGAAGTTTTCCGGCGTATGAATCTAGAGCTGATTGTTGAAGCAACGGGATGCTGTGGGATGTCCGGCACCTATGGTCACGAATCACGCAATCAGGAGACCTCACGGGTTATTTTCGGCCAGTCATGGAAGCGTAAGCTTGCTGAGGACATGCCAGGCGAGGCACTTTGTACCGGCTACTCGTGTCGCAGCCAAGTTAAACGCCTTTCTAACAAAGCCTTGAGGCACCCGCTGGAGGTTCTGCTGGAGCTCTATCGGAACGTTTAGACTTGAGTTGGCAGGTGAGTGGGGAGGTCGGGTCGTTTTTTCGGGAGGGCGCGGCTCCTGTTGATCCTGAACAATTGGGCCACCAACTTGATGATCGGTTGTCCGATTGGCTATGGGTAGAAGCCAATAGCGTGGCTTGGAGTTGTTCGTTTTGTGCTCTTGATACCCTCTGAAAACAAGTCCAGAATCAAGTCCATTCCTGCTTCGGCAAGAAAAGAAACCCCTTATATTTCAATGGGTCGGACGCTAGATGCGAGTCTCGTTTCCCGCTCCAAGCATTAAAAAATGGATCTCTGAAAAGAGGTCCATTTTTTTTCGTCCAAAGAAAAGTCCTTCTTTGATTTTTGCTGCGCCTCCCCCCGAAAACACTCAGATCCAGCCCCACTAATGCCGAACAGCGCGTGCAGCCTCTGGACTGCATGTGCACAGAGTCTAAAAAAGGGTGTTGCAGGCGGGACGTCTTGGCTCTCAACCAATAAGGTCAGTTCCAACAGCGCAGCCTCTAGGGCTAGTTGGTTGTGATGCAGGCGTTCAAGAACATCGGAGGGAGTATTCGGGGGAGGGCATAGCTTCGACTCCACTCGAGAGAGTGGGGAGCTTAGCAGCGGGAATGTCTGACAACAAAAAGCCCGCGGATGGCGGGCTCTCTGTATGGGGTCAAATCCTTTTGTCCGTTCAATCTGCGCTTCGTTCTGTGAGCACTTCGTGAAAAGCATGTCGCTGGAACGAAAAAAACCTGCACGTAGCCGGGCTCACTGTCGATGGGGCCAAATCCTTTTGGCTGACCGCATTGTGCTTGGTGGGTGTGACGAAGGCATGACAGGGCTTCGATGGCGGCATTCAGTGCCAGCAGATTTGTCTGATCGGCGATTCCTTTGATCACGTCAACGACAGGCAAACTGCGCTACGTTTTATGGATGACCGCCAAACCATGGAGGTCGGAATGAGCCAACTCCCGACCTCCATGCGTCGCGCCTTTTTCCGCCCGAAGATCACTCCGCCCTTTGCTACAGGCCTCGCACTGTGGGTCGCCTTCCAGTTGGGCGTCGATCTGTTTGCCTGACACCGGGCCGCCAAGGGGACGCAACGTCTCCTCGGCGGCCAACGTTCAGTCAGTCACAGACCCCTGCGGTATTCTCCCGGCGAAACTGTCCACCAGGCTCGCCACCACCATCTCTCCCATTCGCGTGCGGGTCTGCAGCGTCGCACTCGCGCGATGGGGCTGCAGCACCACGTTCTCGTTGCCGAACAGTGTCTCGGGGACGTTCGGTTCATCGACAAACACATCCAGCGCCGCACCCGCGATCTCACCAGCGGCAAGCGCCGCCACCAGATCGACCTCGTTGACCAGCTTGCCCCGCGCCACGTTGATCAGATACCCGTCCTTGCCCAGCGCCTGCAGCACCTCGGCATTGATGATGGCTTCAGCCTTGTCGGCGGCGGCCGCGAGAATCAGTGCATCACTGTCGCGGGCCAGTTGGTTCAAGTCGGCGATGAAGGTGTGGTTCACGTCGCTCATTGGTTGCAGATCGGTGTAGCTGATCGGGCAGCCGAACGCTGCGGCTCGAGTTGCCACTGCACGGCCGACCCGGCCCATGCCGACGATCCCGATGCGCATGCCCGACACCTGACGCGCCAACGGCAACGGTGCCAACGGTGTCGGACTATGGGGCCATTGGCCCGAACGCACGTAACGATCACTGGTGCACAGACCCCGGCACACGGCAATCAATAATCCGATGGCCAGGTCGGCGACATCCTCTGTCAGCGCGCCGATAGTCGCGGTCACGCGGATCCCGCGATCCCGGGCGTAAGCCAGGTCCACCGCATCGGTACCGACGCCATTGACTGCCACCACTTCCAGTTTGGGTAATTGCGCCATCAGCGCCTGGCTGATGCCGGTATGCCCGCCGGTGATCACCCCGCGAATGTTCGCGCCGTGTGCCTGCAAATAAGCCTGCTTGTCGGCCTGCTGGAAGTAACGTCTGATGGTGAACAGCTCATCGAGCCGCGCGTTGATTTCAGGGATCAGGATCGGGCTGAGCTGCAAGACTTCTGGCTTCATGTAAACCTCGCGTAACGGAATAAAAGGCCGGTTTAACCGCGACCGGCAAACGGCATGGCACTGGCCATGACGGTCATGTTCAGGACGTTCGCCTCCAGCGGCAGGCCGGCGATGTAGCGCACGGCATCGGCCACATGCTTGACGTCCACCATCGGCTCCACGGCGATGGTGCCGTTGGCCTGGCGAACGCCTTTGGTCATGCGCACCGACATGTCGGTCAAGGCGTTGCCGATGTCGATCTGGCTGCAGACGATGTTGAATTCGCGCCCGTCCAGGGCCAGGGATTTGGTCAGTCCCAGTACCGCGTGTTTACTGGCGGTGTAGGCGCTGCTGAACGGTCGTGGGGTATGGGCCGAGATCGAGCCGTTATTGATGATGCGTCCGCCCTGTGGCTGTTGCCGGCGCATCAGTCCGAAAGCTCCACGGGCGCAGAGGAAAACGCCGTTGAGGTTGGTGTCGATCACGTTTCGCCACTGCTCGAACGTCAGCTCATCGAGTGGCACGGCAGGGGCGTTGACCCCGGCGTTGTTGAACACCACGTCGAGGCGTCCGTATACCTCCGTGATGGTGGCAAACAGCGCATCGACACTGGCCGGGTCGCGCACATCAGTGGGCACCGCCAAGGCTTCGTGTCCCTCGCTGACCGCCCATTCGACCAAGGCCTGCAACGGCTCCGGCCGGCGTCCGGCCAACACCAGGGTGAATCCGTCGGCCATCAGGCCCAGGGCCACAGCGCGGCCGATTCCGCTACCGGCGCCGGTGACCAGGGCCACTTTCAGAGGACTGTTCATGTTGTTATCTCTTTTTTCAATTCACGAGGGCGTGTGCCGGTTCAAGGTCGCTGACCGACGCGCATTTCCAGTTGGCCGATGCCGTCGATCCCGGCGTTGATGATGTCGCCCGGTTGCAGCACATCGACGCCTGCCGGGCTGCCGGTCATGATCAGGTCACCGGCCCGGAGCGCTACCGACTGCGAGATGCGGCTGATGATTTCACTGACCGACCAGATCTGGCTGTCGAGGCTGTCGCGCTGGCGCTCTTCGCCGTTGACGTTCAGCCACAAATCGCCGTCCGGGTGTCCCGCTCGAGTCACCGGTACGATGGCGGTCATCGGCGCGGCACCGTCGAACACCTTGGCACCTTCCCACGGCAAACCATTGCTTTTGGCCGCACGCTGGACATCCCGACGGGTCAGATCAAGACCGACGGCATAGCCCCAGACATAGGCCAGCGCCTGACTCTCCGGAATATTGGCGCCACCTTCACCGATGGCCACGACCAATTCGATTTCGTGGACAAACTCTTCGGTCAACGGCGGGAAAGTCACTTCCCCCGTCGCATCCACCACGTTGCTCGCCGGTTTCATAAAGAACACTGGCGGCTGGCGGGACTGGCCTTGGGTATCTGGCCAGGGGTAGTTACGGCCGACGCAAAATACCCGGCCAACGGGAAAGCGCTGCTGGCTGCCGGCAACCGGCAAGGTCACGGGCAGATCCGGGGTAAACACGTACTCGGTCATCGTCATTTTTGTAGTCGTCCTGTTAGAAGCGTCAGCGTACGGCGGCAATCTTTTGCGAAGTTGGACGAATGCCGCCTCGTGTTGGAGAAAAACGGTGTCTTGGCTCAGCGCGCCTTGAGTTCGATGCGATACAAGCGACCGAGCAGCAACGAATAGGACAAGGTACCGACTAGCGCCACGCCGCCGATGAACCAGAAGGCGTAGGCAAACGAACCTGTCGCGTGGACGATGCCGCCAATCACAATCGGGGTGACGATCCCGCCGATGTTGGCGGCCAGGCTGGTGACCCCGCCGGTCAGGCCGATCAGTTCCTTGGGCGCGACTTCCGATACGGCCGCCCACGACGACGAAGCGATTCCCTGGGCGAAAAAAGCGATGGTCAACACGGCAATGCAAATCACGTTCGAGTCGGTGAAATTCACCAGCACGATCGACATACCCAGCATCGATCCGACCACCAATGGCAACTTGCGAGCGAAGGACATTGAGTAACCACGGCGTATCAGCAGGTCGGAGACGATGCCGGCCAGCAGAATGCCGACCGTTGCACCCACGAACGGCAGCACGGCGAAGATCCCGGCCTTGATCATGGTCAGCTTGCGTTCTTCGATCAGGTACGTCGGGAACCAGGTCAGGAAGAAGTACAACGCCGAGGTGCTGGCGAACTTGCCGATGCAAATCGCCCAGATCTGCCGATAGCTGAACAGCTCGGCGATCTGCCGCCAGTTGAACCGGGTGCGCTCCTGACTGCTCTTGACCAGTCCACCCCCGGCTTCGATGTACTTCAGTTCTTCCTGGCTGACGTTCTTGCAGCTCAGCGGATCGCGGTACACGTAGAGCCAGATCACACCGAACACAATGCCGAGTATCCCGGTGCTGTAGAACACATGGCGCCAGTCATAGGTCGTGGCCAGCCATAACAACACGCCGGTAAACAGTGCCGTGCCCAGATATTGGCCGCACACGTAAATGCTGCTGGCCAGGCCCCGTTCGCGGGCCGGGAACCACACCGTGACCGCTCGGCTGTTGGCCGGAAACGCTGGAGCCTCCATGGCGCCGACGGCCAGACGCAGACCGAACAGCGAAGCGAACCCAGTGGCAAAGCCCTGGCACACGGTGACTGTCGACCAACTGATCAGCGACACCCCGTAAGTGAACCGGGAACCGAAGCGATCGGCGATGAATCCGGCGGGGACCAAGGCGAGTGCGTAGGTCCAGGCAAACGCGGAAAAAATCAGGCCCATTTCGATCTTGTCCAGGCCCAGATCCTTGGCCATGAACGGTGCGGCAATCGAGATGTTTACGCGGTCGATGTAGTTGATGATGGTCGCAATCAGCAACAACGACAGCATGAACCAGCGCCGACGCGTCGGCAGTCGCTGAGGCAGCAGAGCGTCCTGGATGCCGGCACTCACCGACGGCGCGGTGGACGGGGAGGTTTGCGAGTTCGACATGAGTAGACCTCTTTATTGTTAGAAGAATCGAGATGTTGGCGCGCAGCCGAAGCCGATGCCCCCAGTCCCGGGGCAGAGCAATCGCTACTTGAATGAGAGGCGCGGACAGCCGCTGTCAGGCGCTCAGATACGCCTTCGGACTGGCTGGATCGGGGGAGGGTTGGCGAGGGAAAAAAACAGGTTCATCACGAGCGCACCTTTTGATTGTTTTTGGAAGGGTCGGGCTGCATTGATTGTCACAGTGGTCGTACAACTGCTCAAAATCAACGGAGGCGTTAGATCGTTTTTTCTCCTGAAAAAGGCGAATAATGCAGGTGTCCAAGAAAAATAAAATCAGCTCATTTCCTTGGTTCTGCCTCATATTGTTCATAAGTTATTGTTTTTAATCGCTTAATTATTTTTGTGTGCGCGTTGTTTTTTGGACAGACGACACAACACACATGGATAAAATTAGTTCTCTGTATTTCATTGTCATCCTATGACATGTTGAAGCCAGCGGTGTCTGCCTTCACAATCACCGCGGTCGCCGCCTGCATCGCGGCGCGACGACAACCTGCCCATGTACCTGTCGAGGATCCTCAGGCGATGTCGTCACCGAGTCGAGTACCCACTTACGTCATGCAGCAACGCAGCGAATTGACGGACTTTTACATCCGCGACAAAAAGGGCAGGCGCGCCGAAACCAGCCCGCATCGCCATGAGTATTTCCAGATCCAGGTCAACCTCGGTGGTGATACCGTGCAGCACATTGGCAATGTCGAACGCCCGTTTCCGCGCAATACGCTGGCCTTCATCCTGCCGCATCGCGTGCACGTGATTCCGCATCCGGAAGACAGCAATTTCATGGTGATCAATTTTTCCCAGACCTTCCTGCTGCCACATTTGCAGTGCGACCCGATGGATCTGGAGGAGGTCTCGATTCTGCTGGCGCCGGAGTTGTCGCCGTTTCGCTTTCAGGAGCATCTGGATTTCATTCTGGCCGATGAAGATTTCAGCAAAGTCTGTGCCCTGATCGAACAGATGCGAGTCCTGGATGAGAACCGTCAATTTGGCACTCGCGAGATGCTCAAGGGGTTGTTGCTGCAACTGGTGGGGAGCGTGTGTGCCTTGTATGCCGAGCCGCTCAAACGATTGGCCGAAGAGAATGCCGCCGAAGTAAGCCGGCGCGACGCGCTGAGCAGGATGTCCGAATACTTGCGCAAGAATATTGCCGACCCCGATCTCAACCTGATCAAGGTGGCTGCTGCGACCTACCTGTCACCGACGTATCTGACGCACTGGTTGCGCAAGGAAATCGGCAAGACTTTCACTGAGCTGGTGCTCGAACGCAGGATGCACGCGGCACGCAATTATTTGCTCAATGGGACACGACCGGTGGGGGAGGTGGCGAGGTTGTGCGGTTTCGCTGACGAGGCTTATTTCTCCCGACGCTTTCGCCAGATACATGGCCAGCCACCCGGGCAATTCAGGCGTCAGCAACTTAATCCCGATACTCCGCAATCACCGTCCAACACGTGATCGACAGTTGTGGGTGATGTGGCGCATGCCGCGGGTCGCGGTCGACAAAGACCGAAAAAACAGGCCCTGAAAAAATTCTTCGCCATCGCTTAATACGTTCAGCCATTAAAAAAAGCAGCCCTTTGGCACCGATAACATCGTTTCTCGGGCTTACCGCTTTTCAATATATTGGTCGCCAGATCTGGTGAATGACTAAACACTCACCACCCTCAGTGCGAGTAGTCTTAATGAACAACAAACCTGACAAAGCAGGGCTGGATAACGCCGGAGCGGGGACCCGAGCGGTCTGGGGTGGGGAGCAAGTCAGGCACCCCTACAACGCCACTCAAACACCGATCGTGGTCAGCGCCGCTTACGGTTATGACGACATCGACGTCTGGTACGACGTTGCGTTGGGCAAGACGCCGGGCTTTATCTACAGCCGCATGAGCAACCCGACGGTCGAGACCCTCGAAGCAAAAATTCGCGAGTTGGAAATCGCCGAGTCCGCCGTGGCCTTCAGCAGCGGAATGGCGGCGATCAGCAGTGTACTTTTCACCTTCCTGGCCAATGGCGATCGTGTGGTGTCGACCAAGGACAGCTACGGTGGCACCAACAAGATTTTCGAAGAATTCCTGCCGCGCACGGGCGTTGAGGTGACCTTGTGCGAGACGTTCGATCACGAGGAGATCGAGCGTGAAATTGCCAAAGGCTGCCAGTTGGTGTACCTGGAAACGCCGACTAACCCGACCCTGAAAATACTCGATATCCAGCGTTTGGTGGCTGCGGCCAAGCGCGTCGGTGCCGTGGTGGTGGCGGACAACACCTTTGCCACGCCGCTGAATCAGAACCCCTTGGCGTTAGGGGTGGACGTGGTCATCCACAGCGCGACCAAGTTCCTCAGCGGTCATGGCGACGTGCTTGGCGGCCTGGTGTGCGGCAGCGAATCCTTGATGGCCAAGGTTCGTCATTATCGGGAAATCAACGGTGCGACACTCGACCCGTTCTCGGCCTACATGATCATCCGGGGTATGAAAACGCTGGTGCTGCGCATGCGTCAACAGCAACGCAGTGCCTGTGCTCTGGCGGAGTTCCTCTGCACCGAACCGTTGGTGGAGTCGGTCAATTATCCCGGCTTGCCCGGTCATCCGAACCACGCTGTGGCGTGCACGCAAATGTCCGGCTTCGGCGCCATCGTCAGTTTTGTTCTGGCCGGTGGGATGGACACGGTCAAGGTGCTCTTGCCACGTCTGCGATTCGCCCACTGCGCGGGCAATCTCGGTGCAGTGGAAACCATTTACGGCCCGGCCCGGACCACCAGCCATGTCGAGAACACGCTGGAGGAACGACTGGCTCTGGGTATCTCCGAAGGACTGGTGCGGGTCTCGGTCGGCATTGAAGACACTGACGATCTGCTCGACGATTTGAAGCAGGCGTTCGCTTTTGTCAGGTGTTCGCGCGATGAGCTGGCACAGGCAAACACACAGCACTCAAACAACAAAACGTGCATCGAGGCAGCAAGCTGAAGTTTTAACGTTGGTACCTCACGACAAGGCCGTTAGTGAGGCGTTCATGAAGTGGAAATAATAATAAAACTAGTGGCGACCTGTTTTGACTCTGCCCCGTAACTCATCGCAGACGTTAATGCGCGCCCTAACAACTTTCATGAGAGCAACCATGTCCATAAAAGAAGAACAACTCAACACACATACCGGTTTTAAACAGGAAATGCAGACGCGCCATATTGTCATGTTGGCATTGGGTGGCGTCATTGGTACCGGGCTGTTTCTCACGTCCGGGTACACCGTTAACCAGGCCGGTCCGTTGGGTGCGGTCATCGCTTACATCATCGGCGCACTCATGGTTTACATGGTCATGATGTGCTTGGGCGAATTGGCGGTGCAGATGCCGGAAACGGGTTCGTTCAGCACCTACGCTACGCGTTTTCTCGGACCCGGCACCGGCTACACCGTGGCGTGGTTGTATTGGCTGACCTGGACTGTGGCAATCGGCTCTGAATTTACCGCCGCCGGTATTTTGATGGCGCGTTGGTTTCCGGATACACCGGTATGGATTTGGAGTGCGCTGTTCGCAGGCTTGGTGTTTCTGACCAACGTGATATCGGTGCGCTTGTTCGCTGAGACCGAATTCTGGTTATCACTGGTCAAAGTAGTGACCGTGGTGGTGTTTCTGCTAATCGGTGGTGGCGCGATTCTCGGCCTGCTGCATATCGATCAGGCTCACAGTATCGGGCTGAGCAACTTCACTCGCGAGGGGCTTTTCCCTACCGGTTTCATGCCGATTGCCATGACGTTACTGGCGGTTTCCTTTGCGTTCTCCGGCACTGAACTGATCGGCATCGCCGCGGGTGAAACCAAGGACCCCCAGCGTAATGTGCCGCGTGCCATTCGCACTACAGTGCTACGCCTGGCAATCTTTTTCGTGGGGACCATTTTTGTCCTGGCGACTTTGTTACCCCGTGAACAGGCCGGTCTCGTAGAGAGTCCATTCGTCACCGTGTTCACCTACATCGGGATTCCGTACTCCGCAGACATCATGAACTTCGTGATCATCAGTGCTTTGTTGTCGGCTGCCAACTCCGGTTTGTACGCTGCTTCGCGGATGCTCTGGACCCTGAGTGACCAAGGTCACCTGCCCAAGCAGTTCTCGGCCCTGACCCGCATGGGCACACCACTCAACGCCATTATCGTCAGCATGGCCGGTGGCGCCGCATCGTTGCTCAGTAGCGTATTTGCCGCCGATACCATCTATCTGGCACTGGTGTCGATCTCCGGGTTGGCGGTGGTGGTGGTGTGGATGAGCATTGCCGCGAGCCAGATTGCCTTTCGCCGTCACTATGTCGCCAATGGAGGCGATGTCCGCGATCTTAAGTTCCGCGTCCGGGGTTATCCGTGGGTGCCACTGGGGGCGCTGGTCTGCTGCAGCCTGGCGTGTGTCGGGATTGCTTTCGACCCTGAACAGCGGGTAGCTCTGTACTTCGGTTTGCCATTCATCGCCTGGTGCTATTTCGTGTATTACATTACCCGCAAAAGCCGCGAGCGACGCTTGTCGGTTACCCCCTTGGCACAACCTTCCGATGCGTACTAGGCACTGTCGACGGGGTGGGCAAGCGTGCTCGGTGGAGGGGGCGTCATTGAGGTTCAGACCATGAAGCAAAAGACGTTACCCCCATTGAACTGGTTGCGGGCATTCGAGGTGTCCGCCCGTTGCCTGAACTTCACCCACGCCGCCGAAGAACTGTTTTTGACCCAGGGTGCGGTAAGCCAGCAGATCCGCCAATTGGAAAGCCATCTGGGGGTGGCGCTGTTCAAGCGCTTGCCCCGTGGCTTGGGGCTGACCGAGGAAGGACAGGCCTATCTGCCGGTTGTGCAGGATGCGATCACTCGACTGGCGGTGGGGACCAACGAAATTTTTGGCCAGCACAAACGCCGGCCGATCAAGGTGCGCGGCAGTCTGGCGTTTTTCGTGCATTGGCTGGCGCCCAAGCTGGTGGGCTTTCGCCAGGCCCATCCACAGGTCGACATCCGCTACATCAGCAACATCTGGGTCAAGGAACTGGATGGTGAGGACGACATGGAAATTCGCTGGGGCCATGGTCAATGGCCCGGCCTGGTGTCGCAGCGCCTGACTTGGGACACCTTGTTTCCGGTCTGCTCGCCAGCCCTGATGGCGAGTTCGCCGCTGACGGTGCCGGCGGACGTGGCGCACCATCCGTTGTTGCATGTCCTGGGTTATGAAGAGGGTTGGGGTTACTGGTTGAACATGGTCGGTGCGGATACCGTCGATTCGTCGACCGGCATGCAGTTCGACACACTGATTTCCACCTTGCGCATGGCTGAGTTGGGACAGGGGATTGCCCTGGCCCGGTCCTCGATGGTTGATGAAATGCTTCAGGACGGGCGACTGATCGAGCCCTTCGACCAGCGCATCGAAGCCAGCGAGTCGTTTTACCTCGTACGCGGTTCCGGGGCCGACCAGCACCCCGACGCGGTCATGTTTTCCACCTGGCTGGTCGAGCAGGCACATCGTTTCAAATGAATGGCCGGGAGCCAACCATGCGCTATGTAAGTACCCGAAATTCGGCCGTTCAGGTCGATTTCGAAAGGGTCGTGTTGTCAGGGATTGCCGAGGACGGTGGGTTGTTCGTGCCGCTCGAATTGCCACTGTTCGAACCGCAGGACATCGCCAACTGGTCGACGTTGCCCTATGACGAACTGGCCTATCGAGTGATGAGTCCGTTTGTTGGCGAGACGATCCCCGAGGCGGACCTCAAATGCTTGCTCAAGGAAGCTGGCAGCCAATTCAGCCATCGGTCCCTGGCACCTTTGCATCAGGTAGATCGCAACGAATGGGTGTTGGAGCTGTTCCATGGGCCGACCCGCTCTTCGAAGGATTTTGCCGCTCAGTTGCAGGCTCGGCTGGTGCAATACTTTCTGCACAAACGCGGGCGTCGCGGGATAGTGATCGGTGCCACCAACGGCGATACCGGGCTGGCGGCCATCGAGGCATTCAAACACTGCGACGAAACAGTCGTGGTGGTGTTTTACCCGGAGGCAGGTGTACCGCAAGACCAACTCCAGCACCTGCAAGCGGTGGCGCATCCCAAGGTTCACCAGTTCGCAGTGAATGGCAGCTTCGACGAGTGCCAGACCATCGTCACTCGGCTGTTCCGGCAGTGGCCGTGCACTCAACATGAGGCGATCAGTTTCAACTCCAGCAACTGGGTCAGTGTGTTGGCGCAACTGGTGTTTTATTTCCACGCCGTGCTGCAACTGGGAGGGGGGCAGCGTCCGATCGGTTTCAGCGTGCCAGCCGCGAGTTTTGCCGAGGTCTATGCCGGTTACATCGCGCAGAAAATGGGCTTGCCGATCACCCAGATGATCGTTGCGACCAATCAGAATGACGCGTTGCATCAGTTGTTTCTGAAGAACCACTACTCCCGGTTGCGAGCCAACAAGACCTTGTCGCCGGCCATGGACCTGTCGATCTTTTCTAACCTGGAACGTTTTCTCTGGGAGCTCTACGGGCATGACGATCAGGCTGTGAGCGCGCTGATGGCAGCATTCGAATCCAGCGGCGAGATGAGCATCGCCAACGAGTTCTGGTTGCAGGCGCGGATGATCATCGACTCTTACGCGGTCAGTGATGAGGAGACGCTGAAGGAAATCACCTCGCTGTATCGCGACACCGGTTACGTCATCGACCCGCATACCGCCACCGGTGTCCTCGCGGCCAGGTTGTATCGCCGAAGCCTGGTGGCGCCGATGGTTACCCTGGGGGAAATCTCGCCGGCCAAATCGGCGGTACTGCTCGGCGAGCTGGGGATCAGCACGCCGGCGCAACACAGCCCAGTCGCGAAGCAAGGGCCGGCGCAGCTTTACCGGATTAAGCCGGACGACCTCGACACCATCCATCAGCTGCTCGGCGCGCTGTGAAGGCGCGGCAACAGGAGGCCAAGTGAAGCGAATTCTGGACCCTCTCGATGAACGCATCATCGCGGAACTGCGGCTCAATGGCCGGGCTGCCCACGCCGAGCTGGCGACGAAGGTCAACCTGTCGCGCAATGCCGTGCGCCAGCGCATTGAACGGCTTGAGCGCGACGGGGCGATACAGGGTTATACGGTACGCACGGGGGAGGGGCGACAAGCTTCTTCGAACATCAATGCGGTGATTTTCGTCTACCGCTACGACCGCATGCGCGGCGCGGAAGTGCTGCAGGCCCTGCGGGCAATACCGGAAGTCATTCAGTGCGATGTGATGAGTGGCGAGTTCGATCTGATGCTGCGGGTCGGCGCTGCCAGTCCGGAGCGGGTGCATAAGGTCTGGAATGAAATCTCTGCGTTGCCCGGGGTGGAAAACACCGTGACCTCATTCGTGCTGTCGTCCGTCGTCTAACCCCTTTATCGTTCTGAAAAAAGCCAACCTGTGTTGGCTTTTTTTATGCCTGGCGTTTTGCCCGGGTGCTGGTCAAAACGCCCACAAAATAGAGCAAATTGGCCTATTTCACTGCCCTGGCCGCGCCCCTAACCTAGAACCCAACAACCCATCACCCGGATCAAGGGCATAAAAAAATGACTGAATACAAACTGGCGCTTGTCGGCTTCGGCGGTGTGAACCGGGCATTGGCTCAGCTGATTGCCGAACGTAACGAAAACTGGAAAACCGAATTGGGTTTCACTCTGAAAATCGTTGGCGTGACCGACCTGTTTCTTGGTTCGGTGATTGGCCGCGAAGGGCTGGACGCCGCGTTGCTGGCCAAGCTGCCGGCAGTCAAAGGTGCATTGGCGCAGCTTCCGGGTGGCGAAGCAGATGCCCTCAACGAAGCGGTGATCAAGGACTGCGGCGCAGACATCATTGTCGAAGCCACCTTCACCAATCCGGTAGACGGCGAGCCGGCCACCTCGTTCTGCCGTTGGGCGCTGGAACGCGGCAAACATGTCGTCACCACTAACAAGGGACCCATTGCCTTGCACGGCGCCGAGCTGAAAGAACTGGCCCGACGCAATAACGTCGCCTTTGAATACGAAGGTTCGGTGATGAGTGGCACGCCGGTTATTCGCCTAGCCAAGCAGTCGTTGGCAGGCAGTTCGATAGTCGGTTTCGAGGGGATTCTCAACGGCACGTCCAACTTCGTTCTCACCTGCATGGAAGGCGGCCTGGGGTTTGCCGAAGCGGTCAGCAAAGCACAGGACCTGGGGTATGCCGAAGCCGATCCGACGGCGGATGTCGAGGGGCATGACGTGCGCCTCAAGGTGGTGATCCTGGCCAATGAACTGCTGGACGCCAAGCTGAACGTCAGCGATGTCAGGTGCAGCGGTATTTCCTCACTCGACCTTGGCGACATTGAAAAAGCCCGGCAGGACGGGGCTCGCTGGAAGCTAATCGGCGCAGCCATGCGTCATGCCGATGGGGCGATCAGTGCCAGTGTCGAACCGCGTCTGTTGAAACACGATCATCCGCTGGCCGGTATTTCCGGTGCCACCAATGCCGTGTCGTTTACCACCAATCTGCTCGGCGCGGTGACGGTTTCGGGGCCGGGGGCAGGGCGCATGGAAACAGCGTTTGCGCTGCTGTCGGACATCATCAGCATCCACCAGTCTGTTGCGCGCAACTAGGAGAAAGCCTGTGAACCTATCACGTCTGTCCCTGGCTGTTGTGGAGCCGCAAATCGAAGTCTTTAACCCCTTTGACGGCACCGTCATCGGGACCGTCGCGGATGTCTGTGCGTCGCAAGTGCCGCAGCTGCTGGAGACCGGGCGCAGCGGTGCGCGGGTGTGTGCCGGGTTACCGCGTCATCGTCGGGCACGCATTCTCGAGCAGGCTGCATTGAACATCGAGCTTGATGCCCAAGCGTTTGCCCGGCTGATCGTCGACGAAGCCGGGAAGACCCTCAAGCAGGCAGAAAAAGAAGTCAAACGCTGCGTCAACACCCTCAAGCTTTCTGCCGAAGAGGCCAGGCGTAATGCCGGGGAAGTGGTGCCTTTCGACGCCTATGAGGGTTCTGAGTCGCGCCAGGGCTGGTTTTCCCGCGAACCCCTGGGCCTGATCGTCGCGATTACCCCGTACAACGATCCGCTGAATCTGGTGGCGCACAAGCTCGGTCCCGCCATTGCCGGCGGCAACGCGGTGATTCTCAAACCGTCTGAGCTGGCGCCGTTGTCGGCCATTAAATTGGTGTCGTATCTGGTCATGGCAGGGTTGCCCGAATCGGTGGTCACGGTCGCCACCGGGGGGGCGGAACTGGGCAAGGCCTTAGTCGCATCCCGTGAGGTGCGGATGATTTCCTTTACGGGCGGCTTCGTCACCGGGGAGCAGATCGCACGCACCGCGGGCCTGAAGAAACTTGCCATGGACTTGGGCGGCAATGCGCCGGTGATCGTCATGGGCGACTGCGACCTTGAGTCTGCCGTCGAGAGTTGCCTGTCGGGAGCCTTTTGGGCTGCGGGGCAGAATTGCATAGGTACTCAGCGCCTGCTGATTCAGGCACCGATTTATGAAGCGTTCCGTGAGCGTTTCGTCAGCCAGGCCAAGGCGCTTGTGAACGGTGACCCTATGCGTGCCGACACTGATATCGGCCCGATGATTACCCCGCAAGCCGCGCAGAATGCCGAGCAAGTGGTGAACGACGCGTTGCAAGAGGGCGCGACATTGCTCTGCGGCCATCGGCGCCAAGGCTCGTGCTACGCCGCTACGGTATTGGAAAACGTCGATCATTGCAGTCGGCTGTGGCGCACCGAAGTCTTCGCGCCGGTGGTGGTTTTGCAGCCTTTCGAAACCTTCGATGAGGCCATCGCATTGGCCAACGAGCCCGAATACAGCCTGCATGCGGGGATTTTCACCAATGATCTGGCCACGGCCATGAGCGCCGCACGAAGAATCGAAGCCGGGGGTGTGATGATCAACGACTCCTCCGACTACCGCTTCGACGCGATGCCGTTTGGCGGCTCCAAGTACGGCAGCCTGGGCCGGGAAGGGGTGCGCTTCGCCTATGAGGAAATGACCCAACCCAAGGTGGTGTGCCTGAACACGCTGGGTTAATCGATTCGAGGAACATCTAATCAGGTCGTTTTGCATTGGGAAGGTCTGGTCACCCGCCCAATGCATTTTTTTCTGGCGTTAGCAAAATCATTCCGTCGGGCTTACCTGCGCCGCCTCGTCAAACTTCAACCGGGCCGCTTCAACCTCGGGCAATTTATCGAGCGTCCATTTATGCAATTCGCGAAATGGCTGCTGCAATGTTCGACCCAGTTGGGTGATCTCATACTGGACTGCCACAGGCGAGAACGAAATGACCTTGCGCGAGACAAGACCATTTCGTTCCAGCCGTCGCAGGCACTGTGTCAGTGCCTTCTGAGTGACGCCCTCCAGGCGGCGTCTGATGGCATTAAAGCGATGCGGTCCGTCATCAAGCACCGCCAGAACCATCATTGACCACTTGTCTGCGATTTGGTCGAACAGCGCCCGGCTTGGGCACTCCGACGAAAAACATTGCGGCTTTAATTCCAGCATCGAAGTTTCCTCATGTATACCTAGGCGACTCTAGGTGCCTAATTGACATTTGGTTTACAAAATATACTTATGTGGCTTCCGAAAGCAAATGGAGTCCATCCAATGTCAAACCTTGATACCAGCATTTTATTCCGTCCTTTTTCCATCGGGTCGCTTGAGCTGAAAAACCGGATTGTCATGGCGCCGATGACTAGGCAATTTTCGCCAGAGGGCATCCCCGGCGAAGGGAGCGCTACATACTACCGGCGGCGCGCTGAAGGTCGGGCCGGATTAATTTTGTCAGAAGGGACCGTCATCGATCGTCCCGCTTCACGTAACGGTTCCGGCATTCCTTTTTTCCACGGTGAAGCAGCGCTGGCCGGATGGAAGAACGTGATCGATTCTGTCCACAATGCGGGTGGCCGTATGGGGCCGCAACTCTGGCACACCGGTGCAGTGCGTGACGTCAGCGGCTGGGAGCCTGATGCGCCAGTTGAAAGCCCATCTGGCCTCGATTCGCCAAACGACCCGCGCGGTGTGGCGATGAGCGAAGAGGATATTGCAGATACAGTTGTTGCCTTTGCCAAGGCAGCCGCGGATGCCAAACGCCTGGGTTTCGACACCGTTGAGATTCATGGGGCTCATGGTTATTTGATCGATCAGTTCTTCTGGGCCGGCACCAATCAACGCACCGATCGTTATGGCGGACCGACGATCAAAGAGCGCTCGCGCTTTGCCGCTGAGATCGTGTCTGCCGTTCGTCATGCGGTCGGCCCCGAATTCCCTATCATCATGCGCGTTAGCCAGTGGAAGCCGCAGGACTTTGGGGTGCGCCTCGCCGAGACCCCTGCATTAATGGAAGACTGGCTGCTGCCGTTGGTCGAAGCGGGTGTTGATGTTCTGCATTGCTCGCAGCGACGCTTCTGGGACCCTGAGTTTCCCGAAATTGATGGTGAGAACGGGCTGAACTGCGCGGGCTGGGCGAAGAAAGTCACAGGGGCCACAACCATTAGCGTCGGTTCGGTCGGGCTGGATAACGATGTTACTCACGCATTCGCCGGCAAGGGATCAACCCCTGCGAGTCTGGATCGACTCGTCGAGCGTATGGAGCGCGAAGAGTTTGATCTGATCGCTGTAGGGCGTGTTCTGCTGAGTGACAAGGATTGGGTCGCCAAAGTGGAACAAGGCGATTACGCGGATCTGAAGGGCTTCAATCCGGCATCTTTAGCCGAATTGGTTTGAGCCTTATTACGGAGTATGGAAAGTGTGATGTTACAAAGGTTTTAGTCTGAAGAGAACCTCGCTGCCCTCATCGGTCAGCGCGAACCCGGCGCGCCCTTGTGTCCGTGAGCTAGAGGCACAGCCCTGAACGAGTTGTCGCAAGACAGCCCCAAGACCGTTCAGTCCACGAAAGCTGAGTGGTTTTGGGTTAATGCACCACACGCGATACGCGCAACGCGTGTCGAAATCAGACTCGTCAGTGGCGCACTCGGGCTACTGGCTTTCAAGACAAGACGCGTAAGGTGACGCGTCACTTCATGGCCGTGTGCAGCTGTGATGCCTGATTTAGAAACTCGGGAGCGTTTGAGGTGCGCTGCGTTCGAAACGCGGCAACAGGGAGAAATGATGATCGCCTGACCCTCAGTCAGTACGCCCTAACGTCGATCACCAGAGAACAAAAAAAACAATGAATAGCCTGAACTCCAAAGATTCGAATGGTCAGTTGGCGCAGGGTTTCAAGCCGCGTCACGTCACAATGCTTTCTATCGCGGGGATTATCGGCGCAGGTTTGTTTGTTGGCTCGGGACATGCCATCGCTGCGGCGGGGCCGGCGGTATTACTGGCTTATCTGTTTTCCGGCCTGTTGGTCGTTCTGGTCATGCGCATGCTGGGTGAAATGGCGGTTGCCAACCCGGACACCGGATCTTTCTCTACCTACGCCGACCAGGCAATCGGGCGTTGGGCAGGCTTCACCATCGGCTGGCTGTATTGGTGGTTCTGGGTGCTGGTGATACCGATCGAGGCGCTCGCGGCCGGGCATGTATTGAATCAATGGTTCCCGCAGATCGATGCCTGGTTGTTTGCCTTGCTGTCGATCATTCTGTTGGTCGTGACCAACCTGTTCAGTGTGTCCAAATACGGTGAGTTCGAATTCTGGTTTGCGATGGCCAAAGTCGTGGCGATCATTGGATTCATCGGCCTGGGTTTTGCGGTGTTGATGGGGTGGATTCCAGAGCGCGAAGCCAGCGGATTGAGTCGACTCATTGAGGAACATGGCGGTTTTGCGCCCAACGGCTTGTCAGCGGTTGTAGGGGCATTCATCACCATCATGTTCAGCTTCATCGGTACGGAAGCGGTGACCATCGCTGCGGCCGAATCCAGCAATCCTGCGCAGAACATTGCCAAAGCCACACGCTCGGTGATCTGGCGCATCGGGGTGTTCTACCTGCTGTCCATTTTCGTGGTCATTTCCGTGGTGCCCTGGAATGATCCATTGCTGGCGTCGGTGGGCTCTTACCAGCGCGCGCTGGAACTGATGAACATTCCCCACGCCAAGTTCATGGTAGATGTGGTGGTGTTGATTGCCGTGGCCAGCTGTATGAACTCGTCGATCTATATTGCCTCGCGCATGTTGTTTTCGCTGGGCAAGCGCGGTGATGCACCGAAGCCGCTGAAGGTGACGTCGTCGGCGGGCGTGCCGAGGGCTGCGGTGATCGCCAGCACCGTGCTGGGTGCCGGTGTGACCTTGTTCAGCTACTTCATGCCCGCCGGACTGTTCCAGTTTCTGCTCGCCAGCTCCGGCGCCATTGCCTTGCTGGTGTACCTGGTTATCGCAGTGTCGCAACTGCGCATGCGCAAGATTCTGCGTCGGCAGAACGTCGAGCTGAGCTTCAAGATGTGGTTGTTCCCTTGGCTTACCTGGTTGGTCATCGCCTTCATCTGCGCAGCGTTGGCGGTGATGATGGTGACGCCCGAGCACCGTATGGAAGTTTCTTCGACCATCGGCCTGGCGCTGGTGATTTCCTTTCTCGGCCTTGTGACCGCGCGTCAGCATGGGCAACCGCAAAGTGCGGTGTCGGCGGAAAGTGCATAGCAGCCATATCAGCGTAAACCTGCTTGCGATCTTATCAGTGCGCCAGCAGTGGCGGGGCGGTTAACACCGCCGGCGCCACGGGCCATTACCGCTCACTGCGAGAAAAAACTTCGATGGCATACGACACCTCCAAGGCCGCTCTTCCCCAAACCATTGGCTTTTTGCTGCTGGACCAATTCACTTTGATCTCTTTGGCATCTGCCATAGAGCCTCTGCGAATGGCCAATCAGTTGACCGGTCAAGAGCTGTACCGTTGGCACACTTTCAGCTTGGGGGGCGAGCGGGTGTGGGCAAGCGATGGCATGCCGATCACTCCGGATTGGGCGATCAATAACGCACCGATACTTGATACCGTGATCGTCTGCGGTGGCATTGGCATTCAAAGCGCGGTGACCCGTGAGCACATTACCTGGTTGCGAGCCCAGGCGCGGCGCGCGAAGCGGATGGGGGGTGTTTGCACAGGTAGTTGGGCCTTGGCTCAGGCAGGCTTGCTCGATGGCTTCGACTGCAGCGTGCACTGGGAATTTCTGGCGGCCATGCAGGAAGCTTTTCCACGAGTGAACCTCAGCTCCAGTCTGTTCACCCTTGACCGAGACCGCTTCACCAGCTCGGGCGGAACCGCGCCAATGGACATGATGCTGCACCTGATCAGTCGCGATCATGGTCATGAACTGTCAGCGGCCATCTCCGACATGTTCGTCTACGAGCGAATCCGCAACGAGCAGGATCACCAACGAGTGCCCCTCAAGCACATGCTCGGTACCAACCAACCGAAGTTGCAGGAAATCGTCGCCTTGATGGAGGCCAATCTGGAAGAGCCGATCGATCTCGACGAACTGGCGAATTATGTTGGTTTGTCCCGTCGACAGCTGGAGCGGTTATTCCAGAAGTACCTGCATTCCTCACCCTCGCGCTACTACCTCAAGCTGCGTCTGATCCGCGCGCGTCAGTTGCTCAAGCAAACGCCGATTTCGATTGTAGAGTTGTCGGTGGTGTGTGGCTTTGTGTCCACCCCCCATTTCTCAAAGTGCTATCGCGAGTATTTCGGCATCCCACCCAGCGACGAGCGCTTGGCGGCGCAAACGCTAACGCAACCGCAAGTGACAGCAAGATCGATTGCACAGGCGTTGCCCTTGGCAAGGCCGATGAGTTTGCTGGATCAGGCACGTGATGAGTCAACATTCGCCAGTATCAAAATTTTGAAATCCTGAACAATCAGGGTGATCAATTCATCACTCCAAACGGTCAACGATAAAACCCGGAAGCTTCTCTGTTTCCCGGTTTTTCGTCGTTATGAAGTTTAGTTGTGAGTGGCGTTACGTTATTCAGAAAAACGACCTGTGCTTGTCGGTAACAAGCAAGTTGTCATTGCCAGGCATCCTTCCCATACCTGCTACCTAATTGCTCGCAGTTTATAAGCAGGCTTACCAGATCGACCCTTTTCGCTTTTGATCTGCGCCATTGCGACCCTTCATATAGAGGCACCGTCGTGTCGTTTTTTGAATTGATTGGAAGTCTATTCAATTACGGCGTGACTTTTGCACTTGAAATTACAAATAGCCCGGCGTATTTGGACGGGCAATAAAAAGAGCCTGTGTCTGAGGCCAATACTTGCTTGGTGTGAGGAGTTACTGCAATGACGACGTTCAACTCCGGGGCGAAGCCCCAGAACCGTGCGCCTCAATCCATCGGCTTTTTGCTGTTGGACAATTTCACACTGATTTCTCTGGCTTCCGCGGTGGAGCCTCTGCGCATGGCTAACCAATTGTCCGGTCGCGAACTGTATCGCTGGACGACCCTCACTGCCGACGGAAACAAGGTCTTGGCCAGCGACGGCTTGCAGATCACCCCTGACACCTCGATGCAGAACGCGCCTGCCATGGACACCATCTTTGTCTGCGGCGGTGTCGGTATTCAACGCTCCGTAACCCGCGCGCATGTATCGTGGCTACAAAGTCAGGCGCGTCAGTCCAAGCGCCTGGGCGCGGTGTGCACCGGCAGCTGGGCCCTGGCGTGCGCCGGTCTGCTGGATGGTTACGATTGCAGTGTTCACTGGGAGTTTCTGGCGTCCATGCAGGAAGCCTTCCCGCGAGTGGTTATAAGTACGCGACTGTTCACCCTGGACCGTAACCGTTTCACCAGCTCCGGTGGCACCGCGCCGCTGGACATGATGCTGCACTTGATCAGCCGCGATCACGGCCGTGAACTGTCGGCGGCGATCTCGGAAATGTTTGTCTACGAACGCATCCGTAATGAGCAGGATCACCAGCGTGTTCCGCTCAAGCACATGCTTGGCACCAACCAGCCGAAGTTGCAGGAAATCGTGGCGCTGATGGACGCCAACCTCGAAGAACCGATCGACCTCGACGAGCTGGCAGTTTTTGTCTCCGTGTCGCGGCGTCAGCTGGAGCGGTTGTTTCAGAAATATCTGCACTGCTCACCGTCCCGCTATTACTTGAAACTGCGCCTGATTCGCGCCCGACAACTGCTCAAGCAAACACCCATGTCGATCATCGAAGTGGCGTCGGTGTGTGGCTTCGTGTCCACGCCGCACTTCTCCAAGTGCTACCGCGAGTACTACGGCATTCCACCACGCGACGAGCGTGTGGGTTCCAACACCACGCAACAAGTGGCAATGATACCGCTGCCGCAAGCGCTGGGGCTGTCTCCATTGTCCGACCCGTCGTCGGCGCTCGGCCAAGCTCGCAACGAATCAACCTTTGCCAGCGTCAGGATATAAAGCTATATCGCGATGGACTTTTGAGCTCATTACTCAGGATTTTGCGGCCTTTCAAAGCCTATGCGATGAGAGGCTTTATGAGGCTATTGCATCACTGATGTACCTGGCCACGTTGATCATACGAGTTGATTTCGCAACTTTTGCACTACTTTGGCGAGATAAAAAAGTATCGACTGATAATGGGAATTGATATTATTCGTTGTCAATTCTCGCCGAGCTCCTGAAGTGCCCGGCATCTTCTCAAGGTTGTATGTCGATGCGTCGAACTCTCGTTTCTCTGTGTGTGATCCAAGCCATTTCCCAGACCACCTGGGCTGACCAGGCACCGACTGATCCTGCGTCAATAGAGTTACAAGCGATCGACATCAACGGCACATTCGAAGAGCCGGCCCAAGGCCCGGTCGAAGGGTATCGGGCGACCCGTTCGGCCAGTGCGACGCGCACAGACACTCCGATTCATGAAACCCCACAATCGATCAGCGTGGTCACCCGGGATGTCGTGGAAGACCTCGGCGCCACCCGCCTGCAAGACGCTCTCGATTACGCCGGAGGCGTGGGCCGTGCGAACAATTTCGGCGGCCAGGGCCTGACCACTTTCACCGTGCGTGGCTTTACCACCGGTGAGTTCTACCGCAACGGTTTCCCGATCAACCGCGGTTATCCGAACATGCCCGATGCCAATACCATCGAGCGTCTGGAGGTCCTGCGCGGGCCAGCCACCACGCTCTATGGCCGTGGCGACCCGGGCGGCACCTTCAACGTGGTGTCCAAACAACCCCTGGCCGAGCGCACTGTGACCCTGGGCAGTCAGCTCAATGATCAGGGCATGCGTCGCGGAACGCTGGATGCCTCAGGACCGCTGGATGATGAAGGGCGACTGGCCTATCGTCTCAACGTGATAGGCGAGGGTGGTGACACTTTCCGTGATCACGTCGAAAACGAGCGTTACGGTGTGGCGCCGGTGCTAGGTTGGCAGGTCAACGACACCACCCGCATTACCTTCGAAGGCGATTTCATGCGCAACAACGCGCCGCTCGATCGGGGTGTGACCCGCTATCGCAATCAGATCGGTGTCGCGTCGCGGGATACTTTTTTCGGTGAAAAGGATATCGGCAAACTGCACAACGACAACAACATGGCGCAACTGCGTTTCGAGCATTTCCTGAACGACAACTGGACCTTGGGCGGTGGCACGCAATATCTCGACGGCAGTTTGCAAGGCAATGCCATCGAAGCCAACGGTGTCGCTGCCGACGGCCGAACGCTAGGGCGCAACTTCAACTACCGCAAGCTGGAGTGGCGTGACCTTGATGTGCAGTTGAATCTGACCGGCCATTTTTCCACCGGTGGATTCGACCACACGTTGCTCACGGGCATCGAGTATGAGGATTACGATTACAAGTCGATTATCCGTCGCTCCAGTGGGGCGGTGAGTGCCTACCCCATCGACATTTTCAATCCGGTCTACGGCCAGCCGCGTCCGGCGTTGACTCGCACCACCACCAATGATCAGGAAAACCTCAAGACCTATGCCGCTTTCGTGCAAGACCAGGTGACCCTGGCCGAGGGTTTGAAAGCTTTGGCTGGCGTGCGTTTCGAACGCTTCGAGCAGGATTACGACAACTACATCGTCAACGGTCCGAGCTGGACCAACAGTGACAACGCAGTCACTCCGCGCCTGGGGCTGATCTACGATTTGACCCCGACCGTGGCGATCTATGCCGACACGGCGCGGTCCTTCAAACCCAACAGCGGTGCCAGTCGAACGGGCGGCGGTTTCAAACCCGAAGAAGGCAAATCCTACGAGGTGGGCGTCAAGTGGCAGGCCCTTGATCGTCAGTTAAGCGTGGATGCCGCGGTGTATCAGATCGAAAAACGCAACGTTCTGACGACAGACCCGGTGGACTCGACCTTCAGCGTTGCGGCGGGTGAAGTTCGTAGCCGTGGCTTTGATCTGAATGTGGCCGGCAACCTCACGCCAGAGTGGCGCATGATCGGTGGCTACGCCTACGTGGATGCCGAAGTCACCCAGGACAACGTGCTGAAGTCAGGCACCCGCCTGGTGAACATTCCGCGCAACAGTTTCAGCCTGCTGAACGTCTACGAGTTTCAGGACGGTGGCCTCAAAGGACTGGGCCTGGGGGTGGGAGCCAAGTATGTCGACGAGCGCGCCGGCCAGACCGCAGCCAATGCCTTTTCCATGGATAGCTACCAGGTGTTCGACCTGCTCAGCTTTTACAAAGTCAACGAGCACCTGCGGCTTAACCTTGACCTGAAGAATGTGTTCGACAGCCACTATGATGAAGGCGCCTTTGGCAACGTTTACGCCTATCCGGGCGCGCCGAGAACGGTGCAAATGGGTTTCTCGTACACGTTGTAACTGGTAGACAGGAAGCGCCCGCACGATCAATCGGCCTGTGCGGGTCTCCGGCGCGACGTTGCAGATCCAGGACTAAAGTTCGCGCACTTTACCCACAAAAGACCTGATGACAGCAGAACCGACTATCCTTTCAGATAGTGAACGCTGCACTCTTGGCAAAAAGGGACACCATGCCAGACTATGATCGCGCCATCGGCTCCAGACCCGGCATCACATGCGGTGATCGAACCCGTCTGATCAGGCCCTGGTTACTCAGGCCCTGGTTACTCGGGATGGCTTCAATTACGGCTTTCTGTCTTTTCACGGCAACGCCCGGATACGCTGTCGAAAGCGCCACGGTTACGGTGATTCAAGCGCAGGAAATCGTTTCCAGGGCCACCCTCGAAGCCGTTCGCTGGAGCGGCCCTGAATCCGGCCCGCGAGCTCTGCGGGGCAAGAACATCGCCCTTGTCGCAGAAGACCTGCGTAACGGAGGAATTGTCGGTGTCGCGCAGGGTGCTCGCGAGGCAGCCAAGGCGATGGGCTGGGCGCTGAAGATATTCGATGGCGCCGGATCATCGGCCGGTCGCGCAAAGGCCTTTTCCGATGCCCTGGCAGCGAAACCCGACGGCCTCATTCTGTGCGGCTCCGATGCCCTTGAGAACAATGCCGCGCTGATCCTCTTCGCCAACAGGGATGTGCCAGTGGTTGGCTGGCACGCCGGGGCACGCCCCGGGCCGATTGACGGCACGCCGGTGGCCATGAACGTCACGACCGATCCACTCGAAGTGGCTCGCCTCACGGCCATGGCGGCAGTGGCACAGTCAAACGGACGCGCCGGCGTGGTCATCCTGACCGACTCCAAGTACAGCATCGCCATGGCGAAAGCCAAGGCCATGGAAAACGTCATTCGGGCCTGTCGGGACTGTACGTTGCTGGAAGTGCGCGATGTCGCGATCTCCGAAAGTGGCGAGAAGATGCCGGCGATCACCAAGGAGCTGCTTCAGCGCTATGGCAAGCGCTGGACCCACACGCTGGCCATCAACGATATCTATTTCGACTACTCGATTGCCTCATTGACCAGCGCTGCAATACCCAGTGACGGCATCAGTCTGTTGTCTGCCGGTGATGGCAGCGCTTCGGCTTTCTTGCGCATACAGGCAAAAACCTACCAGACCGTCACCGTGGCCGAGCCGCTCAACCTGCATGGCTGGCAAGTGATAGATGAATTGAACCGGCTGTTTGCAGGTCAGCCGGTGAGCGGCTTCGTAGCGCCGATTCACTTGGTCAATGCCGACAATATCGCCTTCGACGGCGGTAAGAAATTTCAGTACGACCCTGACAATGGCTATCGAGACATCTATCGCCACCAATGGAATCCCTGATATTGGACGTTACTTCCCGGCTCGGACGCCGACTATTGCCGCAATCGCTACGCGCACAGTTCACACTGGCGTTTCTGACGCTGGCGCTGCTGATCCTGGCGGGTGGTGCCACTGCGGTCTATGCGTTGCGCACGTCAAACAGCGCCACCCGCCAGCTGACGGATGAACGACTGGTCCGCATGCAAAATGGGCAAGACATGCTGCAGCGTACTTTGCTGATCGAACGTCAGACCGATCAGCTTCTGACAACTCGCTCGCCCGACACCCTGCGTTCAAGCTATGCGGCGACCGTCCAACAGCTTGAAGCCCTTGATCAACTGGTGCAGCAGCTGACTGCCGCGAACAGTGGCGTGGCGATACTCGACATGCATCAGTCGAGTCAGATGTTCCGCAATACCGCCAACATCGTTGCGCAGCTGCGAGAAAGCCTGCTGCAAACCGAGGTCACCTTCGAGCAAACCCTGGAGGATCACACCGCCCGGTTAACCGCGACCCAGACCCGGGCCAGCCTGGAACTGGCAGTGTTACTTTTCGATCTGCCGCAGGCTGTTGACAGTGATGCCGTGCAAGAACTGCGGACCCGATATGAGCGCCTGTCACGTACCGCAGGCAAGTTACCCGACGCGGATGTGCAGACGCCCGATCTCTTCTCCCTGCGCCTGAGGCTCATCAATCAGTACAACGTCATACAGCGCTTCAATGAGGAACTGAAGAATGAGGCCGGGGTTCTGGTTGCGGTGGCCCGTGCGCAATCCAGTGCTTACACCGAAGACTATCGCGAAGCCGTGCAGCGCCTGGTCGAGGCCTCAAATCGTAGCCAGCAATGGGTGCTGATCATGTTGGGCGCCAGCCTGGTGTTCGCCTGGTTTGTAACCCGGGTCTTCATGGGCCGTCATGTGCTCGTGCGCCTGAATGAAATAAGCCGGCAATTGCGTCAGGAACACACTGACAAAACGCATGTGATGATGACGGAACATGGCAAGGACGAGATCGGCAACATGGCTCGCGCGGTGAATCAATTCCTCAAAGACCGACTTCAGCTGGAAAAAAGAACGGTCCAATTGAGTATCGCCACAGAGCGGCTCGCCGTGCAAAACAGCCGATTAGAGCAAGAAGCCGTCATCCGTGCCGGGCAAGGTCATGTCCTGGAGCTGATAGCCAGGAGCACCGAGCTTGCCGAAGTCCTCGAAAGCCTGGCTCACCTGGTCGAGTCCCAACTGGAGGGGATGGTGGTGTCCATCCTGGTGCTGGATGAGGAGGGCAAGCACCTGCTGCACGGGGCTGCGCCCAGTTTGCCGAAAGCCTATAACCAGCTCATTGACGGGATTGCGATCGGTCCGAACGTCGGTTCATGCGGCACCGCGGTGTATCGACGAGAACCGGTCATCGTCACCGATATCGAGCTGGATCCGCTGTGGGAAGAGTACCGTTCAGTCGCTGCGCCCTATGGATTTCGCGCCTGCTGGTCGACGCCGATTCTGTCCCATGAGCGAAAAGTATTGGGTACGTTTGCCTTGTATTCCAGCACCGTACGCAGCCCTAGCTCGATCGAGACGCGACTGATCAACATGGCGACACCTCTTGCCGGCATTGCGATAGAACGCCAACTGACCGAAAAGCGCATTCGCTATATGGGTGACCATGACGCACTGACCGGGCTGCCGAATCGCACACTGCTCGAAGACCGTCTCAAACAGGCAATACTTTATGCTCAGCGCTACAGCCGGCTGGTGACGGTGGTGTTTCTCGATCTGGACAAATTCAAACTGGTGAATGACAGCCTTGGGCACAGTGCTGGAGACGAACTGCTGAAAACCGTCGCCCAGCGCATGCTGGCATGTGTACGCCGCACCGACACCGTCGTGCGACTGGGTGGCGACGAGTTTGTGATCATCCTGTTCGACCAGCCTTCAGACCTCGACGGCGTTACTCCAGCCCTGCACAAAATCCAGGAAGCCATCCTGCGACCGATTCAGCTCAGCGGACATACACTCCACGTCACCTGCAGCATGGGGTTGGCCACTTACCCTGCCGACGGCAGCGATACCGAAACGTTGCTCAGCAATGCGGACGCCGCCATGTACCGGGCCAAGGAGCTGGGTCGCAACAGTTACCAGTTCTATACGAGCGAGATGAATAACAAGGATCAGGGCAAGCTCGCCATGCAAGACGGGCTTCGAAACGCACTCAACCATGACGAGTTCCTGCTGCTGTACCAGCCACAGGTGGATTTGCAGTCAGGTCAGATTATCGGCGTAGAGGCATTGATCCGCTGGCAGCACCCCGAGCTCGGCATGGTGTCTCCAATCAAATTCATTCCGCAGGCCGAAGAGACCGGGTTGATCGTGCCCATCGGCGACTGGGTGATTCATACCGCGTGCAAACAGAACAAGGCCTGGCAGGATGCGGGCTGGCCGCCGATCACCATGTCGGTGAATATTTCAGCACGCCAGTTCATCGAAAGGGACCTGATCGACCGGGTGAGGCATGCCTTGCAAGAAACCGGACTGGACCCGAAGTACCTTGAGCTGGAGCTGACCGAAAGTCTGATCATGCAAGACCTTCAGCAAGCCATCAGCAAAATGAAAGAACTGCAATCAATGGGGATCAGTCTCTCGATCGACGACTTCGGCACCGGCTACTCCAGCCTCGCAGCATTGAAAAGCTTCCCGATCGCGAGACTCAAGATCGACCAGTCTTTCGTGCGCGATCTGCCCGACAACGAGAACGACAAAGCCATCGCCACCGCAGTGATTTCGTTGGGGCACAAACTGAACCTCAAGGTCATTGCCGAAGGTGTCGAAACCGAAGAGCAGCAAACCTTCCTGCGTGAAAACGGCTGCGATGAAATTCAGGGCCATTTGTTCAGCTGCGCGGTCAGCTGCGATGAAATCAGTCTGTTACTGCGTACGCCCCGGTTGCCTCAATCGAGCCACATTGCGAGCCCTGGCTCGGTAAGGCGTACCCGGCATGCCAGAACAGATTGATCTCGATTTTCGGCAACTCCAGGGACGGCGGTAGAACAGCGAGCCCGAAGGGCTGTTCGCAACTGATGGCGAATCGTTCGGGCACTGTTGCCCTGCGGTGACTCAATAGTGCAGTCGCGGGTCGGAATCGATCAGGCTGGCCAGTTTGGTCAAGGCGAAGCGCAGTTCGTCCTGGCTCGTGGGTGACATCAATACCAGCCGCACACAACGGGTAGTTCCGGAGCGTTCAGCCTGGAACTGGGTGCCACTGAGTACGAGCACACCGTTGGCTCGGGCGAGCATGGTGAACTCGTCGCTGGTCCATGGCTCGGGCAGCGTCAACCAGACGTGATACGAATAGGGTTGAGTCTTGAGCTCGAAATTGGCAAAGATTTCCTGGGCAATCGCTTGCCGCCCGGCCGCTTCATTGCGCTGGATGCGGATCAGTTTTTTGTCCAGGCCTTCGGTAATCACATTGCTGGCCAGTTGCGCTGTCAACGGCGACGGCATCCAGACGCTGCTGCGCACCATCGAGGTCAGGCGTGACAGCAGTTTCGGCGGGCTATAGATGTAACCGACGCGCAGTGCCGGCATCACCGACTTCGACAGGCTGGTCAGGTACACCGAACGGTCTGGCGCAAACGCCGACAGCGGCTTGATCGACGGATCGGTGGCGAGGAAGCCATAGATGTCATCGTCGAGGATGATGAAGTCGAACTCTTCGGCCAATGCCGCGATTTGGGCCCGGCGCTTTTGCGACATGATCGCCGCCGTCGGGTTCTGGCAGGTTGCCACGCACACCAGCATCGCCGGTTTCTCTCGCTCGCACAGTTCGCGCAACGCTTCGGGAATGATCCCTTCGTCGTCCATCGGTACGCCACGCAGGCGGCGCTCAAGGCCATGGGCCAGGGAAATAATGCCGGGGTAGCAAAGCGCTTCGCAGAGCACCAGGTCACCGGCGTTGGTCAGAGCGCTCATCGCGACCATCAAGCCATGCTGGGCCCCGGCAGTGATCACCACTTGCTGCCATTGCGCATCGGGCAACGAATGGCGCAACCACTGCGCGCCCGCCTCGCGATGCGCCGGGTGACCGCCGTCCGGTGCGTAATCCAGGGCTCGGGTGAAATCGGTGCTTTTGGCCATCCCCACCAGGGCGTCGCGTAACCAGTACTCCAGGGTTTCGCTGTAGGGCTTGATGATCGAAAGATCGAGTAACTCGGATTGCCCCAGATTCAGCGGCGCGGCGCTGTTGCTCGCCGGCAGTTCCAGCTGCTTCTGGTTGAGCACATAAGTACCACGCCCCACTTCCCCCTGCACCAGGCGACGCCGATGGGCTTCGCTATAGGCCCGGCTAATGGTGCCCGGCGTGACATTCAGGGTCGTGGCCAGCTCCCGCAGGGTCGGCAGGCGATCGCCTTCATTCAACACGCCGTTACTGATATCGCGCGCCAACGCATCGGCAATCGACAAGTACATCGGCTGGCTGAACTCGCTTAGCTGGGGAACCCACATGGATGATCACTGCCCATCGTAGAAATGATGAATATCCGAGCATATCACATGGAGGTTAGGCATCTAATAAATCGACCCAATCTATGAATTGATTCGATTGATTTGGTCATTGAGTCGATATCAATTGTTCGAATATGATTTTTTTCACGAAATTAATTTCCTTATAAATCAAATAAATAAATGAATAATCACCGAAAAGCAGGCACTGATAGCAAAAAAACATCTCGTAACAACCTCACCACCTATTGAATCAATTCAATTCATTCAAATACACTCATGTCGAATCGAGTCAATCGACTCAATCTCCCCCGGGTCACCGCGCGACTCTGCCGCGCCAAGTCGAGATATCATGGACACACTCAGAAAGGATCTATCCCTGTCAGCCGTCATTGCGGGCTTTATTGCCGTAATCATTTCCTACGCCGGCCCCTTGATCATCGTGTTTCAGGCAGCCAAGGAAGCGCACCTGCCCAACGATGTGGTGTCTTCGTGGATCTGGGCCATTTCCATTGGCAGCGGAATTACCGGCCTGTTCCTGAGCTGGCGCCTGCGAGTTCCGGTGATCACCGCGTGGTCGACGCCGGGCGCGGCGTTGCTGGTGTCAATGCTGCCCACTGTTACTCTGCCTCAAGCCATCGGCGCCTATCTGGTGGCATCGGTGATCATTGCCGTGGTCGGTTTGTCCGGGGCGTTCGACAAACTGATGAGTCGCCTGCCCAAAGCCATCGCCGCCGCCATGCTCGCGGGCATTCTGTTCCGCTTCGGTGCCGAGCTGTTCACTTCGATCAAGCTGCAACCGGAACTGGTGCTGGCGATGATCGCGGTCTACCTGATCTTCAAACGCTTTTCGCCGCGCTACGCGATTCTGTCGGTACTGATTGTTGGCTGTGCTGTGGCCGCCTCGTTCGGCGAGCTCAACAGCGGCTCGATCACCATCGCCGTGGCCCATCCGGTCTTCATCACCCCCGAGTGGAGCTGGCACGCGATCATCAACATTGGCCTGCCACTGGCGCTGGTGACCCTGACCGGCCAGTACGTGCCGGGCATGGCGGTATTGCGCACCTCGGGTTACAACACCCCGGCGCGCTCGATCATTTCGGTCACCGCGATCGGCTCGATCCTGATGGCGCCGTTCGGCTCCCATGGCTTGAACCTGGCAGCGATTACAGCGGCGATCTGCACCGGCCGCGAAGCCCACGAAGACCGCGACAAACGCTACATCGCCGGGATCGCCTGCGGGGTGTTCTACATACTTATGGGCACTTTCGGCGCGACCCTGGCCTCGGTGTTTTCCGCCTTGCCAAAAGAGTTGATTGCCTCCCTTGCCGGCCTGGCCTTGTTCGGTGCAATCAGCGCCGGGCTGACCGGTGCCATGGCGGACGAGAAACAACGGGAAGCGGCGTTGATTACCTTCCTGGTGACGGCCTCGGGTATGAGCTTCCTCGGTTTGGCCGCTGCATTCTGGGGCTTGATCTTCGGCCTCGCGGCGCACTTCGTACTGACCTACACCCGGGAAAGCAAAGCCGCTGCCCTGGCTGAGGGCAGCCGACCATGAGCCTGCAAAATTTCGACCCCGCCATTGCCCGCCTGATCGACCGCGAACGCAATCGCCAGGAAACCCATCTGGAGCTGATCGCTTCAGAAAACTATGTCAGCGAAGAGGTGCTCCAGGCCCAGGGGTCGGTGCTCACCAACAAGTACGCCGAAGGCTATCCGGGCAAGCGCTATTACGGCGGCTGCAAGGTCGTCGATGAGATCGAAAACCTGGCCATCCAACGCGCACGCAAACTGTTCAACTGCGAATACGTCAACGTCCAGCCGCACTCCGGATCCCAGGCCAACCAAGCAGTTTTTCTGGCGGTGCTCGAACCCGGCGACACGATTCTGGGGATGTCCCTGGCCCACGGCGGGCACCTGACCCACGGTGCCTCGGTGAATTTTTCCGGCAAGTTTTACCGGGCGTTTTCCTACGGGCTGGAGAAAGAAACCGAAACCCTCGACTACGCCGAAATGGAAGCGCTGGCCCGGGAACACCGACCGAAAATGATCATCGCCGGGGCCTCGGCGTATTCCCGGACCATCGACTTCCAGCGATTTCGCAATATCTGCGATGAGATCGGCGCTTACCTGATGGTCGACATGGCGCACTATGCCGGGCTGATCGCGGCGGGCGTGTACCCGTCGCCGGTCGGCATTGCTGACTTCATCACCTCCACCACCCACAAAACCCTGCGGGGCCCACGCGGCGGTTTGATCCTGGCCAAGGCGCAATACGCAGCGCTACTCGATAAGACGATTTTCCCGGTTTACCAGGGTGGGCCGCTGATGCACGTCATCGCCGCGAAGGCCGTGGCGTTCAACGAAGCCTTGAGCGATGGATTCAAGCATTACCAGCAACGGGTGATCAGCAACGCCAGGACCATGGCCGACATTCTCACTCGGCGGGGTTTGCGGGTGGTGTCCGGCGGCACTGATTGCCATATGTTCCTGCTTGATCTGCGTTCGATGAACATCACCGGCAAAGATGCCGAAGCGCTGCTGGAAAGTGCTCACATCACGCTGAACAAAAATGCGATCCCCGACGATCCGCAGAAACCGGCGATCACCAGTGGCATTCGCATCGGCACATCGGCGTTGACCACCCGTGGTTTCGGTGAAGCGGAATGCGCGGAAGTGGCGAACCTGATCGCCGACCTGTTGGAACAACCGAACAACGCGGCGCTGCTGGATAACATCCGGTGCCGGGTGATGCATTTGTGTGAATGCTTTCCGGTGTATCTGCAGGTTTGATTGCTGGAGGAACAATTAACCCGTCAGCTTTTGGCCCGGAGCGTGTAAAAAACGCTCATGGGTGCCTTGATCGCCGCACTACGTCTGGGAGGGCCTGAAGCGCCCCGCGATTGGCCTACCGCAACGAGCGATAGGCAATGGGGTCGATGTAAGCCGACTGCAGGTCCCGCTCCGGGATCTCCCAGATGATTTGCTTTGGTGGCGTTTCTTTGGAGGCCGGGTTGTTGAGGTAGCTGTTTGCCGCGCCAGAGAACGCTCCGCCGTCTTTGGCGAAGTTACCCACGGGGGCGCCTAGTGCCTGCTGCAGAAACCCTGCGAAGTTGGAGTTGCGTGAGAATGAAGTGCCGATGAGCACGGTGTTGGGGAGGTCGGCATCGCCAAAGAGGTCTGCCTCAGAATCAGGGCTGTCGGCTGACGCAACGGGAAGTTCATGGGTGCTGGTTTGGGCGACCATTTCGGGCGCGGGTTGCCATTTGAGCGGCAGCCAGTCGATGCCCGCCAGATGGACCAGATCGCCAGGTCGCACCGCGAGCGGGGCATGACTTTCGTTGAACGACCTGCGTGGCGTTGCGCTGATGCCCAGGGTCTTCAGGCGCTGTGCGATGGCAGCGGCCGCCGCCTTCGCACCGGATTCGCTCCAGTGGGTATCAGTGCGCAACCAGGCACTGGCCCCCAGTGGCATCAGCGCACCGGTGAGGTCCAGATTCGACACGCCAGCCACATCCAGCTTCGAGGTCCAGGCCCGGATGCGCCCTTCAAGAACGGCTGGGCGGTGCAGTGCACAACGCTGCTCAGCAGCAATGCGGCTCTTGTCTGGAACGATGACCACCAGCAGGCTGATGTCACGTTGGGAGAGCTGCTGCTTCAGATCAATCACTGCCTGGACTTTGGCATCGGCATTGCGCTGCGCTTGATGATTGACCTTGAGCTCATCGGCCAAAAACAACCAGTCAGGACAACCCGAGCGAACCCTCGGCCCGGTGTCACCGAGGAGCAGCCAACTGACACCTCGCTCCAGCTCGGCAAAGGTCGTGGGGAGTTGAGCGTTTGACAGTTCCTTGGCGATCCGATGCGTGATTTCGCCGTCAAGAATCTGCGGGGGCAGCACTTTATCGGGTAGCGAGATTTGCCCTGAGACAATCAGACGGCCAGAGGACAGCAGTCCGACGAACAGGAATATCAGCAGCGCCACGCCTGCCAACCGACTGCTGCGTGTCGTCAGATCATCTGGCGGAGTGGGGGGCGGGGTGTGCTTTGGGGTCGTCATCAGAATTGGAAGTACAGGAAAGGTACGGTTTCGCGACTGGCGATCAGTGCGAACGACAGCATGAAACCGGCGATGGGCCAAAGGGCGGCGGTGTAGAGAAAAAGGCCGCCCAGTTGTTTCTCACAGTAAGGGCGCAGCAGCGGTGCGATCACACCGAACACACCCAGCAAGCCCGCAAGGCCATGTACCGGGCGCAGGGTTGCGGACAGTTCATCACCGAGGGCGATGCCCTGCAGGCCGAACTGTCCGGCATACAGGCGTAGCGCGCTGTGAAAGTCAGGGGCGCGGAACAGTGTCCAGGCCAGGCAAACGAACAGCAGTGTCAGCCCATGGGAAAGCACCGGCGGTACCGGGGGCAGGGTAGAGCTGTTCCAGGCACGATTCACACACAACGCAATGCCATGAGCGCTGCCCCACAGCAGATAATTCCAGCTATCGCCACCGTGCCAGAGGCCGGCGATGGCCATGATCAGGAACAGGTTGCGATAGGTTTTCCAGGTGCCATTGCGATTGCCACCCAGCGAAATATACAGATAGTCACGTAACCAGCTGGACAGCGACATGTGCCAACGACGCCAGAAGTCCTGGATGCTGTTGGCCAGATACGGACGGTCGAAGTTTTCGGGAAAGTGAAAGCCCAGCATCAGTCCCAGCCCAATGGCCATGGCGCTGTAGCCGGCGAAGTCGAAGAACAGTTGCAGGGAGTAGGCCAGGCAGCCGATCCAGGCGTCGGAGAAGCTGGGGTTGGGCAAACTGAACGCCACATCGACCACCGGCGACAGGGTGTCGGCCACCAGCACCTTCATGCACATCCCGACCATGAACCGGCGTGCGCCCAGCGAGAAATTCTGCAGGTTGAAGTAACGCTGATTCAGCTCACGCCGGACCCAGTCATAGCGAATGATGGGGCCGGCGACCGAATGGCCGAACATCGAAATATAGGTGGCGTAATTAATGAAGCTGCGTTCGACCGGCACGGTGCGGCGGTGTACATCCACCAGATAGGAAATCGCCTGCAATACGATAAACGATAGCCCGGCCGGCATGATGACCCGCTGCCAGTCCAGCGGCATGGCGCCATACCAAGTGACGGCATCGATCAACGTCCCAGCGACAATGTTGGCGTACTTGTACCAGCACAGCACCGCCGTGTTGAGCACTATCAATGTCGCGAGTAGTCGCACGCGACCCTTGCCTTCTTCCCGCAAGGCGTCAATCAGCAAGCCGCCGGCCCACGCCGTGATCGTCAGTACCACATGCACTGCAAGGAACCGGGGGCTCAACCAGCCATAGAACAGCCAGCTGCCGATCAGTAGCGTGACGTTACGCCAGGCGGCTGGGCACACGGCATAAGTGCACAAGAACAGCGGCAGGAACAACGTCAGAAACTCGAGAGAGGCAAAAACCATGGTAGTGGCGCGATCCGATCAGTGGGCCAGGACGTCAGTCGCGAGCAACAGGTATGGACCATTTGCGCCAGGTAGCAGCACAACGCTGTAGCGTTCGCCGGCCTTGAGCTGGCCCAGGTCAAGCGGGGCACCGACGTTGGTTTGGGCGCAAACCAATTGAACCGACAGGCTGACCGGGTTGATCGTTCGGCGTTGCACGCTGCCGTCGGCCACCTCCTTGAACAGGTTGGCGTTCTTCCCCGCTGCGCGCAAACCGGCCTGGGTGCACGCAGGATCGGCGCTGATAAACGCCAGCGAAGCCTTCAGGCTATTGAAGTCGTCGGGTTGCTCACGGATGACGACCTGGCGGATACCTTGAGCGCTGTCTGGCAAAGCGATCACGCTGGCGAATTCGCCTGCTGCCACCTGGATGTCCAGCGGCTGGCTTTTGCCATTGCGTTCCAGGGTGCCCTTGATCGGCTGGTTGGCAGGCACGGGCAGGTAGTCGGAGACGGCATTCGAGCCTTCCAGTCTGAGGCTGGCCCGCGAGCCTTCGGCCAGCAGCTGCAAGGGGCGGTCGGCGGCGTTGATAAAGCGCAGGAAGGCCGAGTCCTGATCCGGGCCCGTCGGGTACAGGGCAATGTCGGCGGCCTGGGCGTGCAGGCTCAGCATCAAGGGCGCGAACAGCGCCCAGCCACATGCGGATCGGCTCATTTACCGGCTCCTGTGCTGCTGACGCGGTCGGCGGGCAATTTGGCCAATGCACCACCAATCGCAGTGCCCCATGCTTGATATCCGGCGACGGTGAAGTGCTGCCCGTCGGTGGTGATCCACTGCCCGGGTTTGGAGAACGCCAGCGAATCGATGTAGGTGCAAGGCGCCACGTTGGCGGCCAGAAATTGGGACATCAAATGGGTGCGCAGATCATTTTTTTGGTACATGCCACCGGCTTTGCCCCAGGCCGGGCCCACCCAGGCGCAACGGGTGCCGGTGGCCGCGATGGCCTTGGCCAGACCGGTGACGCTTTGCCATGCCCAGGCCTTCGGAAACACTGGCTTGTCATAGGACGCCATGGTGTCGCCGATGACCAGTACCACCAGATCGGGTTTGTCGGCGGCGATCAGGTCCTGGATCGGCGTGGTGGTTGCCTCGCGCCCTTTGATCACGATCTTGTCGTTGCCTTTGCGCTCGGCGCCGCAGTCGACCTTTTTGCTGATCAGCCAATCGCCGGCGCTGGCACCGCAGGCACCGATGGAATGAACCTGGGCGCCTTGGCGAGTCAGGTTGTCGTGCAGCGGCTCCAGCAAATGGTCCGCGAGGCTCATATGGCTCTCCCCAAGAACAAGGAGGGACAGGCCGGCAAGGGCAGAAGTGGGCATCGAAAACTCCAGAATGATCAGTTGGAATAAGGCGAGGTGTACGGGCTGACCGGCAGGCTCATGGGGCCGCTGATGTCTTCGAACTGGTAGCGCAAAGACAGGGCACCGCTGAGTTGTTGGTAGTCATGGGCGTTGTCCAGGCCCAGATTGGCGCCCAGCAGGAAGTTCGAAGCGACCTTGTATTCAGCCGCCGCAGCGATGCTGTAGCCGATCCCGGTTTTGTTTTGCCCTTCGTAGCGCAGGCCCGAGGCCGCTTGCATGGCTTTGTCGTTGGGGAAATAGTCGGCGCTGTCCTGCTCGAAATGCTGCACGCCGACCGAGCCCTTGACTTGATACGTCAAGCGTCCGGTGCGTTGTGCCCAGGTCACTGGCACGCCCAGGGCGAAGAACGTCTGCGGGCTGAAATAGCCGCCGTGGCCATAAGTGAAATAGTCCTGATTGTTGGCGTAGCTGATGCCGGTCATGCTCAGGCCGACGGTCAGCTTGCTGTCCGTTGCATTTTGCAGGTACCAGTAGACACCGCTGCCCAGCTCACCGCGGCTATTGGACTCGACATGGTTGCCCAATAGCTGGTGCCAGGAGGCGTAGCCATAGACGCCGACTTCGTTGTCGTCAAAGCTCAACTGGCCACGCCCGCCGTTGGCGGTCACGCCGCCCCAGGACTGCCCGCTGCGTTTGTCCGTGGTGCCGGCAAACGAGGTGACGCTGTCAGTCACCGGACGCCGGGAAACGCTCACGCCGTAACGGACGTTAGAGGTGTCGCTCACCGGGCGATCAATGCTGATGCCGCCGGTGGCGGTGGTGTACTTGAAGCCGAGCGGGGTGGTGCCGAGATCGGCTTTGAGCCCATCCGCGGGCCGTTGAATGGCGACGGAAAGACCGACACCCTCGGCTTTTTGCGAGCCGACGTTGCCACTTTGCGCACCGTTACCGAAACGCGACAGCGCCTCGCCGTTGACACTGCCGGCGTTCAGCGAGACCGGCGTCACGCGCAGGGCGACGCGGCTTTCATCCAGCGGGATATTGATTTCCAGCGGTGTCTCAATATCAGTCAGTTTGCTTAGCCCCGACTCACTGTTGTTGCTGCGAATGCTCACGCCCTGGGTGACGTAGGCACTGCGCTCCTGAAGGATTTTATTCAACGCCAGTTGCGCGGGGCTGATGTCCTCGATCACCAGTGCTGCGCGCGGCAGCTGCGACTCGAATCGATTGCTTGCCTGCTGCGGTCTTGGCGGGACGTCGATGCCAAAAGGGGTGTGAGACCTCACGCTGCCCGGCATCTCCTGAACCGGTGGCGGGATCGCTGCCAGCAAGCTATCGCGACTGACCTCGCTACGTGGACCCGACACCCCCGCAAAAGGGTTGGGTGCCATCGTCGAACCGGCCAGTTGGCCGCTCTGGCTTCTGCGTTTCTCGTTCTGTTCAATGGCCACCGCTTTGCGCAGCAGATCGGTCGCTGTGCCGGTCTTGCCCATGTTCTGGTAGAGGCGGGCGGCCTCTGTCAGCGTTTGAGGGTTGCCGGATTCAGTCTTGAGCAGCTGTTGCAGTGCCTGTTCGGCAAAGGCAGTGTCATGTGCCAACACCGCCGCGTCGGCGGCACCCAACAGCAGTTGCGGGTCGTTTGGCTGACGTTGTAACAGCGGTTTATAGAGTTCGAGGGCTTTTGCCGTGTCGTCATTGGCCGAGTACATCCGCGCCAGTGCCGCGACGGCAGCGCTGTCACCGGGGCGTTGCGCCAGGGCGGGCGCTAGCGTGTCATAAGCGCTGGCCAGATTGCCTCGTTCACGCAGCTGGTCAGCCTGGCGGATGCGATAGAGATAGAGCAGGTCGTCGAAACGCTTGCGAGCCGGCGCGTTCAAGGGCCTGTTTTGAAGGTCGCGCAGAATCTCGTTGACCTGTGCGTCTTCTCCGGCTTTAAGCAGGACCGCGGCGTATTGCAGGATGAAGTCCGCCGAGGGCGTCGTGGTGTTTTGCAACTGGCCGCGCATGAGGGCCAGCGCACGGGTTGGCTCGCCGATGTCGACATACGCCGAGGCCAGGCTCGCCGTGCGATCTGGACTGTTGTTGGCCATCGGCTGGATACGATCGAGCAAGGTCAGGGCTTCCTGGCGCTGTCCGCGCTTGCCCAACTCGATCGCCTGGCTGAGTTGCAGGTTGAGGCTGACATCAGCGGCCAGCGCTTCCATGTCCGGGGTGCGTTGGTCCGGGCGCAAGCGTCCCAATGTTGTCTGGGCGGCTTTCCACTCACCCATCTGGACCGACAGCAAGGCGCTGACATAAAGCGCATCGGCATTGTCGGGGCGGGCCTGGAGCATGGCGTTGATCAGGTCCCGAGCCTTTTGCGGTTCGCCCATCGCCAGGTTCAGGCGGGCCAGGGCGAAACGTGTCCAGATGTTGTCCGGCTCAACGCGCAGCGCGTCTTGCAAGGCGTTGCGCGCAGCGGGCAGGTCGTTGCGTTGTTCGGCGAGGGCGGCCAGTTGCGTCGCGCGCAAGGCTTGCAGGCGCGCGGACTGGCCGATCTTTGCCTGTCCGGTGGCGGGCAGGCTGTTGATCAGTTGCAGGGCTTCATCGTTCTTGCCGCTCTTGAGCAGCACATTGACCAGCCCTTCCTGTGCTTGAGGGTCGTCGCGGCGCTGGTTCAAAATCTGCCGATAGTTGCGCTGAGCGTCATCAAACTGGCCCGCGCTGGCCTGAATATCCGCCAGGGCGAGGCGAGCATCTACCCCGTTTGGATTCAGCCGCAGCGCCTGGTTGACCAAGACCTGTGCCTGGGCTGTCTGGCCTTTGGCCTGGGCGTCGCGGGCTTGCTGCAACGCTGACCAGTAGCGCACTTCGTTCAGCGCAACTTGCCAGCGGCTGCCGTCGCTTTGTCGCGTGGCCTGACTCAAGAGCTTTTCCGCTTCGGCCAGTCGGTGTTGCTGCTGGCGAATAACCCCAAGGCCGCCCAGCGCGTCAGCATCCTCGGGCCGGGTTTTCAAGCGCGCTTGAAAAGCCTGTTCGGCGGTGGCCTGATCGCCGTCTTTGAGCGCCTTCAGGCCGCGCGCGACGTCGGCGGGCGGTTGCCATTCCTTGCTGGCCGTCGTTGCCACCTGTTGCTTGCCCTTGTTCATCTGCGCCCGGACTTCCAGGTCATCCGGATGCGTCTTGAGGTACGCCTCGAACAACGGCACTTGTGCCGGATTGGGCGGACCGATCCAGGTCAGCGCCAGGCGCCAGCTTTCGTCGGCATCACCAGCAATGTCGGCACGCTGGGTCAGCGCGGCCAGGGCGCGGATGCCCTCGGCACGGCTGTCTTCTCGGCGGATCAGATGCTTGGCGTAAAACAGCGCGACGATCGAGTCGTTGGGCATCTCGCGTTGCAGGCGCTGAAGTCCGCTGCGTGCCTCAGCCCAGTCAGCCTGATTGAAGGCAAGGTTGTTGTAATACTCGCGGCCGATCGTACCTTGAGGTGGACGGCCATCGAACAGCGAGCGAAACACGGCGGTCGCCTTGTCACGCTCACCGGCATCGACGAGGCGCCGAGCCTCTTCCAGACGCTGCTGGTTCTGCGGTTGGGCCACACTGATGTCCTGCGCCAATTGCAGTGCCTGCCGAGGCGGTGGCTGGATGGCCTGCAAGCGGGCGAGGTATTGCTGCGCCTGTTGTGGCTTGCCCTGTTGCACGCCGATCAAGCCCAGGCCATACAGTGCGTCAGCTTGGACCGGGTCCAGCAGCAGGACTTTCAGCCAGACTTCCGCAGCGCGTTGGGGGTTGTTGTGCTGCTGCCAGTACTGCCCTTGCTCGACGAGTAATGTCTGTGGCGTCGGACTTTGAGCGTGGGCAGCAGCGGCCGTCCATGCGCTCATGACGGCGATGGCTAGCGTGCGGTGGTGCGCGTGCATGCGGTCTCCCAGGAGAGTTTCAGCGTTCCGTCTTCCCGGAATCGGTAATGTTTATCTGCCCATCCGAGGGCGAACAGGCTGAGCATGAAGTTGTAGTAACGCGGCGGACCGACATCGGCATCAGGCCTGGCCAGCGCCTCGTGCAAGGCGAGTTCCACGCGGCGTTGCAGCTGATCGGCCAACTTGGGTTGGCCCTTGGCCTGAAGGTAGGGAATCAGTGCAGCCCGGAATCCGAACGGGCTCTTACCCTGAACACTGCCGTGGAGAACCTGGACTGTTTCCGGGGGGGAACCCGTCGCGACCGTGCTGCGGGCCATGCCGTCCAGCCGTTTGAGCAGGAGCGCTGCCAGCGGTTCGGAGGGATCACTCATGCCCAGCCAGAGGTACACGCGAATGGCATCGTAGCTGCCCGTGTCGCCGTGGATCGGGTCGTTTACGAAGGCACCCGATTGCGCTGAAGTGCCTTGATAACCGACCCAGTCAGCGACGAAACCGTGGTGGCTCGATTGGGCAATCATCGTCGCGGTGTTGTTGGCAATCGCTTGCCAGGGCCCGGCGGGTGCTTCCTTGGCCAACCGTCGTAACAGTGGCAGTGGCAGGTAGCTGGGGTTCAGGCGCCAGAGAGCGTCCGGCTGGACGAAGCCCTGTGGTCCAGGCAACACCATCGGGCCCAGCCCGGGGAGCTTGACGACCAATTGCGCTTCAATCGTCGCCATCAGGTGCAGGGCGTCCTGGTGATAGTCCGGCCGATGCCACAGGCGTGCGGCTTCGAGCAAGGCGTAGGCAATCCACAGGTCGGCGTCGGCGGCCGAATTGGCGTCTTGCAGGCGCCACTGACCGTCCGTGCCTTGCCCCCATAACCAGCCCGGCAGGCGTGTGGCGGTAGCGGAGCCTGCGAGGTTGGCTGAGGTCCAGCGCCAGAGTTTGTCGAAGCGTGGCTGATCGTTGCCGATCAGTGCGAAGAGCATGCCGTAGGACTGCCCTTCAGAGGTGCTGTGATTGTTCTCCAGGCTCGATTCCAGAACCCGGCCGTCGGCCTGGACGAAGCGCGTTGCGTAGGTTTGCCACAGTGGCCAGGCTGGCGACTCACAGGATTTCCCGGCCGCTATCGCAGGCGCCAGCAGGGCAAGCGCAAGCACAGCGCTCAACCTGCGCGTGTTACCGCGCAGGCACTGGCGAAGTGAAACACCCCGGCTGCTCATGGACGACACAGGCATGCGTGGCTCATTGACCAAGACGACGTTTGGCTCGTACGCGCAGGGCCAGGTAGGCCATCGAAGCAAGCAGCAGGATCCCGAGGAGAGTGAACAGCATGAGCGCCATTACGTTTTGCGAGAGGTACCACTGCAGATAGCGCAATGGGCCCAAGCTCCCGACGTAATAATCCTGCTCGGCGACCAGCGATTCGACATGCTTGCCCCTGACCACCACCAGACTGCCTTGCAACTCGCGGGCGTTTTCTTCGCTGCTGAGCAGGGCGTTGGTTACGTCGGCCAAGCCGTTGGGCCTTGCGCTGGCGATAAACACCACACTGCGCCCACTCTTGAGCGGCGATTCGAATCCAGTCAGATATGCACTGCCGTCGTCAGCGGTAAACCTGAAGCTGCTGCGCGCTTCACGCAGATTGGTTTTCGTATCCGGGCTGATCCAGTTGCGCAGACGCAAGGGCAGGTCAGACAGTTCAAAGTACTGCGCAGCATCTTCGCCCTTGGCAGGCAGAAGGTTTCGCCATTGCTCCAGCAGCGGCTGATTGTTGCCCGAGGCGAGCACCAGCAAATCCCGGTCGCGTTGCTCGGCCACCTGGTCGGCGTGAACTACCTTCACGCCGGTGGCCGGATAACCGGTGGAGTCGCCGAAGCGGCCCAGCAGGGTCAGGTAGGCGCCCAGATCGGCTGGGCCTGGCTCGTTGGGCAGGATCACCGATGTTTCAGAAAGGTCGGCCATGCGGGTGAACGGGAAGCCACTGTCCTTGAACACCCCAAGGTTGGGCATGGCCATGAAATGTTCGTATTGGCTGAGGTCCAGGGTCGAGTCCGGGTCGATCACACCGCGCATGTTGTCGATGATGATGTCGCGGCATTCGCCCTGTTTGATGTAGTCATACATGAAGCGAAATTGCAGGCGTGATTGCAGCGCTACGGAATTGAGCGGCAACAGCATGCGCGACGTGCGGGCCAGGCTGTCGTCGGTTTTGAGCATCGCCAGCAGGCTGTCGCTGCTGCCGAGTTTCTCGATCGAAGGCAGATCGATCGACTTGATGAAGGTGTCGTTGAAGTTGACCAGCAACGAGGAGTTGGTGGAGACCGGTTGCGGCGTATAGCGGTATTTCAGGTCAAGTTGCGCACCGGGTTCACGCCAGTTGAACAGGTCGGGTGGCAAGCGCAGCGCAACCGTCATTTGCCCCGGGTTATAACCCGACACATTGAGTTCAGCGGGCTTCGCCAGTTCACCCAGGCGAACCGGGCGATCGGAGGGCAGCCAGTTAGGCGCGTCGTACGGTCGGCGTGGCTTGAGCGAGTCGATCCGGTCGATCACTACGCTCTGCCCGGAGAAGGCCGAGCCACCGAGAGCCAGCGCTGTCGCGGCGACCTTGAGATCGGCGCCATCGCGCCCGGAGACGATCAACAGTTTGCCCTGAACATCATTCGGGTTGCTCACGAGTGTCAATGTCGGCCCCGTGGCCTCTTTGATGGGTAAGCCACTCAAGGCCGTTGATTCGCTGCCGCTGACAAACACCACGGCGTTGCCTTTGGCCGGCAGGCTGGTGAGGCTGGCGGGGAAGGTTGCGCCGCGGTAGCTGGCCAGGGCGCCAAACCAGGACGACAGGATACCGGCGGCCTCAAGCTCAGGGCCGCCAGGGCGTCCGGCGAACACGAAGGGCAACTTCAGGGGCGAGGCGTCTCGACGATCGAACAAGGGCAGCGGCAGAGCGGACAGGTCGTTGGGCTGTTTGATCGAGGACACCTGGAGGCTCAGCTGGCTCTCGTTGCCGATCCGGGCCCACAGGCTGGAGTGCAAAGGGTCTTCACATTGCATCGTGTAGTGACCGATGAACTGCAGGCTGAGCCGGTTGAATTCGGTGATGGTCTGCGGCGGAATCTGCACGGTCCGGGTCTGCAATTTACCGGCCTCTTCCTTCGGGAGGGGCAGGCTGGCGGCCACTTGATCGTTGACCAGCACATTGATCTGCGAAAGGTCGGCCAGCAGCGCCGGTGAGTAGCTGTACTGCAGCGTGACCTGCGCCGCCGTGACGACTTCATCGGCGCGCACATCGAAGTTCACGCTGTCGGTAGCCTCCACGCCTTTAAGGGTCATCGAATAGCTTTTGCCCAGCTCCTTGAGGGTGCGGGTATAGCTGTTGCCCGGGGCATCGGTCCCGGGCAACGCTGCGACCGGCATCATCGCCGGCTCTGTGGCGGTGATTTGGGCGGCAGCACTCAATGCCCAGCCGCTCCAGCCCACTAGAGAGCAGGTGATCAGCATGAGTGAGCGACGAGGAAGAAAGGTCCGGCGAATGGAAGGCTTCAAGATCGTTGCGTGTCCGCGGTGGAGTCGATAGGTGATGGAGTGTCCGGGCGTTTGCGCAGCAGCGCCTGGCTGTCCTTTAGGGTTGCAATGAACAAGCGCAGGATGGCGCGAAAGCCAATGCTGCTGACCTCGCGCAACGCCGACATGGGCGCGTCGAGGCGGCCGTTACCCCAGGTGTTGGCCCAGGTGTCGGCCCGTGAAAAGGTCAGTCGCACCAGCTCACTTTGCTGGCGCAGGGTCAAAGCCTCGAATTGCACGCCCGCCACGTTGTCGTTGCTGAAGACCGTTTTTGCAGGAAAGAGGCTTGAGGGAGGTGTGCGCAGAATGCACAGCCGCAGCTTCTCATTGACGCTGAGCAGAACCTGCGGTGGCAGTGCCAGACCCACGCCGTTTTGTGAGAAGTCCCGGGTTATGCAATCGAACCAGGTGCCGTCTTCGCGATAGACGCGCACGGGCAGATCCGCGGGCACCCTGGGTTCGTTGCGCACCTGAGAGGATTCAGTGGCCACCGCCACAGCGGTGCTGACGATGACGATGTTGTACACGGTCCAGGCCAGGTTGATCAGCAGGGTAGTGGCCTCGGCAGAATCACTCCCGATCAGTTTCACCACGCCGATCGCCAGACCGATCATGTTCAAGGTCAGCAGGACGATATAAGGCCGCGCGAGCTTCCAGTTGAAATAGTCCTTTTCAATGGTGCCGCCCTTGTCGGTCACGTTGAATTTGCCCAGCGAAGGGCTGATCAGGGCCAACAGCACCGGTCGCATGATGTACCAGGCCAATACCGACTCATACACTTCGTTCCAGAAGGAATGGCGGAAGCGTCCCTGGATGCTGGAGTTGGTCAGGCTGGAATGGAAAATATGCGGCAGTACATAGACCGTGACCATCAACGCCGAGGCATGGAAAATCTGCGCGTCGAAAAACAGGTAGGCCAAGGGTGCGGTCAAGAACACCAGGCGGGGCAGGCTGTAGAAAAAGTGCATCATGGCGTTGAGGTAGCAGATGCGCTGCCCCAGGTTCAGTCCTTTGCCAAACAACGGATTGTCGGTCCGAAAAATCTGCGCCATGCCCCGCGCCCAGCGTATGCGCTGGCTGATGTGTCGGGAAAGGCTTTCGGTGGCCAGTCCCGCCGCTTGTGGCACGGCGAGGTAAGCGGTGTTGAAACCACGGCGATTGAGCTTGAGTGCCGTGTGCGCATCCTCCGTCACGGTTTCGGTGGCGATGCCGCCGACTTCCAGCAAATGAGTCCGCCGGATGACCGCGCACGAGCCACAGAAGAAGGCCGCGTTCCACAGGTCGTTGCCGTCCTGCACCAGGCCGTAGAACAGCTCACCTTCATTGGGTACCGAGCGAAAGGTATCGAGGTTTTTTTCGAACGGATCGGGCGAATAGAAAAAGTGCGGCGTTTGCAGCAACGCCAGGTTCGGGTCTTTTAAAAACCAGCCCATGGTAATCTGCAGGAAGGAGCGGGTGGGCACGTGGTCGGCGTCGAATATGGCAATGAACTCACCATCGGTGACTTTGAGTGCCTCGTTGAGGTTGCCGGCCTTGGCATGTTGATTGTTGTCGCGGGTGATGTAGTTGACACCAATCTGCTGACAGAAAACCTTGAATTCCTCCCGGCGTCCGTCATCGAGCATGTGCACCCGCAGTTTGCCCTCTGGCCAGTCAATGGCCTGAGCAGCGAGCACCACCAGTTTGACGATACCCAATGATTCGTTATAGGTAGGAATGAAGACGTCTACCGTCGGCCATTCTGCGGGCGGCTGTTGCAGAAACTGCGGTTTGCGGTGCAATGGCCAGGCGGTCTGTACATAGCCGAACACCAGGACGAGCAAGGCATACAGTTCGGCCAGCACCAGCCCGTAGCCAAATACGGCATCCTGCCAGTTGTCGAAGTTCAGGGTGTCGGACAGGCGCCAGTACATGTAACGCAACGAAGCGATCAGCGAGAGGGTGATCAGGGTCAGGATCGCCAGACGTCCGGCTTGCTTGCGGATGATCAGGCTGGCGGCAAAACAGACGGCGGCAAACGCGGCCTGGGAATACAGATTCAGCGGCGCAGTGAGGATACCCAGCACCAACAATGCTGCGATCAGCCCGGCTGAGATCTTCAGGACTTGGCGCCAACGCAGGGGCCATCGACTGACGCGAGCCTGGAAAGTATCCAGTAGCCCCTGCAACCACCACGTTTTTGCAGGTAGCTGATTCAGCTGGGCGGTCATGGCGTGCCCTGCTGGCTGGAAGTATCCGCGAAAAGCAGGGCATGGACCGCGCCGGACAGCGAAAGAATGTCCTGGCAGCCAATGCTCTCAGGTGCGTACTGGAGGAGGTCCCGACCATAGGCCAGCGACTCGTTGAACTGGTGATCGAGGCGAATCGTCCCGATCAGGTCAGCGCCGAGCCGCCGCAGAAACAGCACGCCCATGTCCCTGCTGAACGAGCGCGAGTCATCCCGTTGGTTGAGCACATACCGATGCCGCTGCGCGCGTCGTTGGGTGGTTTCCAGCCACTGGGTCATGGTGTCCAGTGCCAGGTAGGAAGCCGCGTCGGCCACCGTCATCACCAGCACCAGATCGGCGGCGTCGAGTGCCTGTTGCGAATAGACGGTCGCACCCGAAGGAGTGTCCAGGATCACGGTATCGTTTTCGCTGAGGTCCATTGACGCAAGGTGCTGATTCAACCAGTCAGAATCTTCAAGCATCAATTGCTTGAGCAATCGACGATCATTCACCTCGCCAGTGCCGAAGGGCAGGCACTCACTGTCGCTAAAGCCCGGCAGGCGATGAGCGCCCCAGTCTGCGTCCTGCTCTTTGAGCTGAATCAGCCCGGGAGCCTGCCTGGTGATACCCAAGTGGCTGGACAGCGCGTTCTGAGGGTCCAGATCAATCGCGATGGTTCGCCCACCGGGGCGTCGAAGTGTTTTTGCGAGGCCAGCGGCGACGGTGCTTTTACCCACACCACCATTCGCCGAAACGATAGCAATGACCTTCGCTTTGGTCCGCTTGCGAGTCGTTTCTGGCAGACCGTCTCGACGAACCTGATTGAGTTCACGCAACAGGTCGCTCAATCGCTGACGATCACCCGTAGCAGAACTGGCAGGTGGCTCGGTCAGGGGAGGGAGTTTGGGCGCGCCAATCAATAAAGAAGGCTGTGGCTCGTCCAGTAAAAACACAGGGGGCGTTGGTGTTGGTGTTGGGGGAGGCAAGGCTACCGACGGTTCTGGCTCAACCAGTACAGGTGTAACCGGGGCGTCTTTGAAAGCTTTATAGTTCGGTTGTATTTCCTGATAGTTCTCCGCATTAGCGCCAAAACGTGTAAAGAGTTTCGTAATATCGTCTACATATTTCATGCGTTGTACCGGGAATGAAATAACTTAGAAACTCAACATTCCATTAACTTGACAAAGTTGATGTGTCGTTTTGGCGTTGGCAGAGTGCCATTAATCTAGGGTGCCGGCCTCTGGGTGTCAATGGTTGTTATAAAAAGTCAGCAAGGCTTGTTAATGTTAATTTGAGTGTTATTAAAGCCTTATGTTATTCGTGGAAAGTGTTAGTTGAATGCGTCAAGATAATGACTGTCCAATCAGGTGCAGTGTGCTGATAGGTGATGGGTTTATTTGTTGAGGGGGATAACTTCCGGCGCGATGAAGTGTGAGTGCGGATCGCCTTCGATGATTTGATGCTGGGTTATGTCTTAAAAGAAGTTGACTGATGTATTTGAAGAAGTGGTGGTGGTTTAAAAGAGACTTTTTCGTATAAGGCAAGCTGTTTAAGAGATGCCAGGCAGGCGTTACATGCAGACTGGCTCTGGCCGTTGAAAACCTGGTCAGTCAGTTAAGCGAGTAAACCGCTTTTCGTAGGAGCCAGACTTGCCGACGAAGGCGCTCTTAAGGACGCCTTTTCCCTCCAGTCCACTGCCTTCCCATCATGACGGCGCGCGCATGTGGAGTGCGACATCACCCAGCCCGCCGGGCTGACCGAAGCGGGCAAAGCTGATGCCAAAATCATCAAGCAAAAAAAAAGCCGCCTAAAGTGGCAGCAGAAAAAACAGCAGGCGTTGAGCAGCCTGAGTATTGCTATTGGAAGGTTACAAAACGATGACGAATTTTTATGCATCGAAGACGGCATTTCGTCACCGTGAGGACCAGGCAGCATCCGATGGCGCGGCGCCCCGCTATGCATCATTCTGGGCAGCACTGACTGACGGCCGTTTAAGCCGCCGGTGGCGTTGCCTCTTTGGATCCAGTTAGGGCGACTCAGCGATCTGCGCTCTCTGCTCTTTCGATATGTAGCCAGTGAAGGCACAATGCGCATCCTTTTTTTGGCTGGCCTTGCCGGAGGCCTCGAAATGATCAAGACGCCGTACTACCTCATCGACAAACAAAAGCTGCTGGCGAACATGCAGAAGATCGCTTATGTGCGCGAACAGTCCGGGGCGAAGGCCCTGCTGGCACTCAAGTGCTTCGCCACCTGGTCGGTGTTCGATCTGATGCAGCAATACATGGACGGCACTACGTCGTCGTCGCTCTATGAGCTCAAGCTCGGTCGACAGAAGTTCGCTGGCGAGACCCATGCCTACAGCGTGGCCTGGGCCGACGACGAGATCGAGGAGATGCTCGACAACTGCGACAAGATCATCTTCAACTCCATTGGCCAGTTGCAGCGCTACACTGAAGCTTCAGCGGGCAAGGTGCGCGGTCTGCGGGTCAATCCGCAGGTGAGCAGCTCGGATTACCTGCTAGCCGATCCGGCGCGGCCATTCAGCCGTCTGGGCGAGTGGGATCCGGTGAAGATCGAGCAGGTCATCGAGCAGATCTCGGGCTTCATGTTCCACAACAACTGCGAGAACGCCGATTTCGGCCTGTTCGACCAGATGCTGTGCACCATCGAAGAGCGGTTCGGCCATCTGCTGCACAAGGTCGAGTGGGTCAGCCTGGGCGGCGGCATTCACTTCACCGGTGAAGGCTACGCGATCGACGAGTTCTGCGCGCGGCTCAAGGCCTTTTCGCAAAAATACGGCGTGCAGGTCTACCTGGAGCCGGGCGAAGCCGCCATCACTCAGAGCGCATCGCTGGAAGTCACCGTGCTCGACACCCTCTACAACGGCAAGCACCTGGCCGTCGTGGACAGCTCCATCGAGGCGCACATGCTCGATCTGCTGATCTATCGCCTGAATGCCAAGCTGGCGCCCAGCGAAGGCGAACACACCTACATGGTGTGCGGCAAATCCTGCCTGGCCGGCGACATTTTCGGTGAGTATCAATTTGATCGTCCTCTGGCCATCGGCGATCGGCTGTCGTTCATCGACGCTGCGGGTTACACCATGGTCAAGAAGAACTGGTTCAACGGCCTGAAAATGCCGTCCATCGTAGTGAAACAACTCGACGGTAGTGTCGAGGTGGTTCGTGAGTTTGGTTACAACGACTACATGTCCAGCCTTTCGTAAGCTGGCAGAGAAGGAGAGAGAGAAAAATTGAAGAAGAACGTACTTATCATTGGTGCAGGAGGTGTCGCCAAGGTGGTGGCCCACAAGTGCGCGCAGCACAACGATGAACTCGGTCGTATTGCTATCGCGTCGCGCAACATCTCCAAATGCCAGGCCATCATCGACAGCGTCAAGGCCAAGGGCAGCCTCAAAGAGCCCGCCGATATAAAAGCCTTCTCGCTCAACGCTATGGATGTCGAAGCGACCAAGGCGCTGATCCGCGAAACCGGATCGCAGATCGTCATCAACGTCGGTTCTGCCTTCCTCAACATGTCGGTGCTGCGTGCCTGCATCGATACCGGCGTGGCCTACCTGGACACCGCGATTCACGAAGAGCCGGGCAAAATCTGCGAGACGCCGCCCTGGTATGGCAACTACGAGTGGAAGCACCTCGAGGAATGCAAAGAGAAGAACATCACCGCCATCCTCGGTGTGGGCTTCGACCCAGGTGTGGTCAACGCCTATGCAGCGTTGGCGCAACAACAGTATTTCGACCGTATTGATTCGATCGACATTCTCGACGTCAATGCCGGTTCCCATGGCAAGTATTTCGCCACTAATTTCGATCCGGAAATCAACTTCCGCGAATTCACCGGACAAGTGTGGAGCTGGCAGAACAGTCAGTGGACCAGCAACACAATGTTCGAAGTCAAACGCACCGACGACCTGCCGGTTGTAGGGGCGCAGAATCTGTACCTGACCGGCCACGATGAAGTGCACTCGCTGTCGAAGAACCTCGACGTGCCCAACGTGCGTTTCTGGATGAGCTTTGGCGAGCACTACATCAATGTGTTCACCGTACTCAGGAACCTCGGCCTGCTCTCCGAGCAACCGGTCAAAACCGCTGAAGGCCTGGAAGTCGTGCCGCTGAAAGTGGTCAAGGCCGTGCTCCCTGATCCGAGCTCGCTGGCGCCTGGCTACACCGGCAAGACCTGTATCGGCGACCTGGTAAAAGGCACCAAGGATGGCCAGCCGCGCGAAGTGTTCATCTACAACGTGGCCGACCACGAAGAAGCTTACGCAGAAACCGACAGCCAGGGCATTTCCTATACCGCTGGCGTGCCACCTGTGGCGGCAGCCCTGCTGGTCGCACGCGGGGAGTGGGATGTGCAGCGCATGGCCAACGTCGAGGAACTGCCGGCTGAGCCGTTCCTCAAGGCGCTGGATGTGATGGGTCTGCCGACCCGCATCAAGGACGAGAATGGAGACCGTCCCTGGAGCTGAAACGCCCTGAGGCGCGCAAAATACAGGTGAATCTTGTATTGCGCTCCAAACGCAAAAACGCCGCTCTTTGAGCGGCGTTTTTGTTTGTGCGTCATTTGTCGGATTTGTTGAGGACTGGATCAAGATGGCTACTTTTGCCCCAGGTCAGTCGCAATCACTCCGTTGCTCAGCCACCAACAGCAACGACTGCGGCACAGGACTTTGCGGGTGCTGCGGTTCCTGCAGGCCAGCCAGCCGAAAACCGGCCATGTCCAGCGCATTGAGCCAACTGGACAGCGTGCGGAAGTACCACGGCATGGGTTGCCACTGCCCCTTGAACCCAGTGAAGGTCTCCTCCCGCCAACCATCCTGATAGTCGCCCGCCGCCACGGTCCACGGATGCAGCGTCTGGATCACCAGCGCGCCGCCGGGGGCGAGCAGGGCGTTCATGGCGGCGAGCAGGGGGATGATGTCCTGGTGCAGCAGGGCGAAGTTGGCGCAGATCAGGTCGTAGTCGCTGCCGATATCCACCTTCGCCTCCACCAACTCCTCATAGCTCGCCAAATGCACCCGCGAAGAGCCCGCCGCCCGCGCCGCCTCCACCAGCGTCGCATCGCCATCCACACCGACCGCCTCGATGGCCCGTTCAGCCAGCGCACGCAACAGCCAACCCTCGCCGCAGCCCAGGTCGAGCACACGCTCGGGTTGGCGGCCTAGTACCGCCAGCAGTATTGCCTGGTCGGTGACCTTGAGGCGGCTTTCGATGGTGCCGGTGCGGATAGCCTCGATCCAGGATGGGGCGTTGTGGTGCCAGCTCTGGAGGAGGGTGGATTCGGGGGCAGGCATTTCGATGTCCGGAGTTGTTGGGTGGATGAAAGGATAGGACAAATGCGGGTGGGCAGACCTTCTTGTAACGCTTTATAACGCGGCGGGTGTCTGGATTTTTCTAGATATTTTTTCTAGAGACGGGGCGAGGCTTATCGTGTCATGTGTGCGTTTTGGCGCCAGCAACCGCTCGATGGCGCCACTCACCATGTTTTCCATCAGATTATCGCGCTCTTGTTCATCCAGTGAATAGTGCGTCAGCCAACTGGGCGCGCCGTTGAGCAAGGCGGCAATGGCATGACCGGCGGCCATCCGGCCCTGTTCACTGAATCGGGGGCGGACGCCGAGCATCAGCAGCAACTTGCGTTCGTACTGCTCGCGCAGTTGCCGGACCCGTTCCTGCTGCTCTTCATTCAGGCAGCCGCTGTCGCGCTCCACCAGACGAAAATGCCAGGGCATCTCCCGATGCAGATTCAGGTGCGCGCGGATCAATTGGTTGAGTCTGTCGCGTTTTGCCGGGGCCGCGTGTTCGATGCGCCCCAGAGTGGCCAGCAGCTCTTCATAGAACTCCTCGATCAGGTCGAGCAGCATGTGCTGCTTGCTGGGGTAATGGTGATACAGCGAGCCCGGGGCGAGCCCCAGGCAGGTCGCGAGCTCACGCATGCCGACCTGACCGAAACCCTTGCTGGCAAAGAGCTCCAGCACCTTGTCCCGGTATTCGGCGAAGCGCGAGCAACGCTCAGGCGTAGGCATGGAAGCCGCGCCCCGTTTTACGTCCCAGGTAACCGGCGGCGACCATTTCCTTGAGCAGTGGAGCGGGGCGGTATTTGCTGTCGTTGAAGCCGTCGTAGAAGGCTTCAAGGATTGCCAGCACGGTGTCCAGGCCGATCAGGTCCGCCAACGCCAGCGGGCCGATCGGCTGATTGCAGCCCAGGCGCATGCCGGCGTCGATGTCTTCGGCGCTGGCCAGGCCTTCCTGAAACACCAGGATCGCTTCATTGATCATCGGCACCAGAATCCGGTTGACCACGAAACCCGGACGGTTGCCCGCGGTGATTGCGGTTTTGCCGAGTGTGGTCGCCATGTCCAGCGCCAAGGCGTGGGTAGCATCGCTGGTTTGCAGGCCACGAATCACTTCGATCAGGCCCATGACCGGCACCGGGTTGAAGAAATGCAGACCGATGAAGCGCTCAGGCTGACTGACACTGGCAGCGAGTTGAGTAATGGACAGCGACGACGTGTTCGAGGCAATCACACAGTCGGCGCTGACCTGCGCGGCGATTTGTTGCAGCACGCGCAGTTTCAGGTCGAGGTTTTCGGTGGCGGCTTCGATCACCATTTGCACGTTTTGCAGGCTGTTGTAATCGGTACTGGTGCGAATCTTATCGAGGGCAGCGAGCTTTTGCTCATGGGGCAGCGTGTTTTTGGCAACCTGCCGATCGAGGTTTTTATCGACGGTCGTGATTGCCTTTTGCAAAGCACTCTCGGAGATGTCGATCAACGTCACATTGATGCCGGCCAGGGCGCAGACTTGCGCGATGCCATTGCCCATGGTGCCGGCGCCGATGACGCCAATGTTCTGAAGATTCATGCGCATGTCCTTATCAAACCCGTTCGAACAACACGGCGATGCCTTGGCCGCCGCCGATGCACATGGTCGCCAGGGCATACCGGCCTTGGCAGCGATGCAGTTCGTGAATCGCCTTGGTCGCGATGATCGCGCCAGTGGCGCCCACCGGATGGCCCAGCGAGATGCCCGAGCCGTTGGGGTTGACCTTCTGCGGATCGAAGCCCAGCTCTTGCGCTACGGCACAGGCTTGGGCTGCGAAGGCTTCGTTGGACTCGATCACATCAAGATCGGCAACGGTCAGGCCGGCGCGCTTGAGCACCAGACGGGTGGCGGGAATCGGTCCCAGTCCCATCATCGAAGGTTCCACGCCGGCGTGGGCATAACCCACCAGTCGGGCCATTGGCTTGAGGCCTTGTTCCTGAACAGTTTGGCTCGTGGCCATGATCAGTGCGCCGGCCCCATCATTGAGGCCGGATGCATTGCCGGCGGTGACGCTACCGTCCTTTTTGAAGGCGGGTTTCATGCGGCTCAATTGCTCGGCGTTGACCTCGGCCCGTACATGCTCATCCGTCGCAAACGAAACCGTCCCTTTGCGGGTCGCTATTTCGATCGGCACGATCTGCCCGGCAAAACGCCCTTCGGCAATCGCTCGGGCAGCACGCTGCTGGCTGAGAAGCGCCAATTCATCCTGGGTCTGGCGCGTGATGCCATAGTGCTCGGCGATATTTTCTGCGGTGATACCCATATGGAAACCGGCAAACGGGTCTTGCAGTGCCCCAAGCATGTAGTCGACGGCCTGCATGTCGCCCATTCGTGCGCCCCAGCGCGCCTGCGGCAACAAGTACGCGCCTCGGCTCATGGACTCGACGCCACCGGCCAGCGCAGCGCCCGCATCCCCCAGCATCAAACTTTGCGCGGCACTGACAATCGCCTGCAAACCCGAACCGCAAAGGCGATTGACGTTGAAGGCGGGAGTCTCTTTCGTCAGGCCGGCATTCATCGCTACGACCCGGGAGATGTAGGCATCGCGTGCCTCGGTCGGGATGACATGTCCCATCACCGCATGGCCGATGTGCTCGGGCGCCAGGCCTGATCGTTCGATAGCGGCGCGGCAAACGTCGGTTGCCAACTGAATAGGCGGCACATCCTTGAGTGAACCGCCAAAGCTGCCGATGGCAGAACGGACGGCGCTCACTACAAAAATATCGGAATGGTTCATGTTGGCTCTCTGAATAGGTCTTTTTTGTTGGGCACGAGTCTAGAATCAGCAGCGCCACAGGCCTATGCCAAAACTGTTCAAGGGTGATGGCGTTTTTTGCCATATTCAGATGTGACGAGAGAGGCATTCAAATGCGGGAAACGGATTCAGTGGCGGTTTACTTCATGTACCCCATGATCCATGCGCTACGTGAGGAACCGCAGCGCCTGCGGGCAGTACTTGAACAGGTGGGAATTGATCCGGCACTGATGGATCAGCCGACGGCACGGGTGCCAGCCACGGCTTTCGCCGCGTTGTGGCTGGTGCAGATTCGTGAGTTGAACGACGAATTTTTCCGGTTGGACTCCCATGGAATGCCACCAGGCAGTTTTGCCTTGATCTGTCGGGCATTGATTCAGGAGCCGACGCTGGAAAAAGCCATGCGTCAGTGCCTGGCCAATTTCGCTCTGTTCCTGCGTGATTTTCGCGGCACGTTGAGTGTGCGTGGCAAGCGTGCGGTCATCAGCTTGCAGACCTGTTCGCAGAACAGTGAGGTCAGCCGGTTGGGCGAAGAAACGTTTCTGGTGTTGATGATCAGTCTGCTGTGCTGGCTGGGCGGGCGGCGCATTCCTATCGATCGTGCGGACTTTCGTCATCAGCGTTTGTCGCTGCGTGATGATGCCATGCTCTGGGGCCCCAACCTGACCTTCGGCACCGAACGCACCGAAATCGAGTTCGCCAGTCACTACCTGCGGTTGCCGGTGGTTCAAGACCTTGCCTCACTGAAAGTGTTTTTACGCACCGCCCCGCAATGGCTGGTGATCCGTTTCCGCAACCAGCATGGGATGGCGTCGCAGGTTCATCAGCGCCTGCGCCACAGCCATTACAGCGAATGGCCGACCTTGCAGGCCTTTGCCCTGGAGCAGCACCTGAGCGCTAGCACCTTTCGCCGGAAACTGGGGCGTGAAGGCTGTTCGTATCAGGAAATCAAGGATGAAGTGCGGCGCGCGGTGGCGTTTGAACGGTTGCGCCAGAGCAAGGCGAGCATCAGCGATATTGCCGAACAGTTGGGATTTCAGGAGCCGAGTGCGTTTCATCGCGCGTTCAAGAAGTGGACGGGGGAGAGCCCGGGGCGGTATCGGGCGCGGTTTAAGGAATGAGCCCTGCTCGTTGGGTCACGGCAAGGCTTTAAAGGTCTGTTTTTGAGTGCCGAACTGCGCAAGGAAAGAGCGCTTATGCGAGTACATGCGACTAGCTTTGCATCTCTCGTTCAAGAAAATCGATGAACGCGCGCACCTTCGCATTCAAAGCCGATCGCTCGGTGACGCAGGCATAGATGTGCATCGGTTCAGGCTCTGCGCAAGCTGCATTGCGATTGCCCGACTCGAACAATGGCAGTAGTCGGCCGCTGTCGATCAATGGCTGAGCAACGAAGCTGGCGAGGCGTGCGATCCCGCCACCGTTTACAGCAATCTGCGCGATCGTATCAATATCATCGCAGATGAAGCCCGGATTGACTTTGGCTTCGAAACGGCTGCCATTGAGTACAAAGGTCCAGGGCAGAAAACGACCATCAGTTGGATAGCGAAAGACAAGGCAAGTGTGTTGCTTCAGCTCCTCTGGTGTTGTCGGCATGCCCGCGCGGTCGAGATACGCGGGTGACGCGCAGAACACGAAAGGACGCGAGGCGATACGCCGGGCGATGAGCTGATCGTTCAGCTGCGCTTCAATACGGATGCTGACGTCGACGCCCTCCAGCCGATGATCGACGCTGCGATCCGTACTGATCAGTTCGATGTTGATGCGCGGGTAGGCGTCCTTGAATGCGGGCATTAATGGCGCGAGTACATGCCGACCAAATGCCGCGGTGGTGGCGATGCAAAGCGGCCCATGCGGCTTGGTTTCGACCGTGGCAGCTTGCGAGGCGAGATCAATATCGCCCGGAATGTGGCGCACTTTCTCGAAATAGCGAGTGCCGCTTTCGGTGAGCGCCATGCTCCGGGTCGTACGAGAGAGCAGGCGCACGCCCAAGTGGGCTTCGAGCCGCGTGATGCTCTGGCTGACCGCCGCGGCGCTCATGCCTTGGGCACGGGCCGCCGCCGCGATGCTGCCGTTTTCTACCACACGGATATAGGTATTGATCAAACCAAGAATATCCATCGGGTCCCCGTGCTCGATTCGTTGATTGTTCTTAAGAATGATTCAAGCGTCACGCGTCTACCGGCGTGTTCGGCAGCTTGCTAGGTTAGCCGCTCTCGCCACTCAAGATCGACAAGGCTCAAATCGATGACCGATAGAACAGCTAGAAATACTGCACGTTTTCGCTTGCCTAAACACACGACGCCTTACGTCTTTGCGCTTTACATGGCCACTATCATGGCGTTTCTCATGTGTCTCGTCATCACAATCGCTGAATTCGGAATAGGCGAACATTACATGGGAAATGTGATGAATGCGTACAAGGTGGCAATGCCTTCGGCATTCGTCTGCGTGCTCATCGTGCGTCCGCTCGTTGCCCGACTTGTGGAGTGGACCGTGCAAGCCCACTGAGAGAAAAAGTGGGGGAACGCGCAGTGATCGTATGACTATGGTTGAACAAGTTGTCGTCGTCATACTGGGAAAACTGAAGGGCTATCGGCCAGTATTTTCCGCGTCTCTTGCGGGATATGGGCCTACATGTCTTTGAGACAGACGGCCATTTTTCAGATTGACAGGGTGGTAGGGGACTCGATATAAAAAGCCAAGTTGTACGACGACAGACAATTCGTCGGCAATCATCACCCTAATCCAACAATAAAGTGATGCCATGAATCTGAACGAGCCCATCAATGCTCAGCGAGTCGGCCAGGCCGTCGGTAAATATCGCTGGACGATCTGCGCGCTGTTGTTTTTTGCCACCACCGTCAATTACCTCGACCGCCAGGTATTGAGTCTGTTGGCGCCGGACCTATCGACGCAATTTGGCTGGAGTAATAGCGATTACGCCAACATCGCTTCGGTCTTTCAGTTTGTCTACGCGATTTCCATGCTGTTTGCCGGCCGGGTGGTCGACAAGATCGGCACCAAGACTGCCTATGTGGTAGCGATCAGCATCTGGTCGACCGGCGCGATCATGCACGCCTTTGCGGTGCCGATGGGTGAGGGGATTGGTGCCGTGAGCAGCGCGTTCGGCATTGCCATGATTCCGGTTTCCATCGCAGGCTTCATGGTGTCGCGCGCCGTGCTGGCGATAGGCGAAGCGGGCAACTTCCCGATTGCAATCAAGGCCACCGCAGAATATTTCCCGAAGAAGGAGCGTTCCTTCGCCACCGGCATTTTCAATTCCGGTGCCAATGTGGGCGCGATCCTGGCGCCGATCTGCGTGCCGCTGATTGCCAGCCTATGGGGCTGGGAAGCGGCTTTCATCGTGATCGGTATGTTGGGCTTCGTTTGGGTGGGCGTATGGATTGCGCTGTACGAGAAGCCGGAGCAGCAAAAACGCCTCTCGGTGCAGGAACTGGCCTACATCCGCAGCGACCAGGTCGTGCAGGTGGTCGCCCGCCCGGTACCGGGTGTCGCCGATAAGAAAGTATCGTGGTTCAAATTGCTGACCTACCGTCAGACTTGGGCTTTTGCTTTCGGTAAATTCATGACCGACGGTGTGTGGTGGTTCTTCCTGTTCTGGCTTCCCACCTATCTATCGGCGCAATACGGCATGAAAGGCCAGGCCATCGTGATGCCGCTGGCCGTGTTGTACAGCATGACCATGGTCGGCAGTATCGGCGGCGGCTGGTTCCCCAGCTATTTCATGTCACGCGGCGACGCGCCGTATGACGGCCGCATGAAAGCCATGCTGGTGATCGCTTTCTTCCCGCTGCTGGTGTTGCTGGCGCAGCCATTGGGTTACATCAGTTTCTGGGTGCCAGTGCTGCTGATTGGCGTAGGCGCATCGGCGCACCAGGCATGGTCGTGCAACATTTTCACCACCGTGTCGGACATGTTTCCGCAAAAATCCATCGCTTCGGTGGTCGGTATTGGCGGTTTGGCCGGCGGCTTGGGCGGCGTAGTGATGACCAAGATCGGTGGTTGGGTGATTGATCACTACAAACTGATCGGTGATATTCATACCGGCTACATGATCATGTTTGCCATCTGTGCGTTGGCCTATCTCGTGGCATGGAGCGTCATGAAGGCGCTGGTACCACGTCATAAGGAGATCACCGATCTGTAAACGGTTGGCTCCCGTAAACCAGCGAGCGCTACGCACTGTGATGGATTTTGTCGCAGTGCGTGACCTGCCCCCCTTCTTCTGAACCTCCACCCCCCCGCACGTGATTCTCATCCTGACTACCCTGTCGTAACGCTACATCGCCGTGCTGAACATGTTGATCTGGTCGACGAAGTACGGGCTGTCGGCCAATTGCTCCACACAGTCGTTCGGCATGATCTAAGCTCCAAAGGATGGTTTTTGCGAGCAGGGGTTTCAATGCGAAGCACACCTGAAAACAGCCTGAAAAATGCGTTGAAAGCCTGTAGAGATAGTTTTATTTCTGTTGGTTTTTTCAGCTTTTTCATCAACGCGCTCATGCTCGTGCCTACCTTCTACATGCTTCAGGTGTATGGGCGAGTGATGGCCAGCGGAAGCCTGACAACCCTGGCAATGCTGACGCTTATCATGACCGGGCTGATTATCACGCTCGGTTCCCTGGAGTGGATTCGTTCGCGCATCATGGTTCGGGTCAGTACCCGACTGGATGTGTTGCTGAGTCGCCAAGTCTATAAGGCCAGTTTCAAACGGGCTCTGGACAGTGGCGGCATGGATGCCTCGGCCCAGTCGCTCAACGACTTGACGGGCTTGAGGCAATTTCTCTCCGGTAACGGTTTGTTCGCCTTCTTCGATGCGCCCTGGTTGCCTATCTATATCGCCGTGATGTTCATGTTTCATCCCTGGTTTGGCTGGGTAGCGACGGGCAGTGCGCTGCTGTTGTTATTGCTCGCGTTTATCAATGAGAGGTTGACGGGGCCGGCGCTGGCCCAAGCGAACAAGGAACATATTGGCGCGACGCTCTACACCACGAAAAATCTGCGCAACGCTGAAGTCATCGAATCCATGGGCATGCTTGAAACCCTTATGGACCGATGGGGACTTCGTCAAAGAAACGTTCTGTTGCTGCAGGCCGAGGCGAGCGACAGAGGCGCCATAATCAGCACGCTTTCCAGGACCTTCCGGATCCTGGTGCAATCACTGATCCTTGGCCTGGGGGCGTACCTGGCCGTGGACCATCAAGTGGGGGCTGGCCTGGTGTTTGCCGGGGCCGTGCTGCTAGGGCGCGCATTGGCCCCCATCGATCTGATCATCGGCAGTTGGCGGGGCTTTATTGCGGCCCGCTCGCAATACCGCCGTCTCAACGACATCCTCGACAAACAACAGGCTCAGCCCGAGCGTATGTCATTGCCGGCGCCTCAGGGGCACGTGCAGGTGGAGAGTCTGGTTGTTGCGGCACCTGGCTCGAAAACGCCGATCATCAACAACATAAGTTTCAGCGTACCTGCCGGCTGCGTTGTCGGAATCATCGGTCCAAGTGCCGCGGGCAAGTCCACCCTGGCCAGGGCACTGATGGGGGTATGGGTGCCGCTGCATGGTGTGGTCCGGCTCGATGGCGCGGACATCAGCGCGTGGGACAAACATGAACTTGGGCCGCATATAGGTTACTTGCCCCAGGACATTGAACTGTTCGAAGGCAGTATCAGCGAGAACATTGCCCGCTTCACCGAGGTCGACTCGGCGAAAGTCATTCAGGCTGCCAGGACCGCTGGCGTTCACGAAATGATTTTGCAGTTACCCGATGGCTACGACACCGTCATTGGCAGTGAGGGCCTCATGCTGTCGGGAGGGCAGCGCCAGCGCATCGGGCTGGCCCGTGCCCTGTATGGCAACCCGCGGCTGATTATTCTCGACGAGCCCAATTCCAATCTTGACGAAGTCGGTGATCGCGCCCTGGTGGCTGCCATCCAGCAGCTCAAGCAGACCGGCGCGACCCTGTTTGTCATTACCCACCGAACCAACATCGTGTCGCAACTTGACCGACTCATGGTGATGAACGCAGGGGTTATCAGTCTCTACGGACCACGCGAGCAGGTGCTCGCCGAACTCAACGCGCAGAGACAGCAGGCACAAAAGCACGCCATGTCGGCAGGCGCCAGCATGGCTTCGGTCAAAACCAGCAAGGGCGATGCCGATGAACCCTACGATGCCCAGTCGTCAAATTGAAAGCTTCGCCGGCCTGCCGATATCTGATCGTAAAGCACGCCGCCTGGGCATTGGTATTGTAGGAGTGACCTTCGGCCTGTTCGGTACCTGGGCGGCGCTCGCGCCCCTCGACGGTGCCGCTTTCGCGCCGGGAGTGGTCACCGTGCAGACTTACCGCAAAACGGTCCAGCACCCTGAAGGGGGCATCGTCAAAGCGGTACTGGTCCATGACGGTGACATCGTCAAGGGTGGTGATCCGCTGATCATCCTTGATGATGCCCAGTTGCGCTTCGAATACGAGATTACCCGAGGCCAGTTGGTCGCGACCAGAGCCATGGAGGCAAGGCTCAGAGCCGAGCGCGACACACTGTCGGCGATCAGCTTTGGGGAGATAGCCGATTCCGAGAGTCTGCGAGGAGTGGAAGCGCGCCAGGGCGAGACCCAGGTATTCAACGCCCGGCAGGGCTCGCGACTGGGCCAGATATCGGTGTTGCGCGAGCGCATTGGCCAGTTGAATCAACAGATCAAGGGACTGGAATCGATGATTGCTGCCAAGGTTCAACTGGAGAAATCCTACAGCGGTGAAATCGTTGAATTGACCGACCTGCTCAAGCAAGGGTTCGTTGACAAACAACGTCTGCTCGAGCAGGAACGCAAGCTGGGGATGCTCAGGTCGGAGGTGGCTGATCACCGTTCCGCTATTAACAAGACTCGTCTGCAGATCAACGAAACACAGCTGCAGATTCTGCAAATCGACAAGGATTTCAGTACCGAGGTGGTCAAGGAGCTGGCCGAGGTTCAGACCCGGATGTACGACCTGCAAGAGAAAACCTCGTCCCTGGAAGACCGGCTCAGTCGTATCGTCATCCGCGCACCCGACGCGGGCATGGTGATTGGCATGACAGTGCACACCATTGGTGGTGTGGTGAGCCCGGCGACGCCGCTGCTGGATATCGTGCCCTCGGTTTCCGAGCTGGTCATAGAGGCCCAAGTGGCGCCGGTGGATATTGATCGTGTCGCCATCGGCAAACGTGCCGATATCCGTTTCGGCGCGTTCAATAGCTCGACCACACCGGTGATCGAAGGCGAGGTCAGCAGCGTATCGGCTGACCGGCTGGTCAACGAAAAGGCCGGGACGGCCTATTACCTGGCGCGGGTGCGGGTAACCGAGGAGGGCGCGCGCACCTTGGGTGAGCGCAAGTTGTTGCCGGGGATGCCGGCGGACGTATTAATCATCACCGGGCAACGCACGTTGTTGCAGTACTTGATGCAGCCGGCTCGCGATGCCATGGCTCAATCGATGATCGAGGAATAACCATGAGCGCGTCGGCAGTTCTGCTGGGCGGTGCGTTCATCCTTGCCGCGGGTGCCGCCCTGGCGCAAACCACTGCGGCAACGCCGAACGGGGTCAGCGCCTCGACGTTTTCCACCGACCTCATGCAGTTGTATCGTGAGTCACGGCTGGAAGATCCGCGGGTGTTGGCCTCCTATGCGCAAGCGCAGGCGGGTAAGGAACATCAGCGCGAGGCTATGGGTGCGCTGTTCCCGCAAGTATCGCTCAACGCCGGGAACAATCGGATTCATCAGGAGAGCGACTTGGTGCAGCGCAGTTACGACAGCGAAAACTACAGCCTGGTGCTGCGTCAGTACCTCTACAACAAGGCCGCGTGGGAGAACTACCAAAAATTCAAAAGCCTGGCCAAGCAGTCCGAATCGCAAGCGCTGGATGCCCAGGCTGAGGCCACAGTGGACTTGGCGCAGCGTTACTTCAGCGCGTTGGCGGCCGAAGATGAACTGGAGTTGGTGAAAGCGGAGCGTCGAACCACGCAAAAGAGTCTGGACCGAGTCAATGCGTTGTACGAGAAGCAGCTGGCAATGATTACTGATCAGCTCGACCTCAAGGCCCGGGTAGATTTGCTGGCGGCGCAGGAACTGGATGCCCAGAACCAGGCCAGTATCAGTCGCGAGGCACTGGCGGAGATCGTCGGCCGGCCGGTCAAGGAAAAGCTCAACCGGATTCGCGATGACGTGCAACTGCGGGTTTCAGCGCAGAGCCTGGAAACCTGGGTCCGCGACGGTATAGCGCTAAACCCGGCGCTCAAGGCCAACGAGAGCAGTGTGGAAGCCGCGGGCGCAGCGTTGCGCAGCGGCAAGGGCGGGCACTATCCGACCCTGAGCCTTACGCTGAGCGCGCAGCAGACCAACGAGGGCTACAACAATACCCTGCAGCCGCGCACCGACAGTTATGTCGCCGGTATCGGCGTGCAGGTGCCGCTGTACAGCGGCGGCTCGACCTCGGCGCGGGTCCGTGGGCTCTACCAGGATCAGATTACCGCCGAGCAGGAACTGGAAGCGATCCGGCGCCGGGTAGTCAAGGAGATCACCAGCGCTTACCTGACCGCCAATTCGAGCGGAGAAAAAATCAGTGCGAGCCGAAATGCCCTGGCCTCGGCACAGTTGTCCAGAGTGGCAGCAGAGAAAGCGCTGGATTACGGAATGGTCAATGCCGTCGATGTACTGACCAGCGTACGCAACGAATTCCGGGCTCGTCGTGACCTGCTCAAGGCGCAATACGAGTTTGTCACAAATGTCCTTACTCTCAATCGCTGGGCGGGAAAGCCGCCTGCGGAGGGTGTCGAAAGCGTTAATGCCTGGTTGAGCCCCGGCAGCTCTAGTCAAAGTCTCACATCCCACTGATCCTGCCGCAATATCGCTGCGTATTCCCCGTCCCCACTGGGCGCCAATTTGAGCCACAACCTCCAGCAGTTCAGGCGGTGGTTGCTGTGGTGTAATCGCAAAAAACTCGAGCACCGCAGTCATGCTATTACCCCAGCGCGCCGGAAGGAAAAACCAGTGGCGAGACTCAGACTGGGAGCATTCCCATGGCTCGAGCGAGGCAATTTTCGCCGATAAATTGACGTCAGTGTTACGGCCATCCTTGTGCGCGCACCATTCGTCGGTTAATTGACGATTTTGATCGGAGTCGGACTTGGGTCGCAAGTCGCCCGCGGTGAGCCTAAGACCTTGATTTTCTAGAGAAGGGGGGGCCTTGGTAACGTCAGTCGGGCTACTCGCAGGTGGCTTGAGTCGACGACTGGCGGATGGGCGTGCTGGCAGTGTGCTGGTGTGGCCTAGACTCAGTTGAACAGCTCGAGGGAGCACATCAATCATGCGCAAGCTATTGATGATTATTCCTATTTATGTTGCCTCGATGGTTTTACCCGGTTTTTGGAAACGCCTGCAGTCTCTGTCGGCGAAGCCAGTGGAAGTGTTGCCCGAGTGGGCACGGTGAAGGCCTGCCAGCGTTCGCATCTGTCCTTCGATCACGGTGGTCAGGTGAGCGAGCTGCTGACCCAGGAAGGCCAAGGGAGGGAGGTCAGAGTTAATTCTTCAAGGGAGTCAGGAAAGTAATGACGACCCACAGAAAAACAATACGCGTGATGCTGATCGATTGTCGTCCCCTCGTTCTCATGGGCCTTCAAGATTTGATCAATGCCAGGAAGCCTCAGATGGAAGTGAGCGGCCAGGCCACCACCTATACCAATGCGCTGGATCTTGCCGATCAGTTGCGTCCCAATGTGATTTTTTTCAGTTTCTTTCCAGATGCGCTGAACCCGCTGGAGGTCGTTGCGGGGCTCACCCGCAACGCCGAAATGAAAGTGCTGGTGCTCAAGGGTCTGTACGAAGCCGTCCCCGTTGCCCAGGCAATAGAGGCGGGCGCACGGGGTATCGTGCTGGCGGAAGATCCGACGGAATCGATCATCCAGGCCATCATCACGGTCCACCACCGCGACACCGGAAAGGATAGAGCCTGGGCCGGTGGGCTTTCCGGCTATTCCGCGACTGAGCATATACACTTGAAATGCAATCTGGAGCAGGCGAAACAGGCGCGGCTGACGCTGCGCGAGAGGGAACTTATTCGCGCCATTGTGGGGGATCCGTCCGCCAAATACATGAGCATCGCCGGGCGCCTGGGCATCAGTGAACACACCGTGCACAACCACCTCAGCAACATTTATCAAAAGCTTAATCTGATCAACCGTATCGATTTGCTGATGTATGCGCTGAAGCACGGGCTCACCAACAACGAAAAGCCACCCGAGTCCTCGTGGGTGGAACTGGATTTGGTTTCACGTCAAAAAAAGACGCTCTGACATCCTCTGGCGCGCCTGGGCCGACACTGTATCGCCGTCCTTGTCGGTGGCTTGCCACTGGGTACCCAGGTTGATGCGAGCGTGCGGATCTCCTATTGGAACTGCAAAAAAAATGCGAGGGTGGCTTGCGCCACCCTCGCATCTTTTTACGCGCGTTTCTCAGGCGCTGCCGTAAACAATGTCGCTAGACAGAAGATCGACCCCGACCAAGGTGATGGTCGTGACTTGTCCGCCCGTTTCGGCAACCGTCACGATGCTGTCTGCACCGCTGATGTCGATCGATTGGACAACCGCGCTCTGGTCGCCGTTGAGCACCAGGGCGTCTCGCAGGTTTGCGCTCGCATCGAAGCCAGTGACCTGGTACAGGTTCTCATCGACTGACAAATCGATGTTGAAGGCATCACGCTCACCGCCTGTGCCCACCAGCGAGAAGTCGAAGAGGGCATCCTCCGAGTCGTTGGCGAACAGGTTGGCGTCGAAGGTACTCGTCGCCGAGTCCCCATCCTTGTCCGTCAGTGTCGCGTTGAACGTCAGCTGGACATCGCTGGCCAGGCTCTCACTCTCCTGAATGAACTGGATCGTCGGGATCTTGATCTCGCCTCGGGCCATCGTGAGCTGAACAGCGTCGATCAGATTCGTGCCATCGCTCTCAATGAGGAAGGATACCTGTCCGCCTGCCTCCGGAGTCAGGGTGTTCACTTCGATGAGGTTCGAGAACGTGCCGTCCTCGTAGTAGGCCCTGTAGTACAGGTCCTCGGTCGCCGTGTTGTAACCTCCCACGGAGTTGTCGATAAAGACCCTCATGCCTGTCAGCAGGCTCTCCGGGTTGACGACGAAACTTTCGTCGTCAACGCCGATTGCCGCCAGGTTGTCTCCCTGGAACAGGTTATTGGCGACGCCGATGCCGGCCGTGCTGACGTTCATGGCCGACGGGTCGATGTACGAGGGCAGGGGGTCGGTTTGTAGCGTGGCTTCGGTGGGGTCGGGTTCTCCGAGCCCGATACCGGTCAGGATGTCCGAAGTGGACGCAAGCGCCTTCGCGGAAAAGAACACAACCTCCTCAGATGGCGAAGGAATAGTCGGCGGATCCTGCTCCGGAATTAACAAGGTGCGCACGGGATCCGGGCCGCCGGCACCGAGCGCGCCGTCGGCAGTGCTAAGCACGATCTCCGAACGGAAGCCTTGCACCAGATCCAGTGCATAGCGGCCATCGGCATAGGCGGTCAGCGTGTAGTCGACGCTGGTATCCGCGGTTGCGGCGTTGTTGTCGAAATCACCCGTCAACGTCCCTGCGAATTGGTACGCGCCGTTGCCGTCCGGTGAGGGCGACTGCTCGGTGAGCGTGGCGGTCCCGGTGGTGGTCGTGTTGTCTGGCCTGACGAGGGTGAACTGGCTATTCACAGAGATATCCAGACCAGCCGCACCCAACCCGTCGGCGCCCGCCGAATTGTCCCAGAACCCGAATTGCGGCAGGACGCTACCGGTGCCGATCAGGTTACCGAATGCAAGCGATGGACCGTCGTCCTTGAATATCAGGTTCTGTCCGATGTTGAGGGTCGCCTGGACGCTATCGCCGTCCTTGTCGGTTGCGGTCCCTATCAGCGTCACCAGGTTGTCCGCCGACAGCGTCGTCGAATCATCTGGATCGGTGGCATCGGGATGCACCACTGCGCGGAGCTGGTCGAGCGTGACGTCGCCATTGGCGGCGACGCTGGCCGTGAACACCAGCAGGCCGGTCGTGGCGGTGCGGCCTTCCACCACGCCACCGTTGAGTGACAGGTTGACCGCTTCGCCGGTGGCCGTGTCGGTGAGCCCGGAGGCTCCCGCCACCACGCCCAGCGCGTAGGTCAGCGTACCCGCGCCATCAGCGCCAAACGCCGAGTTGAAGTTGGCGGCAAAGTTCTGCGTGGCGTCGGTCGCCAGGACTGTTTCGTCCACCGTCAGCGTTGGCTCGGTGCCGGTGGTGCTGATGCTTGGCCCGTCGTCCTTGAACACCAGATTCTGGCCAATGTTGAGGGTCGCCTGGACGCTGTCGCCGTCCTTGTCGGTCACGGTTGCCGTCAGCGTGACCAGATTGTCCGCCGACAGCGTCGTCGAATCATCAGGATTGGTGGCGTCGGGATGCACCACTGCGCGGAGCTGGTCGAGCGTGACGTCGCCATTGGCGGCGACGCTGGCCGTGAACACCAGCAGGCCGGTCGTGGCGGTGCGGCCTTCGATCACTGTGCCGTTGAGCGACAGGTTGACCGCTTCGCCGGTGGCCGTGTCGGTAAGCCCGGAGGCCCCCGCTACCACGCCCAGCGCATAGGTCAGCGTACCCGCGCCATCAGCGCCAAACGCCGAGCTAAAGTTGGCGGCAAAGTTCTGCGTGGCGTCGGTCGCCAGTATCGTTTCGTCTACCGTCAGCGTTGGCTCCTCGCCACTGGCGGTGATGCTCGGGCCGTCATCCTTGAACACCAGATTTTGTCCGATGTTGAGGGTCGCCTGAACGCTATCGCCGTCGCCATCGGTGGTGGTTGCCGTCAGCGTCACCAGATTGTCCGCCGACAGCGTCGTCGAATCATCGGGATCGGTGGCATCGGGATGTACCACTGCGCGGAGCTGGTCGAGCGTGACGTCACCATTGGCGGCGACGCTGGCCGTAAACACCAGCAGGCCGGTCGTAGCGGTGCGGCCTTCGACCACTGTGCCGTTGAGCGACAGGTTGACCGCCTCGCCCGTGGCCGTGTCGGTGAGCCCGGAGGCCCCCGGCACCACGCCCAGCGCATAGGTCAGCGTACCTGGGCCATCAGCGCCAAACGCCGAGCTAAAGTTGGCGGCAAAGTTCTGGGTGGCGTCGGTAGCCAGTACCGTTTCGTCTACCGTCAGCGTTGGCTCCTCGCCACTGGCGCTGATGCTCGGGCCGTCATCCTTGAACACCAGATTCTGGCCAATGTTGAGGGTCGCCTGAACGCTGTCACCGTCGCCATCGGTGGTGGTTGCCGTCAGCGTCACCAGATTGTCCGCCGACAGCGTCGTCGAATCATCGGGATCGGTGGCATCGGGATGCACCACTGCGCGGAGCTGGTCGAGCGTGACGTCACCATTAGCGGCGACGCTGGCCGTGAACACCAGCAGGCCGGTCGTGGCGGTGCGGCCTTCGACCACTGTGCCATTGAGCGACAGGTTGACCGCCTCGCCGGTGGCCGTGTCGGTCAGCCCGGAGGCCCCCGCTACCACGCCCAGCGCATAGGTCAGCGTACCCGCGCCATCAGCGCCAAACGCCGAGTTGAAGTTGGCGGCAAAGTTCTGCGTGGCGTCGGTCGCCAGTATCGTTTCGTCTACCGTCAGCGTTGGCTCCTCGCCACTGGCGGTGATGCTCGGGCCGTCATCCTTGAACACCAGGTTTTGCCCGATGTTGAGGGTCGCCTGAACGCTATCGCCGTCGCCATCGGTGGTGGTTGCCGTCAGCGTCACCAGATTGTCCGCCGACAGCGTCGTCGAATCATCGGGATCGGTGGCATCGGGATGTACCACTGCGCGGAGCTGGTCGAGCGTGACGTCGCCATTAGCGGCGACGCTGGCTGTGAACACCAGCAGGTTGGAGGTGGCCGTGCGGCCTTCCACCACGCCACCATTGAGCGAAAGATTGACTGCCTCGCCGGTGGCCGTGTCGGTCAGCCCGGAGGCCCCCGGCACCACGCCCAGCGCATAGGTCAGCGTATCTGGGCCATCAGCGCCAAACGCCGAGCTAAAGTTGGCGGCAAAGTTCTGCGTGGCGTCGGTCGCCAGGACTGTTTCGTCTACCGTCAGCGTCGGCTCCTCGCCGGTGGTGGTGATGCTCGGGCCGTCGTCCTTGAACACCAGATTCTGGCCAATGTTGAGGGTCGCCTGGACGCTGTCGCCGTCCTTGTCGGTCACGGTTGCCGTCAGCGTCACCAGATTGTCCGCCGACAGCGTCGTCGAATCATCGGGATCGGTGGCGTCGGGATGCACTACTGCGCGGAGCTGGTCGAGCGTGACGTCACCATTAGCGGCGACGCTGGCCGTGAACACCAGCAGGCCGGTCGTGGCGGTGCGGCCTTCGACCACTGTGCCGTTGAGCGACAGGTTGACCGCTTCGCCGGTGGCCGTGTCGGTGAGCCCGGAGGCCCCCGCTACCACGCCCAGCGCATAGGTCAGCGTACCCGCGCCATCAGCGCCAAACGCTGAGTTGAAGTTGGCGGCAAAGTTCTGCGTGGCGTCGGTGGTCAGTACCGTTTCGTCTACCGTCAGCGTTGGCTCTTCGCCACTGGCGGTGATGCTTGGCCCGTCGTCCTTGAACACCAGGTTTTGTCCGATGTTGAGCGTTGCCTGAACGCTGTCGCCGTCGCCATCGGTTGTGGTCGCGGTCAGTGTCACCAGGGTGTCCGAGGTCAGGCTCGTCGAATCATCGGGATCGGTGGCATCGGGATGCACTACTGCGCGGAGCTGGTCGAGCGTAACGTCGCCATTGGCGGCCACGCTAACCGTGAACACCAGCAGGCCGGTCGTGGCCGTGCGGCCTTCGACCACTGTGCCGTTGAGCGACAGGTTGACTGCCTCGCCCGTGGCCGTGTCGGTAAGCCCGGAGGCACCCGCTACCACGCCCAGCGCATAGGTCAGCGTACCTGGGCCATCAGCGCCAAACGCCGAGCTGAAGTTGGCGGCAAAGTTCTGGGTGGCGTCGGTCGCCAGGAATGTTTCGTCTACCGTCAGCGCCGGCTCGGTACCGGTGCCGCTGATGCTCGGGCCGTCGTCCTCGAAGATCATCTTGGAGCCGATTTCGGCGATCGAAGTAGAGGCTTGGCGCAGCGTGAAGCCGCCGATATCAAAATCGGCGTGGTCATTGCCCCTGGCGTCGCGGGCCGCCCCGTTCTCAATGAGCACGCGGTTGTGGTCCGACGTTGTGGTGTATTCAATCTGGTAACCGGCCAAGACGCCGGTGATGGTTGCAACCCCGGCAGCAGAAAAGCTGATGGTAATCGCCGGATCATTCACTGTTCCGTCTGAATTCTCGATCACCAGCCCGGTGCTATTGTTGATGACGCGAACATTGGTGATGGCAACCGGCGTATCGTTCGCATAGCCGTTGATGAAGTTCACGCCAGGTTCAGCAGCGGTACTGAATGCGCTGATTTTTACCACGGCACTCTTGCCGCTTTGCAATTGCACGACGTCGAAATTGGCCGAGGTCGTATTGTAGACGCTGGTAAAGTCGATGTTGGACTCAACGTCTGCTTCGGTCTGACTAAGGTTGGGAACGGTCACATCCTGCCTGGCGCCTGTGACGAACGAAAAGCGGATGCCTTCCTGTTCCACAATCATCTGATTGTTGGTGCCGATGGTGGTCGAGCCACCCCCCTGGCTAGTATTGATCGTGTCGCCAGTATTTATATTGGCGCCACTTGACTGGTCTGCGGGGTCCTTACCGGTGGCGATGATGGTTGGATCCGTGATCCGCACGACGCCACCGACAGTTTCAGTTGCCGGGTTCGCTTTCGTGAACATCAGGAACAGGTTCTGACCGGAGGGCGCACCGGCTAAACTGAAATCCAGGTCCTGAGTGGCTCCGATGAACACCTTATCCAGCAGATTGAGCGAATCATCGGGGTTCGTAGCATCTGGGTGCTTGAGTGGTTGGTACTCCACGGTCCAGATCTTGGCGCCCGTGACAGGCGATCCGGTTTCTTCAATGTAGGCAGCGAACACGATCGCGCCATCTGCGCCCCCAGCTCGGCCCAGAAGGATGTTGTTGTTCGTGTCCGTATAGAGAAGGATGCTGGTGCCATCAAGAGTGTCCAGTCCGCTGTCCACGCCATTGAGGGGGGCGCCAGCGCTGTCGACGAAGCGGATATCGGTAATGCTTCCGCCGCCGTTGATGGTGAACGCATTGCTGCCCGTGTTGCCCGCGGCACCGGTGTAGCCACTCAAGGCCGCACCCGTTGCGGTACCTGCTCCAAGTGCGGTCAAACGGGTAGAAAAGGAAGAGGGCAGGGATGCCACCAGAATGTCGTTGTCGTCAGCGTCTCCTGCAGGGGTTGGCGTGGCGGTGGCGTTCTGTAACCCGGCCGTTTCGTCCAGCACAACGTCCTCGCCGGTGATTGCAATAGCCATGATTTTTCTCCCGAGCAATTACGGTCATTGAGGCCTGACCATTGACCTCTACAACTATGACTAGGCGCCGGGAATTGCGCATCGGCCGATACTCCCAAGCGGGATGGGAGTTTCGGCCTAGTCGTACTCCCAGGTGGTCTGTCGCAGGGTGCCCAGGTTAATGCGAGCGTGCGGATCGCCTATTGGAAGTGCAAAAAAATGCGAGGGTGGCTTGCGTCACCCTCGCATTTTTTCACGCGCGCGACGCCTCAGACGCTGCCAATAACGATGTCGCTAGTCAGAAGATCGACCCCGACCAAGGTGATGGTCGTGACCTGTCCGCCCGTTTCGGTAACCGTCACGATGCTGTCTGCGCCGCTGGTGTCGAGCTGGACAGCGGCGTTCTGGTCGCCGTTGAGTACCAAGGTGTCTCGCAGGTTTGCGTCCGCATCGAAGCCGGTGACCTGGTACAGGTTCTCATCGAATGACAAGTCGACGTTGAAGGCATCGAGCTCACCGCCCGTGCCCACCAGCGTGTAGTCGAAGGCGCCGGCCAAGTCGTTGGCGAACAGGTTGGCGTCAAACGTACTTGATGCCGAGTCCCCATCTCCGTCCGTCACCGTCGCGTTGAACGACAGCTGGATATCGCTGGCCAGACTCGCGGTTTCCTGAATGAACTGGATCACCGGGATCTTGATGTCGCCTCGGCCCATCGTGAGCTGAACAGCGTCGATCAGCGCCGTGCCTTCCTGCTCAATGAGGAAGGACACCTGTCCACGGGGCTCTGGAGTCAGGGTATTCACCTCGATGAGGTCCGAAAACGAGCCATCCTCGTAGTAGATCCTGTAGTACAGGTCCTCGGTCGCTGTGTTGTAACCCGCTACAGAGTTGTCGATGAAGACCTTCATGGCCGTCACCAGGGTTTCCGGATTGATGACGAAACTTTCATCGGTAGCGCCGATTGCCACCAGATTGTCTCCCTGGAGGACGTTATTGGCGACGCCGATACCGGACGTGCTGACGTTCATGGCCCTCGGGTCGATGTACGCGGGCAGGGGGTTGGTCTGTAGTTCGGCTTCGGTGGGGTCGGGTGCTCCAAGCCCGATACCGGTCAGGATGTCCGTAGTCGACGCAAGCGCCTTCGCGGAAAAGAACACAACCTCCTCAGATGCCGAAGGAATAGTCGGGTCATTCGTATCTGGAATTAACAATGTGCGCACCGGGTCCGGACCGCCGGCAGCGAGCGAGCCATCGGCACTGCTGAGCACGACCGTCGAACTGAAACCTTGCACCAGATCCAGTACATAGCTGCCATCGTCAAAGGCGCTCAGCGTGTAGTCGATGGTGGTATCCGCCGTGTCGGCGTTGTTGTCGAAATCGCCGGTCAACGTCCCGGCGAATTGGTACGCGCCATTGCCGTCCGGTGAGGGCGATTGCTCGGTGAGGGTGGCGGTCCCGGTCGTGGTGGTGTTGTCTGGCCTGACGAGGGTGAACGGGTTATTCACCGAAATATCCAGACCGTTCGTATCCAGCCCGTCGGCGCCGGCCGAATGACTCCAGTAGCCGGTTTGCGGCAGGACGCTACCGGTCCCGATCAGGTTGCCGAAGGCGAGTGCCGGGCCGTCATCTTCGAAGATGATCTTGGAGCCGATTTCGGCGGTCGTAACAGCAGTTTGGAGCAGTGTGAAACCACCGATGTCAAAATCGGCGTGGGTATTGCCCCTGGCGTCGAGGGCCGCCCCGTTCTCGACGAGCACGCGGTTGTGATCCGAGGCTGTGGTGTATTCAATCTGGTAGCCGGCCAAAACGCCGGTGATGGTAGCAACCCCACCGGAAAAGGTGATGCCAATGGCCGGATCATTCACCGATCCGTCTGAATTCTCGATCACCACCCCGGCGCTGTTGAAGACGCGAACGTTGGTGATGGCAACCGGCGTATCGTTCGCATAGCCGTTGATGAAGTTCACGCCAGGTTCAGCAGCGGTGCTGAATGCGCTGATTTTTACCACTGCACTCTTGCCGCTTTGCAACTGCACGACGTCGAAGCTGGCCTTTTTCGCATTGACGACGTCGGTAAAGTCGATGTTGGACTCAACATCTGCTTCGGTCGGACTAAGGTTGGGAATGGTCACATCCTGCCTGGCACCCGTGACGAACGAAAAGCGGATGCCATCCTGTTCCGTAATCATCTGACTGTTGGTGCCGAAGGTGGTCGGGTTAGCCGCCTGGCTGGTAATGATCGTGTCGCCAGTGTTTATATTGGCGCCGCTTGACTCGTCTGCGGGGTCCTTACCGGTGGCTATGATGGTGGGGTCCGTGATCCGCAAGACACCAGCGTCATCGACAACTGTCGGGTTCTCCTTCGTGAACATCAGGAAGAGGTTCGCACCGGAGGGCACACCGGCCAGACTGAATTCCAGGTCCTGACTGGTTCCGATGAACACCTTATCCAGCAGATTGAGCGCATCATCGGGGTTCGTATCATCTGGATGCTGGAGCGGTTGGTACTCCACGGTCCAGATCTTGCCGCCGGAGACCGGTGATCCGGTTTCTTCGATATAGGCCGCGAACACGATCGCGCCGGTTGCGCTCCCGGCTCGGCCCAGGAGAATGTTGTTGTTCGTATCTGTATAGAGAAGGATGCTGGTGCCATCGAGGGTAAACAGTCCGCTGTCCGCGCCATCAAGCGGTGCGCCAGCGCTGTCGACGAAGCTGATATCGGTAATGCTTTCTCCGTTGGTGACGGTGAACGCATCGCTGCCTGTGTCGCCCAGGGCACCGGTGTAGCCACTCAAGGCCGCATCCGTTGCGGTACCTGCCGCAAGTGCGGTCAAACGGGTAGAGAATTCCGAGGGCAGGGACGTCACCAGAATGTCGTTGTCGTCAGCGTCGCCTGCAGGGGTTGGAGTGGCGGCGGCATTCTGTAACCCGGCCGTTTCGTCCAGCGTAACGTCCACGCCGGTGATTCCAATAGCCATGATTTTTCTCCCGAGCAATTGCGGTCATCGAGGCCTGACCGTTGACCATTGCCCGAACTATGGGCATGCGCCGGGGATTGCGCATCGGCCGATACTCCCAAGCGGAATGGGAGTTTCAGACTACTTGGATGGGGGAACAGCACGAGGGCGTGAAGGAATGGTGCCGCCTATTCCGTTTGTGAATGAGGACATGCCGCAAGGCTCGTCTGGCCTTGGCTCAGGGACCGCACTGGCCCAATAAAAAACGGCCTGGCCCCTTGTGGGAGCCAAGCCGTCCTGTCTCGCGCGTTTACTCTTCTTAGCGGATCAAAGCACCAAATCTGTCGGTGCCAAGTTAGTAACTCCCACCAGTTCGACCACGACAGGATTTTCGATATCAATCGTCTGGACAGCGGTGAAATCGCTATCGCTATCGACGACCTTGAAATCCAGCGTTAGATCAAGGGTAGCTGGTGTAGTCGTGGTGGTGGAGAAACCAGCATCGATGATCTTCAGCGGATTCGTACTCGTATCCTCCGCAATCGTGTTTCCAGGCCCGACGAGACCACTGACCGGCTGTGCGGAAGTGCTGCTTGCGCCATCGGCACCGACATCGCGATTCAGATTTATCGCGCTGCCTGTAAGGCCAGCATCATTCGAAAGAATCTGAATACCCTTGATGAGCCAGTTATCACCGGTCTGAATGTTGAAATCATTACTTTCAACAATCAATAGAGCATCATTATTGTCCAGGAACGGGTCGTTCGGATCGGCTGGGTCGTTGAGGATAAGGGCCGCGTACTTGGTTCCAACAAGATCGGTGTTGACCGTATCGTTCTCGTACACATCGCCTTGGTCGACGTAGATGGCACGTGTTGTAGTGATGGAGGAATCATTTGCATCAGCAAGACTGACGATAAGCAAAAGATCATCGCTTTCAGTCTCGTATCCATCGAACTTGATAAAGAAATCGGTCGCGTAGCTAAAATTGTCGGCGCCCAGATCTCCTTTCGGATCAGTCTGGAAGAAATTGATGTTGGCCGCTTCACCTGCCTGGATCGTATTTCCGGAGACGCCCAGCGCAGTGCTGGACAAGGTTACAGGGGCCTGCGTGCCGCTCACAAGCTCACCCGCCACCACACCAGTATTGCCGCCGGCACTAAGTGGTGCTTCGAAGCCCGTGATCTGGATGTAGAAACCTTCCCCAAGCTTCCCGGTGGCCACAGGTGATGGGCCACTGGAAGGGCTCATACCATCCACGTCATACGTTTCGTATCCAGTGCCTTCGCCCAGCGTGACGTCTTGCGTCGTTTGCAGCGCATCCATCTCGAAGGTATAGGTGTCATTGACTTTGTCAAACACCAGCGTGCCTTCCACCTGTTCAGGCGTGGTGGCAGCATTCCGATCGTGATCGTATTCGAACGACACGTTAAACGTGGCCGTGTTGAGATTCTCTGAATCCCAGGTGACTGTTGGATTAACGATCGCAACATCGTTCGCCGAACCAGAGAGGGCGAGTTCGGCAAAATCACTGTCCGCTGCCGAAGAGTAGGTCGGCCCGCGCTTGTCCGCACCTATCGAGTAGGCGAAGTCACCCGAAAAGGTCCATGACGTCGCACCCAAATCGGGATCGACATCCTGCACAGGGGCTGTCCCTATAACGGGCGTATCGTCATCGACGTTGATCCCCAGCGTGCCATCGGACGTATCGCCATCACCATCGGTCACCCGGTAGTTGATGGTGAACGCCTGGTTGTTCTCGGTCAGGCCTGCCGCATGGAGGATCGGGTTGTTTTGCGTCACAGAGTAGGCGCCCGTTGCCGCAACCATCGTCAGCGTCAGCACCGTGGTCGTGCCCTGCTTGACCAACAGATTGGCGCCGTCGGCCACATAGGTGAAGCCTGTGGGCGCTCCGCTGGTCAGATAGGCCACCGTGCCGGCACCGTCCTGACCGAAGTCGTGGCCCAGAGTGCCGCTTGTGTTAGCCGCGTCTGCATCGTCGTCCGTGCCGCCAGAATTGCCACCCGTGAGCGCATCGTCGTCGAGCAGCACCGTGCTGTTGGCTGACACCGCCGGCCCGTCGTCGTCGAAGTTGATGTCGTCGCCGATGCCGACGCTGTCGGTGCTGGTGTCGCCGTCGCCGTCGGTCACCGTCACCACCGCGTTGATCAGGCCCGCCAGATCAACGCGGTCGTCGTAGGCTGCCGCCGAGCTGCCGGCGGTGGGGTGCTTGAGCGAGACATATTGCGCCACCGCCACATTGCCATCCTGCTGCAGCGCAATCGCGAACGCCGCCGGATCGTCAACCGTGACCGTGCCATTGGCCACGTCATACCGGCCGACAATCAGATCGCCTTCCTTGAACAGTTTGATGTCCTTGCCATCGGTGGTGTCGAGCAGCGAGTCGGTGCCGTCGCCGCCGACAATCGCCAGCGACAGCACTTTCGTTGCACCCTCCTGGTCCTGGCCAAAGCTGCTGAGCGCCGTGGAGACCAACGACGTGGTACTGATCGCGTACTCCGTTGGATTCAAGTCCGTGCCCTTGTTCACCACTTCCGTGTCGAACAGTGCCAGAACCGCCGCCGCGTCGCTGTCGTTATCCTGGTTGCCGGCCGTCTCGTCGATCGTCACCGCGCCGCCACCATCGGCCACATCCGCGCTCGGCCCGTCGTCGTCAAAGTTGATGTCGTCGCCGATGGCGACGCTGTCGGTGCTGGTGTCGCCGTCGCCGTCGGTCACTGTCACCACCGCGTTGATCAGGCCCGCCAGATCGATCCGGTCGTCATAGGCCGCCGCCGAGCTGCCGGCGGTGGGGTGCTTGAGCGAGACATACTGCGCGACCGCCACGTTGCCGTCTTGCTGCAGCGCAATCGCGAACGCCGCCGGATCGTCGGCCGTGACCGTGCCATTGGCCACGTCATAGCGACCGACAATCAGATCGCCTTCCTTGAACAGCATGATGTTCTTGCCATCAGTGGTATCGAGCAGCGAGTCGGTGCCGTCACCGCCGACAATCGCCAGCGACAGCACTTTCGTCGCACCCGCCGCGTCCTGGCCAAAGCTGCTAAGCGTCGTGGTGGCCAAAGGCGTGGTGCTGATTGCGAACTCTGCTGGATTCAAGTCCGTGCCCTTGTTCGTCACTTCCGTGTCGAACAGCGCCAGAACCGCCGCCAAGTCGCTGTCGTTATCCTGGTTGCCGGCCGTCTCGTCGATCGTCACCGCGCCGCCGCCATCGGCCACGTCTGCGCTTGGCCCGTCGTCGTCGAAGATCATCTTGGAGCCGATTTCGGTTGTCGAAACAGAGGCTTGGACCAGCGTGAAACCACCGATATCAAAATCGGCGTGGTTATTGCCCCTGGCGTCGAGGGCCGCTCCGTTCTCGACGAGCACACGGTTGTGATCCGCCGTCGTGGTGTATTCAATCTGGTAGCCGGCCAAAACGCCGGTGATGGTTGCAACCCCACCAGACAAGGTGATGCCGATGGCCGGATCATTCACCGATCCGTTTGAATTCTCGATCACCACCCCGGCGCTGTTGAAGACGCGAACATTGGTGATGGCAACTGACGTATCACCCACATAGCCGTTGATGAAGTTCTCGCCGGGTTCAGCAATGGTACTGAATGCGCTGATTTTTACGACGGCACTCTTGCCGCTTTGCAACTGCACGACGTCGAAGCTGGCCATCTTCGCGTTGAAGACGCTGGTAAAGTCGATGTTGGACTCAACATCTGCTTCGGTCTGACTCAGGTTGGGAATGGTCACATCCTGCCTGGCACCGGTGACGAACGAAAAGCGGATGCCATCCTGTTCCGTAATCATCTGGTTGTTGGTGCCGAAGGTGGTCGGGTTAGCCGCCTGGCTGGTAATGATCGTGTCGCCAGTGTTTATATTGGCGCCGCTTGACTGGTCTGCGGGGTCCTTGCCGGTGGCGATGATGGTGGGATCCGTGATCCGCATAACACCACCGACGTCGACAACTGTCGGGTTTGCCTTCGTGAACATCAGGAAGAGGTTCGCACCGGAGGGCACGCCGGCCAGACTGAATTCCAGGTCCTGACTGGCTCCGATGTATACCTTATTCAGCAGATTGAGCGAATCATCGGCGTTCGTAGTCACTGGATGCTTGAGCGGTTGGTACTCCACGGTCCAGATCTTGCCGCCGGAGACCGGTGATCCGGTTTCTTCGATATAGGCAGCGAACACGATCGCGCCGGTCGAGCCACCGGCCCGGCCCAGAACGATGTTGTCGTTGTTCGCATCCGTATAGAGAAGGATGCTGGTGCCATTGAGGGTATCCAGGCCGCTGTCCAGGCCATTGAGCGGTGCGCCATTGCTGTCGACGAAGCTGATATTGGTAATGGTGGCGCCGGGGTCAGCGGTGACGGTGAACGCATTGCTGCCTGTGTTGCCCACGGCACCGGTATAACCACTCAACGCTGCACCCGTTGCGGTACCTGCCCCCAGTGCGGTCAAACGGGTAGCGAAGGTCGAGGGCAGGGAGGTCACCAGAATGTCGTTGTCGTCAGCGTCTCCCGCAGGGGTTGGAGTGGCGGTGGCATTCTGCAATCCGGCCGTTTCGTCCAGCGAAACGTTCGCGCCGCTCGCCACGACGCTCATAGCGCTGGCCGTAATCGATGAATTTTGCTCAATAGTCATGACTTTTTCCTGGGCAGTTGCGGTCATCTAGGCCTGACCGTTGACCTTTGGTCGCAACTATGAATAAACGCCGGGGTTTGCGCATCGACCGATACTCCCAAGCGGGGTGGGAGTTTCAGACTACTTGGGAGGGGGAGATGGAACGGCGCGAAGGAGGGAGTGTCATATTCCGTTTTTAAATTGTTCAGGCCTGAGATAAATCCCAACGAACAAGCGGTCAACGAACAGGCACGTATAGCTCTGTAACCGTCCCTGGCGGAGTGGTCTTCTCGCGTTTAATGATGCGTGTTTAAAGACACTCCGTGTTACTTCCCGAAGGGCTACAAGACCTTGCGTCGTTACCTACGGTTAAGACAGAATCCGCCGGCTTGTGCGCCGATGGCCCGGGCTCTATCGTTTCCCTGTCGCTGAATAACAGCGATCGGGTTTGGTAGACCCTCAGCATCGACGCATAGCGTCACCTTCGGCGGTCCTTTCTTAAGGCTGCGTTTTATGGTGGCCATGCGCAGGGCTCCTTCAGGAGCGCCGGTTCCGATGCCCGGTCTACCAACCTTCGTATGGCCGCCACCCTCCGTTTGGTAGCGAGATGGTGTTGGCTCCTTTTAAGAAGCATCGGAGTTTCTGCTATGTTCAAAGTTACACCCAACCCACCGGACACCGATCCGGCATCCCCGTACGCATCCCTCGATTCAAAAAAACTCAACGAAGCCGCCGAGCGCGCCCTCAATTTTTACCTCAACCCGGCAGCGATCATGAACAACACCCCACGCAAACCCAGCACCCTGTATATGGTTGCGCCGGATGTCGACCATGAAGCCTTGCTGGTGCAAACATGCGAGAACCTGGCGTCGGCCAGTGTCATGGCCAGCGACATTGCTGCATTGGTGGAGGGCACCCACCGCAATACCCTGCTGGCGCTTCAGCAGGTCATCATGCTGGGGGAACTGGCGGTGAATCGAATGCTGGATAACTTCGTTCCGCCCAAGTAATCACTCAGCAAATCGGACCTGTAGGAGCCAGCGGTGCGGCGATCCGACTTACCGCACCGCTGGCTCCTACGAAAAGCGGTTTACTTACGCAGAATCTCGATGGGCGGCTCGATCAACTGCGGTTCGAGCGCACCCGAGGCTGGCACGAAGCGCGGGCCAGTGCTTTCAGGCGTTGCCCGCAATCTCCAGGTGCGCTGCACCTTCGCCAGTTTGGCGACTCCTGATGCCACGGACCAGCGCCGGCAGACCTTCTCCAATTTGATCGGGTAAAGGGTGAGTTGGTCGCCTTTGAAGTGCATGCGCAGGAAGCATTTGTGGTCGGCGATGCACTGCGAGGAAAAAACCGCCTCGCTATGTAGCCCCCAAAAAGTGTTGCCCATCACCATCCATGCGCCGAACAACAGGCCTCCCAAACTGCCGCCGAGCACCAGCGTCTCTGCCAGGAACAACAAAACCTGGTGCAGGTTTTCTACCTCGAGCTGCAAGTAGTGGATGTTGACACGGCCCATCAGCCACAGCAGTCCGATTGCCAGTCCCAGATGAAGTACCCCGTGAGCCGCTCCAATGGCATAGGCGAGCTTTCGGGTGCGCTTGACCCCGGCGGCTGAGAACACTGCGCAACCCAGCACAATGATCACGGCGAACATCACCGACGAAGGACTGTGTGACAGGACCAGGAGCAGGTGTCGCCAAACTTCGCTGATGTTGGAAATAGACGCTTGGAGGTCAGACAACACGTCCATCAGGCTGCGGTTGCCTCGTGCCGGGTGGGGCACCGTGCTGGCGCTTTGTACCATCCAGTCGAACAGCAGGTACAAAATGGCCAGCATGCCGCAGAACGAGCGATTGCGGGTAGGTAGCCGCCATGCCCGATTACGCAGTTGCTTGGAGGTCTGTTTGTCCGGGTAGACCGCCGCCAGTTCGTAGTGCTGCCGGGTGCCGCCAACGTTGATCGGCTTGGGCGGATCGGGAAGCTGATGTGTGGCATTCAAGAAGGCGCCACCGCCTCCGCAGGTGATGCGCTGCGGCGCCTGGGTGCCAGCTTTTGGCTGGTAGCGCGCGTAGTGGTGCGAGTCTCCGGCCAAGACTACCGCGAGGTGGTCACCCAGGAGTTCCTCGATCTCGCGCAGGCTGCGAAAGCGCGGCGTCTGGGTTTCGATCGAGGGCAAGGCCTTGCTCTCCTCGCGTGCTAGCCGTTCGGCTTCGTCCACCCAACTCGGCTCGGGCGTGCAGAGGATCACGCGATCGCCTGGCTGCAATTTGGCGTGCATCTGCTCGAAGTATTGCTTCTGCTGTCGGTCGATCATGGATTCAAACTGCAGATCCAGGCCCCAGATCCACCAGCCATTGGGCAACTGCAGCACGTAGTAACCGGTGCGCTGGCGGGTTTCCCAAGCGCCGATGGGCTTCTGCTCGCAAAACAGTTGGGAGAAACCGCGCAGACCGTCATACCAATCGTGGTTGCCGGGCGTCGCCAATATCCACGGTGCACCCGGCTGCCGCACGGGCTGGTCCTGGTCATTAGGGCGCTCCTTGGGTACCGGCGCGGGAAATGCGGCGCGGAAGGGGTCCAGGAAACGGGTGCGATAGCCGTTGCGGGCCGGTGTGGGATAGACCTGATCGCCGCCGAGCAGCAGCACGTCGCCGCGCGGCAACGAGAGCTGGTGTTCCGGCAACTCGACAGCATGGCTGACGCACAGCGCCATCGAGTAGGTGGAGTCCCAGCCATCGCCGGTATCGGCCAGATAGTCGATCCACACGTCACCGTCGGCAACCACCTGGATAGGCGGGTTAGAGTCCCGAGGGTTGAGCATGGCCAGCACCTCACGTGGGTCCGCGAAGGCACCCATCGTGGTGGCGACAGCCGTTTGTAAGCCCGTGCGCATTAGCTGCAGCGGGCCTAGCCAGTTGACCATTGCCTCCTGGGTATAAAGCTCGATGCGGCTATTGAGCGTGGGAGAAGGGGTGGGACGGGTCATGGCGAGGGGCGCAGAGTGCGGCGTAGGCGCCTCTCCAGCGCGAAACTCAATCGATTGCTCCTTCATCATCCAGCCTCCATTGCTGTAACGAGTTCAGGTACCTCAAAAGGGTGATCTTTTGTCGGTCGATTCAGAATAGGTCAGTTAGGCGCTGGCCGCCGGTTCATAGCCTGAAGGAGAGGCTGTCGTGAACAGTTCCCGAAAACGTTGTCTCTACCGGCCCGATGAGAAAGACAGGCCCCACGCCATCCCATTGAACCGTTACGGTGCCGCCATCACATTCAACCTCAACGCGAGGGTCTAACAAACCACGACGAATTCCGTTAACAGCGGCGCCACACGAGCAGGAACCGGAACCGAGCGCAATACCACCCCCGCGCTCCCAAATGCGCAATCGAATGTGCTTTCGGTCAATGATCTGGACGAAATGCACATTCGTCTTGAGGGGGAATAGAGGGTTGGTTTCAATGATCGGTCCGATGGTCGCTATATCAACGGCGTTCAGATCATCGACAAAATAGGTGCAGTGCGGATTGCCCATGCTGGTAGCTGCTGGGTCACCCGCCAGTGGTAAAACAGCAGTATCCAGTTTCAGCGCCAGGGGAATGTCCGACCAGCCGAAAAGCGGTTCCCCCATGTTGACGGAAATCGCGCCGGTCGAGGTTCGCTCACACGTGAGTAGACCACGGTTGGTTCGCAGCGCTATCGACGTCGTATTTGACTCGCGCATCAGCATATCCGCGGCACCCCGCGTCGCGCTGCCACACACATCCAGCGTGGAGCCATCTGCATTCCAGAACATCAAGCGCGCAACGGCATCATCGCAATCGAGCACTACGGCGAGTTGATTGAATCCGATTCCTCGGTTCCGATCACCCAATCGCCGAGCCAAGGTGCTTGTCATTGGATTGGCCGAGTTTCGCAAGTCCACAACAACGAAGTCATCGCCATTGGCGTGCATTTTATGAAAACTTAGCGGCATAAATTGATCCCACTGAATTCCAGGTAATTTCAGCCGCGACGCACTCTATGTAGCAGCTGCCGAGCCTGCGAGGCTGCGTAGCAGTCGTGAGTCCGGCAGGCACGGTCTGCCGGATACCAACAATTGCTGATTTTACGACTGCTTCGCAGCCGAACGCAGCCTCGCAGGCTCGGTAGCTGCTACGGATAACATTACGTCTTGACTGACAGACCCGCCAGAATAGCGGGTCCGAAAGGGAGGGTCAGAGTTTCGGCAACTGCCCGATGCGCCCGAACATTTCGGTCACGATCTGCAAGTCCAGCAGGAACTGGTCGACGGTCTTGAACTCGTTGTCGTTGTGACCGGTGTACTTGAGCTCGGGCCTGGCCAGGCCAAACTGCACGCCATTGGGCAACTCATGGACCGAAGTGGCGCCGGCAGAGGTGCCAAACTTGTGTTCCATGCCAAGGTTTTCGCTGGCCACTGCTAGCAGGGCCTTCACCCATTCACCCTCAGGGTTGCGGTGCATTGGCTCGGCGATCGAGTAGTCAAAGTAAGCCGCAATGTGGGTCTTGTTGCTCCAGGCACCAATCTTTTCGGCGATTTCGGTCTTGAGCGCTTCTGGGGATTTGCCCTTCGGCACGCGCAGGTTCACCGCGAGCTTGAAGGCTTTTTCATCCATCCCGACATAGGTCAGGGATGTGGTCAGCGGTCCCATGAAGTCATCGGAAAAACCGACCCCCAATTTGCCACCCAGATAGTCCAGCCCCCAGTTGTCGGTGGCGTAGCGGGCGGCGTCGGTAATGTGGTTGTGCTTGAGCGCGACCTTGCCGTCGAGGCTGTTGATGAAGTCCAGCATCCTTGCCACCGGGTTGACGCCTGACTCGGGCTCGGAGGAGTGGGCAGAAACGCCGGTGACCGTCAGCAAGACGTCCTTGCCGACGACCTTGGCGATCACCTCGAAGTTGCCGCCATTGCGCTTGGCATAATCAGTACCGGCTTTCTGCAGGCTGGCGGCCAAATCGGCGGGCTTGTCAGTCATCAGGGTGGCGACTGACGTCGATGGGATCTGGTTGGTTGCCAGGCCGCCGGTCATTGCAGTGATTTCGGCGCCTTTGCCCTCTGCCTTACGCCGGGCAAAGTTCGCCATGACAGTGCCGTAGCCTTTTTCGGCAATCACCACCGGGTAGCCGCCATCCAGCGCCAGGTTGTAGTTGGGTGTCGGGTTGTGTTCGAAGTAATAGGGGATGGCGTCGCCCGTGGTTTCTTCAGTGGTGTCTACCAGCAGCTTGAAATTCCTGGCTAGCGGCAGCTTCTCTTCCTTGATGATCTTCATGGCGTAGAGCGCCACCACAATGCCGTTCTTGTCATCCTCGGTACCCCGACCATACATGCGGTCGCCGACCAGGGTGACCTTGAATGGATCGAGTCGGGTGCCGTCTTTCAGGACCCAGTTCTCTGGCGTCACGGGCACCACATCCGCATGCGCGTGAATGCCTACGACTTCATCGCCGTTGCCTGCGAGGGAGATTTCATAGACACGGTTATCGATGTTGCGAAAGTTCAGGTTGAAAGCTTGGGCGAGGCCCTTGAGCTTGTCGGCGATCTTGATGAATTCGGGATTGTCGTGCTGTGCAACGCCGTCCACGCGGAAGGTCGGGATTGCCACCAGTTCGCGCAGGGTCTCAGTGGCAGCACTGCCGTATTTCACCCGTGCATAGAGGCCAAGCAGGCGATGGATCTCGTTCTGCTGTTCAGGGGTAAGGGTCTTGTTGCTCTGGAAGGCACTGATTGCCGGGCCGAGGTCGTTGGTTTTGGCAAGGTCGCTCTTGGCCAGGCGTCCCAGGAACTGCCTGAAATCCGTTACCGATGCGTCACTGAAGGTCTTGAGAATGGTGGCGCTCTGTTGCGGGGTGATGTTGGCGTGCGCTGACGTGGTGAACGACGAAAGGCTGGCCAGCATCAGGGTTGTCGCGGCCAGGTGCTTGAGTGATAAATCCATTGTTGGGCATTCCTTTGCAGGCGGTTTGTGAGAAATTTCTGGTCGATTAGTCAGAAATGTTTCCAAATTAACATGCCCAGAGGCACCTACCAACGCAACACGAAGGCATTTTTCGCGCCCGGCTGGATGCTGCTGCCCAAGCGTGCGCACTCGCGAGAAAGGGTGTCGTGCAGCCATTGACGGTCATCCCCTTCGGCGCGACAGATGCGAAAGCGACAGAGTCGGGTGGGTATCAGGTCCAGCGATTGCAAGTGTCCCTCCGGGTCCAACGAGGCAAAGTACAGAAGCCCCAGGTCGCCGCGAAAGTCTGTGTGGCCCTCGATGCCTTCGTAATCGTTCAGCAGATCACCGCAGCCATAAAGAATCAGATGTTCGCGATACACCTCAATGCCCTTGATGTGGTGTGAGGAATGCCCATGCACCAAGTCAACGCCGGCCTCGTCGATCAAGGCATGGGCGAACCGGACTTGCTCGCGCGGGATATCGAACCCCCAGTTGCCGCCCCAATGAATGGAGGCGACCACCAGATCCCCCGGTTTTTTGCCCTCGAGAATCCGTTCGGCTACGGGGCGCAGGCTTTGCATCGACAGATCTTCCAGACGCGCGACACCCGCGCGACGATCCGTGGCGGCCCAGTCCGACGGAATGCCGCTGTCGGGCGCGCCGAGGCCAAACACCAGCAAGCGCCGCCCGCCAGGCTGTGGCAGCACGGCGGGTGCTTCGGCAGATTGTCGGTTGTGGCCGGCACCGGCGCTGCACATACCGTTGCTCGACAAGGTGTCCAGCGTATCGGCCAGGCCGGCTGCTCCCCAGTCCAGCACATGGTTGTTGGCCAGCACGCAACAGTCGATGCGGGCTGCGCTGATGGCCGGGAAGTTCTCCGGGGTCATGCGGTAATTGATGCCCTTTGGCTCCGGTCGTCCACGGCGGGATACTGCAGTTTCCAGATTGATGATGCGTGCGTGTGGCTGGCGAAGTTCAAACTCATCCAGCGCCGCGCCCCAGACATAGGTGAAATCGACTGGGAGGGGAATCGGGCCATTGAGTCTTTCTGCCAGCCGGACGTAATCGCCGGCATTCTTGACGTAGGCTTCGTAAAGCCGCGGATCGCCAGGATGCGGCAGTACGGAATCGATGCCGCGGGCGGTCATGACATCGCCGGCGAGAAACAGCTTCAGTGTATCGGTAACAGCTGCCATGGCACCCTCCAGGATCAGGAGTAAGCATCTGTTTTAAAACAAATATATTTTTGTGTTGGCCTTCCCAGACGAAGCAAAAGTTGATAAATTCCCGCCCGTTCTTGCAGAGGTCCTTACAGGGCTTGTCCGCAAGGACAAATCAGAAAGAGAGTGCCGAGCACTCGCCGCAACAGATACAGGGGCGTCGCCAAGCGGTAAGGCAGCAGGTTTTGATCCTGCCATGCGTTGGTTCGAATCCAGCCGCCCCTGCCATTTTCCTTATACTCATCCAAGTATGGCCTCCGCCGGCAGGTATTGCGGAAGTCCCGGATGATTGTCTTTACAGAAAACGCCAACGCCGATCCGGCGTTTTTTTATGCCTGTAAATCCCTCTTGGTCACACCTTTAACATTCAGTCGCCTTGCGAGCGCAGCGAGCGCGGCGCCGTAGCGGCGCGCTCGCAAGTCACTCAGTGCGGTGCGCGAGGGATGGTCTTGAGCAGGTCTTCAGGGCTGATGTGGCCGACGACTGGCTGCACCACGCTGCCCGGTTGCGGCAGGTCAAGGATGTGTCCCTTCATCTTGCCGATCACATGCATCTCGCAAGGCTTGCAGTCGAACTTCAGCGTCAGCACCTCGTCACCGTGCACCAGTTGCATCGGCGCGACCTTGGTGCGCACGCCGGTGACGCCCTTGGCCTGCTTGGGGCAGAGGTTGAAGGAGAAACGCAGGCAGTGCTTGGTGATCATCACCGGCACCTCGCCGGTCTCTTCATGAGCCTCATAGGCCGCGTCGATCAGCTTGACGCCGTGACGGTGATAGAAGTCGCGGGCTTTCTGGTTGTAGACGTTGGCCAGGAACGACAGGTGCGACTCCGGGTACACCGGTGGCGGATCGGTCTCGGCCTTGCGACCACCCCGTGGATGGGCTTTGATGCGGGCCGCGGTCAGCGCTTCGATGACTTCGCGGCGCAAGGCCTTGAGCTGCGAGTTGGGGATGAAATACGCCTGCGGTGCATCCAGCTCGATCGCCGTGGCGTGGTACTGCGTGGTGCCCAGTTGGCCGAGCAGATCGTGCAGCTGTTCCAGGGCCTGTTCCGGCTTGTTGGCCAGACCGAATGGACCGTCCAGGGCAACACTGGCGCTGACACCTTCCTCGCTGGTGGCGGTCAGCTCCAGGCGATCCTCACGCAGACGAGCGACCCAGGCAAGACCCACCCGGCGCTCGGCGGAGGTCTTGAGCAGGGCCTGCTGCCAGTTGTGGTCGAGGTTGCGGCTCAGCGGGTGATTCGGTCGCAGCTGGTGCAACCCCTTCGGCATCTCATTGGGTTCCACACGATAGCGGTAGCGCTTTTCACCGTCCTCTTCGAACTCGTCCTTCGGCTCGGCGATGTTGGTGCGCCAGCCCACCACTTCACGCTTGACCAGCACATTGAGGCCGTCGCCGTTGGACAGCGGTTCGTGGGTGACCACCAGCAGATCGCGTTTGCCGACTTTCTCCACCACGCCCACCGGCAGGCCGGTGAAGGTGGGTGTGTCGAAGGCGCCGATATCGATCTTGCGGTCGCTGACGAAGTAGTCGGTGCTGCCGCGGTGGAAGGTCTTTTCCGGGTCAGGCAGGAAGAAGTGCGCGGTGCGGCCGCTGGACGCGCGGGCCAGGTCCGGGCGGTCTTCGAGGACGTCGTCCAGGCGCTGGCGATAGTAGGCGGTGATGTTCTTCACATAGCCCATGTCTTTGTAGCGACCCTCGATCTTGAACGAGCGCACGCCGGCTTCCACCAGCGCGCGGATGTTGGCGCTCTGGTTGTTGTCCTTCATGGACAGCAAGTGTTTTTCGTAAGCGATCACACCGCCTTTTTCGTCCTTGAGGGTGTACGGCAGGCGGCAAGCCTGGGAGCAGTCACCGCGATTGGCGCTTCGACCGGTCTGCGCATGGGAGATGTTGCACTGACCGGAGAACGCCACGCACAGCGCGCCATGGATGAAAAACTCGATGGCCGCGTCGGTCTCGTCGGCAATGGTGCGGATCTCTTTGAGGTTCAGCTCGCGGGCCAGTACCAGTTGCGAGAAGCCGGCCTGGTCGAGGAACTTCGCCCGCGCCAGGGTGCGGATGTCGGTCTGGGTGCTGGCGTGCAGCTCGATCGGTGGGATGTCCAGCTCCATCACGCCCAGGTCCTGGACGATCAGCGCGTCGACGCCGGCATCGTACAGTTGGTGGATCAGCTTGCGGGCCGGCTCCAGCTCGTTGTCGTGCAGGATCGTGTTGATGGTGGTGAACACCCGGGCGTGGTAGCGACGGGCGAATTCTACCAATTGGGCGATATCGCTCACCTCATTGCAGGCGTTGTGGCGTGCGCCGAAGCTCGGGCCCCCGATGTACACGGCGTCGGCGCCATGCAGGATGGCCTCGCGGGCGATGGCCACGTCGCGGGCGGGGCTGAGCAGTTCCAGGTGATGTTTGGGTAGGGACATGTTTTTTTAGTCTGGCTTGTCACGGTCAAGGTGCGCATTGTAGCGGCGAAACGTTTGACCGGCACCCGTATGCTGCCTGATGGCGAGCGGGGCCGCAGGATGAAGCTGTGGCTAGCCCCTGCCAGGCATGTCGATGTCATATTGATGCACCCGTCGATACAGCGTCGCCCGGGAGATGCCCAAAGCCTTGGCCGCGGCAGTGGGTTTCCAGCGATGACGCACGAGGGCATCGATGAGTGCCTGGCGTTCCGGGCTGGCGCAGTGTTCCACGGTGTCAGCTGAAGCCGGATCACTGAGTCCATGGCCAAGCAGTTGCTCAGGCAAGTCACTCAATAGAATCAAATGGGTTTCGCACACCGCGCAGGCGTAACGCAGCACGTGCCGCAGTTCGCGCACATTTCCCGGCCAGCGATAGCCGAGCAGGCATTCCAGTGCGGAGCTTCCCAGTTGCATCTCCATTGCGCAGGTCGACGATTCTTCTTCGAGTATCCGGTTGATCAAGGCCAGTCGATCACTGCGTTCGCGCAACGGCGGTAATTGGAATCGCGCGCCACTGAGGCGAAAGTACAGGTCCTCGCGAAACTCGCCAGAGGTCACCCGTGCTTCCAGATCGCGGTGGCTTGCGCAGACGACCTGAATGTCGATCGCTTTGCTTCGTGACGCTCCCAGGGGGGCCACTTCGCCCTCGGCTAAAACCCGCAGTAGGCGGGTTTGCAGGGGCAGGGGCATATCGCCGATTTCATCGAGAAACAGAGTGCCGCCATCGGCCTGTTCCAGCAAACCTCGTATACCTTTATTCGATGCACCGGTGAAGGCGCCGGCCACATAACCGAACAGCTCGCTTTCGATCAGGTTTTCGGGAATCGCTGCGCAGTTCACCGCGATAAAAGGTCGCTCACGGCGCAGACTGGCCTGATGCAACTGGCGGGCGAAGACTTCCTTGCCAGAACCGGTTTCACCCTGGATCAGCACTGGTAAATTGCGGTCTTTGACCCGCACCGCAAGGCGCAGGCTTTCTTCCAGTCGCGGGTCGAGTTCGACGGGTGACAGCACCCGGCGCGCAGGGTTGCGTTTGACCCGCCGTGGCGCGCTGAGTCGTCCATGCAAGGCATGACGGCCACCTTGGCCGTGAAGCAGGCAGAGCGATTCGTCCCTGGCCCGATGCAATAACTGCTGATCGAACACTTGGTCGATGTGTTCCGGCAGTTGGCCAAAGCTTTGCAAGAGCCACTGCCGCGCCGCGGGGTTCAGCGCCTGCAGTCTTCCGTCATCGTCCCAGGCGAGCAGGTAATCGGGTTGGCTGTCGACATAGCCCGGGCTGTTGTGGGCCCGCAGCACCCAGTAACCCTGGGCACTGCTCATGAAAAACGCTTGTTCTATTTCCCGTGCGCTCTGCACCACCATCTGCCGGATCAGGTGTTGCGAACGACGGTCGTCCGGAGAGCGCACCGCGGACACATCGAGCACCCCGAGCAGTTCGCCCCGAGGGTCGAAGACTGGCGCTGCAGAGCAGGTGAGTCCGATAAAGGCGGCGCGGAAGTGATCTCGCTTATGCACCGTGACCGGTGTTCGTGCGGTCAGCACCGCGGCCACCCCACAGGTGCCTTCCTCGCCTTCAGACCAGCAGGTGCCCAGGTACAGACCGGCTTTGCGGCAGTCATTGCGGATCGAGGTTTCCACGCGGTAGTCGATGGTCTGGCCCTGGGCATCGGTGAGCAACACGCAGTAGTCGGCATCGCGCACGCGACCGTGGAGGCGGGCGACTTCTTCGCTGGCGATGCGCAGGAACAGTTCGGAGCGTTCTCGACATTCCTTCAGCACATTCTGCGAAAGGATCCGTGGCCCTTGTAGTGAGCCGGGGTCCAGGTGGTGTTGCTCCATGGAGCGACGCCAGGAGTCCAATATCAAGTCCGACACAGGCAGTTGCGGCAGGTGCGCTGCGTTCTTCAAAACACGGCTGACGCAATCCACGTGCGCCTTCGAGTGTGCGGAAAGCATTTAAGGTCTCCGGTTCGATCTTCTTTTAGTTGTGCGGCTATTAAGCGCCGTTCATCGATGGTCGACAAGCGTCGATTCACTCACGGCGAAGGTGAGACGCGACGTCTCAAGGTCTCACCACAAACCCGTGCAGGCTGACATGAAACGTCTCAATCGAGCGTAATTCCAACCCTCATAGGCTCAGGTCATGGCCGCTCTGGAACAGGCGTTCTGGCGCTTTTGTGCGGATCTGGCACCGGCCTTGCTCTAGCCCCTGCAACCAGTGCGACTGGCAACCCGATAATAAAAAGAGGTGCCCTATGTTCTCCTGCCGAGGCCTTTTCCTTGTTCTACCTGTGGGGGTGACATGAGTCGCTTGCCCCTGACCGTCGGCATCATTGCCAACCCGGCGTCCGGCCGGGACGTACGGCGCCTGACGGCGAATGCCGGGCTATTTTCCAGTACCGACAAGGTCTCGGTGATCCAACGGTTGCTGGCGGCTTTTGGCGCCACCGGTGTCGAGCGGGTGCTGATGCCCACCGACATGACCGGCATCGCCGCTGCGGTGTTGAAGAACAGTCGTGGCCGCCAGGCGCGTGACAGCCACTGGCCAACCCTGGAGTTCCTGGACCTTACCTTGCGCCAGAGCGTGGCGGACACTCGCCAGGCCGCGCGCTGGATGGCTGAACGCGGCGTGTCGCTGATCGCCGTGCTCGGCGGTGACGGCACCCACAAAGCGGTGGCCGCAGAAGTCGGCGACATTCCACTGCTAACCCTGTCAACGGGGACCAACAATGCCTTCCCGGAACTGCGTGAAGCCACGAGTGCCGGCCTGGCCGGCGGACTATTCGCCAGCGGCCGAATCCCGCCCGAAATTGCCTTGCGCCGCAACAAACGCCTGCTGGTACAGATCCCGAGCCGCGATCTGTACGAAGTGGCTTTGGTGGACGTGGCGGTGTCCTCGTTGCCCTTTATCGGCGCCCGTGCAATCAGCCGTGGGATCGATCTGGCGGAGGTGTTTGTGACCTTCGCCGAGCCTCAGTCCATTGGCATCTCGGCCCTCTGTGGCTTGTGGTTTCCAGTGTCGCGTCAAGCCCCCAACGGCGCCTGGATGCGCCTTGATCCGTACTCTTGCGAAGCCTTGCTGGTGCCACTGGCGCCCGGCCTGTTGCAAGGCTGCGGCGTGCTCGCCGCCGGTAGCCTTGAACCCGGCGTTGCCCATCGTCTGTGCCTGAGCAGCGGCACCCTGGCCCTGGATGGCGAGCGGGAAATCGAATTCAACGCCCATGACTTACCCACCGTTACCCTCGATGCCGGCGGTCCGCTGAGCATCGATGTCAATGCGGCGCTGGCCTATGCAGCGCAAGAGCGGCTGCTGGCCATCGGCCGTGAACATCCGCAACACCCTTTGAACCTTGAGTCTCAAGACACCCTGGAGAATAAAAATGTCGACACAGCTGACCGCTGATCAATTGCTGCATGCCTATCGGGTGATGCGCACCATCCGTGTTTTTGAAGAGCGCTTGCACGTGGAGTTCGCCACCGGCGAGATTCCCGGTTTCGTCCATCTCTATGCCGGTGAAGAGGCCTCGGCCGCCGGTGTCATGGCTCACCTGGGGGATGATGATTGCATTGCCTCCAATCACCGTGGCCACGGTCATTGCATCGCCAAGGGCGTTGATGTGTACGGGATGATGGCCGAGATCTATGGCAAGAAAACCGGGGTCTGTCAGGGCAAGGGCGGCTCCATGCACATTGCCGATTTCGAGAAGGGCATGCTCGGCGCCAACGGCATCGTCGGTGCCGGTGCACCACTGGTGGTCGGGGCGGCCCTGGCAGCCAAGCTCAAAGGGACCGACGGTGTCGCCGTGGTGTTCTTCGGCGATGGCGGCTCCAACGAAGGGGCCGTGTTTGAAGCGATGAATATGGCCTCGGTGTGGAACCTGCCATGCCTGTTCATTGCCGAGAACAACGGCTACGCCGAGGCCACGGCCTCCAACTGGTCCGTGGCTTGCGATCACATCGCCGACCGCGCAGCCGGCTTCGGCATGCCCGGGGTCACCGTCGACGGCTTTGACTTTTTTGCTGTTCACGAAGCCGCCGGTGCCGCAGTGGCGCGGGCCCGCGCCGGTGAAGGACCGTCGCTGATCGAGGTCAAGCTGACCCGCTACTACGGCCACTTCGAGGGCGACGCCCAGACCTATCGGGCACCGGACGAGGTCAAGTATTTCCGCGAACACAACGACTGCCTGATGCAGTTTCGCGAACGCACCACGCGCACTGGTTTGATTGATGCCAGCCAGTTGGACCAGATCGATAGCGAAGTGGACCTGCTGATCGAAAATGCCGTGCGCAAGGCCAAGTCCGACCCCAAGCCGAGCGCGGTCGACCTGCTCACCGACGTCTACGTTTCCTATCCCTGAACGCCCCTATAACAAGAATCGAGACCTTTATCATGGCGAGAAAAATCAGTTATCAGCAGGCAATCAACGAAGCCCTGGCCCAGGAAATGCGTCGCGACCCCAGCGTGTTCATCATGGGGGAAGACGTCGCCGGCGGTGCCGGTGCTCCCGGTGAAAACGACGCCTGGGGCGGCGTGCTGGGCGTGACCAAGGGCCTCTATCACCAATTTCCCGGACGCGTGCTGGACACGCCGCTGTCGGAGTTGGGTTATGTCGGTGCCGCCGTCGGCGCAGCGACCTGTGGCGTACGCCCGGTGTGTGAATTGATGTTTGTCGACTTTGCCGGTTGCTGTCTGGACCAGATCCTCAATCAGGCGGCCAAGTTTCGCTACATGTTCGGTGGCAAGGCCTCCACCCCGTTGGTAATTCGCACCATGGTCGGCGCGGGCTTGCGGGCAGCCGCCCAACACTCGCAAATGCTCACATCGTTGTGGACCCACATTCCCGGGCTGAAAGTCGTCTGCCCGTCGTCACCTTATGACGCCAAGGGCCTGTTGATCCAGGCTATCCGCGACAACGACCCGGTGATTTTCTGCGAACACAAACTGCTCTACAGCATGCAGGGCGAGGTGCCGGAAGAGCTCTATACCATCCCGTTCGGTGAAGCCAACTTCCTGCGCGATGGCAAGGACGTGACCCTGGTCTCCTACGGGCGCATGGTCAATACAGCGATGGACGCAGCCCGCAGCCTGGCAGGGCGAGGCATTGATTGCGAGGTCATCGACCTGCGCACTACCAGCCCGCTGGACGAAGACAGCATTCTCGAAAGCGTTGAAAAGACCGGGCGCCTGGTGGTGATCGACGAAGCCAACCCGCGCTGTTCCATGGCCACCGACATCTCGGCCCTGGTGGCGCAAAAAGCGTTCGCCTCGCTCAAGGCGCCCATCGAGATGGTCACTGCGCCGCACACGCCGGTGCCATTCTCCGACGCCCTGGAAGACCTCTATATCCCTGACGCGGCGAAGATCGAAAACGCCGTTCTCAAGTTGATCGAGTGGAGCAAGCGTTCATGAGCCAGATCCATACCCTGACCATGCCCAAGTGGGGCTTGTCCATGACTGAAGGCCGGGTCGATGTCTGGCTCAAGGAGGAGGGCCAGGCGATCGCCAAGGGCGATGAAGTCCTCGACGTAGAAACCGACAAAATTTCCAGCAGCGTCGAAGCGCCGTTTTCCGGTGTGCTGCGTCGGCAGATCGCGCGCCAGGATGAAACCCTCGCGGTCGGTGCATTGCTCGGCATCGTGGTTGACGGTGAAGCCAGTGAGGCCGAAATCGATGCGGTGATCGAGCAGTTCCAGGCTGCGTTCGTGCCGGGTGACGGCGCTGAGGAAGACAGTGGGCCGAAGCCGCAGAAGGTCGAACTGGACGGGCGGCTGATCCGTTACTTCGAGCGCGGCGAAGGCGGGGTGCCGTTGGTGCTGGTGCACGGGTTTGGCGGTGACCTGAACAATTGGATGTTCAATCATGAAGCGTTGGCCGCCGAACGCCGGGTGATAGCTCTGGATCTGCCGGGCCATGGCGAGTCGACCAAACAGCTGGAGCGTGCAGATCTGGATGAGCTGAGCGGGGTGTTGCTGGCGCTGCTCGATCATCTGGATGTTCCCGTGGCGCATCTGGCAGGTCATTCCATGGGCGGTGCGGTGGTGCTGAACACCGCGCGTCTGGCGCCCCATCGGGTGCGTTCCCTGAGCTTGATCGGCAGCGCTGGTCTGGGCGCGGAAATCAACGGCGATTACCTGCAAGGTTTTGTCGATGCAGCCAGCCGCAATGCCCTCAAACCACAGCTGGTGCAACTGTTCTCCGACCCCGAACTGGTCAATCGGCAGATGCTCGAAGACATGCTCAAGTACAAGCGCCTGGAAGGGGTGGACACAGCCCTGCGCCAGCTGGTTTCGGGGTTGTTCAAAGAAGGGCGGCAACAGCTCGATCTGCGCGGCGTGGTGCAAGACGGCCGGCAGCCGGTGTTGCTGATCTGGGGCAGTGACGACGCGATCATTCCTGCGACCCATAGCGTTGGCCTGACAGCCCAAATCGAAATCCTGCCGGGCCAGGCGCACATGGTGCAGATGGAAGCGGCCGAGCAGGTCAATCGGTTGATCCTGGACTTTGTGCAACAACACTAATGCTCCCTTGGCGACCATTTGCAGGTCGCCAAGGTCAACGACTTCAAGGAGATTCCAGCATGAGCCTTTTAATTAACCCGACCCGCAGCATGCGTGCCGCTGTCTGGCATGGCCGTCACGATATCCGTGTCGAAGACGTTCCGTTGCCCGTGTCGCCACCCGCGGGCTGGGTCCAGATTCGTGTGCAATGGTGCGGTATTTGCGGCTCCGACCTGCATGAATACGTGGCCGGGCCGGTGTTCATCCCGGTGGATGCGCCGCACCCGCTGACCGGGATCAAGGGGCAGTGCATTCTCGGTCACGAGTTCTGTGGCGAGATCGTCGAAATCGGAGCCGGTGTCCAGGGGTTCAACGTTGGCGAACCGGTGGCAGCCGATGCCTGTCAGCACTGTGGCACGTGTTATTACTGCACCCATGGGTTGTACAACATTTGCGAGAACCTGGCCTTCACCGGGCTGATGAACAACGGTGCGTTCGCTGAGTTGGTCAACGTGCCGGCCAATCTGCTTTACAAGTTGCCGGCCAACTTTCCCGCTGAAGCCGGGGCGTTGATTGAACCGTTGGCAGTGGGCATGCACGCGGTGAAAAAGGCCGGAAGTTTGCTGGGGAAAAATGTGGTGGTGGTTGGCGCGGGCACTATCGGCCTGTGCACCATCATGTGTGCCAAGGCTGCTGGAGCGGCGCAGGTCATCGCCCTGGAAATGTCAGGAGCGCGCAAGGCCAAGGCTCTGGAGGTAGGGGCGAGTCATGTGCTAGACCCCAATGAATGCGACGCTCTGGCAGAGGTGCGGCGGCTGACCGGCGGACTTGGGGCGGATGTCAGCTTCGAATGCATCGGCAACAAACACACGGCCAAGCTCGCTATCGACCTCATCCGCAAGGCCGGCATGTGTGTGCTGGTGGGCATCTTCGAGGAACCCAGTGAGTTCAACTTCTTCGAACTGGTCGCCACCGAAAAACAGGTGCTGGGTGCGCTCGCCTACAACGGTGAGTTCGCCGATGTGATTGCCTTTATTGCCGACGGCCGGCTGGACATCACGCCGCTGGTAACCGGGCGTATTCAGCTGGAGCAGATCGTCGGGCAGGGCTTTGAGGAATTGGTCAACAACAAGGAACACAACGTGAAAATTATCGTGTCACCTGCTCGACCCTTGCCATGATTTCTGTGGATCTGAACAAGGTGCTGGATGTGGGTTTCTAGTACCTGCTCCAGGCATTAAAAATGGAGCTCTGAAAAGAGCTCCATTTTTTTGCCAAAAAAGTCCTTTCGGGCCATTCCTGGATCACTTCAGCACAACGATTGCTCAGTTCTTCACCGTTTCCTCAAGAGAGAAGCGCCCCAGTGGGTTTTGCTGGAAGTTTTCTATGTTCTTGCGTGAAATGTTGATGTACGGGCTGTAGTAAAGGTCGATCCAGTTGACGTCCTGTTTGGCGACCTTCTGCAAGTCGACGTACATCTGTTCACGCTTGATCGGGTCCGCTTCGATCCGGGCAGCCGACACCAGATTCTTGACCTTATCGTTCTTGTAGCGGGTCATGTAGTTCATGTTGGTGTCGTGGCCCAGAACGAAGGTGGTCTTCTGGTCCGGGTCGAGGATGTCGTTGGTCCAGTACATCACGGACAGGTCGTAGTCACCGTCGACCAACATCTGCCAGCTCTGGGTGGGGTCGACCTTTTGCAGGGTGGCGGTCACACCGACGGCCGCCAGTTGCTGCTGAACCAGCACGGCAATCTGCTCATCGGCTTCGTTGCCAGCGTTGACCACATAGTTCAGCTTCATGCCCGCTGCGCCGGCATCGCTCAGCATCTGCTTGGCTTTGGCCGGGTCGAATGGACGCTTCAAGTTGTCGGCGTAGTGGTAAAGCGAGCCCTTGGGAATGTAGGAGTAAGCCTCCTGGCCATGGCCAAAGGTGACGGTATCGACCACCGATTTTTTGTTGATCGCCATGTCCAGTGCCTGACGTACTTCAGGCTTGCTCAGCAGACCGTGCTCATGGTTGATCAACAGGTGATCTTCCCGAGTGGAAGGGTCGGAGTGGATAGTCAGGTTGGGATCCTTGCGCAGCGCGTCGACTCGCGAAAACGGTACGAAGATCGCTGAGTCCAGCTCACCTGCCTGCACCTTGAGCATCCGGGTATTGTCGTCAGGGATGGAAATCCACTCCACGCCATCCAGGCTGACTTTGTCGGCCTGCCAGAAATGCGGGTTCTTCTCCAGCTTCACGCGGTCGCCGCGCAGCCACTCTTTGACAAAAAATGCCCCTGAGACCACAGGCTCTTGCGCATAGGCATCTTCGCCCATGCGGGTCATGGCCTTCTGCGAGAGAACCGACACGGTCGGCGAGGCCAGTTGCGAGAGGAACGGTACCGATGGGGTGGTCAGGGTGACGACCAGGGTACGCGGGTCGGCCGCTTTCGCCGTGTCGATCAGTTTGTAGGCATCGCTCCACAGCGAGGCCTTGTTATCGCGAGTGCGCAACAGACTGAATGCCGCATCATCGGCCGTGATCGGCGAGCCATCGGAGAACTTCGCCGCGCGCATTTTGAAGGTGTAGGTCAGGCCATCGTCGGAGACTTTCCAGCTTTCAGCCAGGCCGGGTTCCATCTTGCTACCGGCCTTGTCGACCCGGATCAGTGTGTCGTAGACATTGGAAAACACCCAGGTATCGCGGTTTTGCGCACTCTTGATCGGGTCGAACGTGGTGCTTTCTTCACGGCAACCGATGGTGAGTACACCCGCCGCCTGAGCAATACCGCTGGCAAGGGTGCAAGCGGTCAATGTGGCGGCGGCGAGCAATTTCAAATGCCTGGATCTCATGGTCAAACTCCTTCTTGATGAGTACGTGGTTTTTTAAAACAGAGGCTCCTCGAGCACGCAGTCATAACGGCGAGCGTCGAGTTGACGGGTAGGGGGCGCCACTTGGCTACAAGTGGGACGAACGTAGCGACAGCGCGGGTGAAAAGCGCAGCCGGATGGCAGCTGCAAAGGGCTGGGCGGTTCTCCGGGCAAAGGGTCGGTGGGCAGTGCCCGGGTCGGGTCGATTTCCGGAATCGACTGGATCAGCGCGGCGGTATAAGGATGTCGCGGGGCGCGAAATACTTCCTCCACGGGGCCTTCTTCGACGATCTTGCCCAGGTACATCACCGCCACCCGATCACAGAGCCGGCGAACGATCGCCAGATCATGGGCAATGAACACAATCGCCAGATTCATGCGCTGGCGCAGCTCCAGTAGCAGGTTGATGATCTGCCCCTGGATGGACACGTCCAGCGCGGCCACGCATTCATCGGCGACGATCAGGCGCGGCTCCACGGCCAGCGCGCGGGCGATCCCGACACGCTGGCATTGGCCGCCGCTCAAGGCGTGCGGTTTGCGGGCGGCCAATTCGGGGCGCAGACCGACCAGGGTCAGCAGTTCATCGACTCGGGCGGCAATCAGTGGCTCCGGAACCTTGCGTTGTACCCGGAGCACTTCCGCCAGGGTCTGGCCGATGCTCAGGCGTGGGTTGAGGGCGGCGTAAGGGTCTTGAAAAACCATCGCCGTCTCATGACGCAGCCGCTCGATATCGATCTTCCCGGCATGGGCCATGTCGACGCCATCGAACAGCACCTGCCCGGCGTAGATCTCGTTAAGGTGCAGGATCGCCCGTCCCAAGCTGCTTTTGCCACTGCCCGACTCGCCGACCAGCCCGAGCGTTTCTCCGGCCGAGAGGGTCAGCGAAACGCCGTTGACCGCTGTCAGCCATTGCCGGTTCATGCCCAGCAAACCAGTGCCCGGAGCGGCGAAGCGCACGTGCAGATCCTTGACCTCGAGCAGGGTCATGAGCGGTCTCCGACGGCCAAGGGGTAATGGCAAGCGATGCGGTGTCCATGGGTGACGGGCTGCAAACTCGGCATCAGTGATGTGCATTGGTTGCCGGTTTGCTGGCAGCGCGGATTGAAGCGACATCCCTGGGGCAGGGCGTCGAGCAGGGGCGGTTGCCCGGCGATGGTTTTGAGCAATGCGTGACCGTGACTGGTGGCCGGCTGACAGTCGATCAACCCAGAGGTGTAAGGGTGGCGTGGATACGCCAGCACCTCGTGTTTGTTGCCGTGCTCGCACAAGCGTCCGGCGTACATCACGGCAATCGAGTCGCAGGTCTGGGCAACCACCCCCAGGTCATGGGTGATCAAGATAATTGACAGGCCACGCTGGTCACGAAGATCCAACAGCAGGCGCAGGATTTGCGCTTGCACTGTGACGTCGAGGGCGGTGGTTGGTTCGTCGGCGATCAGCACGTTCGGGTTGCAACCCAGCGCCACGGCGATCATCGCTCGCTGACGCATGCCGCCGGAAAATTCGTGAGGGTAACTGTCGACTCGCCGCTGCGGATCGGGAATGCCTACTTGTCGAAGTACGTCGATGGCCTGGGCGCGGGCTTCGCGCTTACTGGCACCCTGGTGCAGACGAATACCTTCGCCAATCTGCTCGCCGATGCGCATCAACGGGTCGAGATGGCTGCTGGGGTTCTGGAAAATCATTCCCAGTTGACGCCCGCGCATGCGGCGCATGCCAGCCTCGTCCAGGTGCAACAGATTTTCTCCGGCCAACTGCACGGTTGTGCCTTCGACTCGCAGGTTTGGCGACGGCAGCAGCCTCATTAAACCGCGACAGGCCATGGTTTTGCCGGAGCCGCTTTCCCCCACCAGTCCGAGCACTTCACCCTCGGCCAGGTCAAAGGACAAGCGATCCACCAGAGTTACCTCGTGCTCACCCTTACGGGCGATGACGCTGAGCTCTTCGACCTTCAGCACGGGCGCACTCATGAGCGTTCACCCAAGTGTTCGGCAACAGCGTCGGCCAGTAGGCTGAAGCCCATGGCCAGGGTGACGATCGCCAATCCCGGAAAGGTGCAGATCCACCAGGCGGAAGTAATGAAACTCTGGCCTTCGGCGACCATCGTGCCCCACTCGGCAGTCGGTGGTTGAACCCCGAGGCCGAGGTAACTGACCGCTGCGCCGTTGAGCAGTACCAGCACCGCATCGGACATGGAAAACACGATCGAGCCGAACATCGCGTTCGGCAGCAAGTGCCTAAACAGGATGCGCCCATGACCGAAGCCGAGGCTTTTGGCGGCCAGGGCAAAATCACTTTCCTTGAGTATCAGGATCTGCGAGCGGATCAACCGTGCGTAGGACACCCAGCCCACCAGGGCCATGGCGATATAAAAACTCATTAGGCCGGGGCCGAGGATTGCCATGATCGCCAGCATCAACACCAGGAACGGGAAGGCCAGGATGATATCGATCAGGCGCATGCAGAACGTATCGAAACGCCCGCCGATATAGCCGGACAAGGCCCCGACACAGGTGCCGATCAGAAACGGAAAAATGACCCCGATCACTGCCAGCTGCAAATCGATGCGGGCCGACCAGATCACTCGAGACAAGACGTCGCGGCCGAAATTGTCAGTGCCGAACGGGTGGGCCAGATGCGGGGCCAGCAGGCGAATATCAGTGTTCTGGGCGATTGGATCAAAGGGCGCGATCCAGGGCGCGAAGATCGCCAGCACCAGCCAGCCGAGCAGGATTGCCAGGCCCAATCCCATTGCCAATCGAGGGTTGCGCAAACCCAGGCGCAGGTTCAGTCGGGGGGCCGTCGTTGCCTGACTGCTCATCGGATTTTCACCCGTGGATCGATGGCTACCGTGATCACATCAGCGAGGAAGTTTACCGCCACGGTGGCGCAGGCCAGCACCATTGCCACGCCCTGGACCACCATATAGTCACGGGTGAAGATGCCCCGGACCAATAGCTGGCCGATCCCGGGAATGGCGAACAGACTCTCGATGACCACTGTGCCGCTGATCAGCCAGCCGATGTTCACCGCCAGCAGGTTGACGGCGGGTACGAGCGAGTTGGGCAGTACATGGCGACGAAACACCGCGTCCTCAGGCAGGCCGCGAGCCCGGGCTGCCGTGACATGGTCGGCTTGCAACTCCATCAACATGCTTGCCCGCAGATTGCGTACCAACACTGCCGATAACGCCAGGGCAATGGTCAGGCAGGGCAGGACCATGTGGTGCAGTTTGTCCAGCCAGGAGCGGCCGTAGCCGGAAACCGGGAACCAGCCCAGTTGCACACTGAATAGCAGGATCAACATGATCCCCAGCCAGAACGCCGGCATGCCGAGCCCGGCGGTGGTGAACAGGCGGATCAGGTTGTCGCCCCAGCCACCCTTGTTGCGGGCCGCAACGGTGGCCAGCGGCACCGCGATCAACATTGCCAGCAGCACACTGCCAAGCACCAGAAACAGCGTGGGCTCGATGCGTGTGCTGATCAGCTTCAAGGCGTCGACCTTGTACAGCAATGACTGGCCAAGATCGCCGTTGAACAGGTTTTTCAGGAAGTAGAAGTACTGCATCCACAGCGGCTGATCGAGGCCGAACTGAGCGCGAACCCTGAGCAGCCCCTCCGGCGTACTGCGCGAGCCGAGCAGGGCGCGCGCCGGGTCGCCGGGAATCGAGCGCACTAGCACAAACGTGATGAGACTGATGCCGAACAGCACCGGCAGCAGTTGCAGGGGCCGTGACAGGATGAAACGGTAACGCGACAGATTCATCGACTAACCTCGGTGCCGCTGGAGGAAATCCAGCAACACCGGAAAGTAGGCGTGAGGTTCTTCGTAGAAGGGCATATGGCTGCTGTTGGGGAACACATGCAGTGCAGCATCCTTGAGCGCCATTTTCATGCGCATTGCACAGGCCGGCGTCAGTTCGTCGTGTTGGCCGGTGGTAATTAATACCGGCATGGTGAAGTCGGCCATTTCCTGCAGACGGTTCCAGTTTTTCAGGTTGCCGACGTAGAGAAACTCATTCGGCCCCTGCATGGTTGTGTAGGGCCCCATGTTCCAGTCGCCCAGAGAGCGCGTGACCGGTGCCGGCCACTCGTCCAGGCGGCAGACGTGGCGATAGTTGAGGAGGGTGATCGCCGCTTGGTATTGCGGGTGATCGAGGGTGCCCGTGGCTTCATGGCGTTGCATCATGGCCACGGTTTCGCTGCCCAGTGCGCCACGCAGACGCTCCAATTCCTGAGACAGGTGGGGGATATCGCCTACCGTGTTTTCCAGAATCAGGGTTTTGAGTGCGTGAGGGTGGTAAATGGCGTATTCGATCGCCAGCCAGCCGCCCCAGGAGTGCCCCAGCAAGTGCACCCGGCCCAGGTTGAGGGCCTGACGGACGGTTTCCACCTCAGCGACATAACGGGTGATGTCCCACAGAGATGGGTCTTCGGGTCTGTCAGACGCCCCGGTGCCAAGTTGGTCGAAGGCGACAACGCGCAACCCCTTGTCCTTGAGCCAGCCATGGGCGTCACGCAGATAATCGCAGGGAAGCCCCGGGCCTCCATTGAGGCACAGCAGGACCTCATCGCCCTCGCCAAAGCTATAAACCACCAGATTGTGGCCATCGACCTCGACGTTATAGTGCTGGTCCGGCTCGATTTCACGCCACATCGCAACTCTCCCTTTATGATGCTGACCGGTTCGCAGGCAAACTAAATGGCCTACCTTACTGAGTAAGTCATGTGCCCAAAAGCTAGTATTTGTTATAGGTTTGGTCTGGCAGTCCCTCGCCGAGGCGTGGCATTCTACGTGCTGAATTTCAGGATTGAAATTAATTAGGGAGGGCAATGGATGCAGACGAAGCTATCAGACCTCAATCCCCGTCTGGTGTCGGGCAAGAGCCTGGATGAGCTGATGGACAACGCCTTGCTGTTGGCCGAGGAGCTGGGCTTTGATGCCTTGGTGTACGACTACAGCCCGGTGCCGATGGACCATGAAGGCAAGTTGATCACGCCCGCGGTGCTCAAACTGCGCAAGACTCCAGCCGATTGGCATGCGCGTTGGTGTGCAGAGGGTTACTACCAGATCGACCCTGTCCAGCAGGTAGCACTCAATTGTGTTTCACCCTTTGTCTGGTCTTACAAACCCGGGACTGACACCGTGCTGGAGCCGGTCATCAGTCAGTGCCATGCGCCAGTGGTGAATTATCTGGAAGACGCGCAGATGACTTGTGGTGTGTCGGTCCCGATTCATCTGCCCAGAGGCGGCTTTGCCTCCTTGACCGGGCTGCGTACCGCCAGCAGCAGTGTCCTGTGCGATGCCCGGCGGACCCTGGCGGATTTCAGCCTGATTTCCCATGCCTTGCAGGAAGCGGCCTATCCGTTGCTTGGCAAAGAGGCTCACACGCCTCCCATTCACCTGACCAAACGTGAACGCGAGTGCCTTAAATGGGCGGCAGAGGGCCTGACCGCCGCCGAGATTGCCAGCCAACTGAATCGCTCATTGGCCACCATCAGCCTCCACCTGACCTCGGCCATGCATAAACTCGGGGCCAAGAATCGGGTCCAGGCCGTGGTTCGGGCTACCCACTATCGATTGCTCGATAGCTGAAATAGGGCAGAAACCTATTTGTTTCTCTAGTTATTTCGAAAATCTGATCCCGGTATCGTGTGCCGTACAGTTTTTCAGGGGCGGCAAACAGAAATGGAATCTATCGGAATACGCGAAGGCTTCGCACCTTTTGGTCCTTATCAGACCTGGTACCGCGTCACGGGTCACTTCGACGGTAAAAACACGCCGCTGGTGATTCTGCATGGCGGCCCGGGCTGCACGCATGATTACGTCGACGCTTTCAAGGACATCGCCGCGAGTGGCTATCCAGTGGTTCATTACGATCAACTGGGTAACGGTCGCTCGACCCACCTGCCGGAAAAAGATGCCTCGTTCTGGAACGTAGCGCTGTTTCTCGATGAACTGGACAACCTGCTGGATCATCTGGAAATCAGCGACAACTACGCGCTGCTGGGGCAATCCTGGGGCGGCATGCTCGCCAGTGAGCACGCCGTACGGCAACCTGCGGGGCTACGGGCCTTGATCGCCGCCAATTCGCCTTCGGATATGCGCGTCTGGGTTGAGGAAGCCAACCGTTTACGTCAGTTACTGCCTGCCGGCGTACATGAAACATTGCTTGAACACGAACGGGCAGGGGATTTTCAAGCGGTCGCCTATCAGGACGCTTCGAGGGTTTTTTACGACAACCATGTGTGTCGCGTCCTTCCCTGGCCTGATGAGGTGGCACGTACTTTTGCCCAGGTCGATGCCGATCCCACCGTTTACCATGCCATGAGCGGGCCGACGGAATTTCATGTGATAGGCAGCCTGAAAGACTGGACCATTGTCGACCGCTTGCGGCATATCAACGTGCCGACGCTAGTGATCTCCGGTCGCTACGATGAAGCAACACCGACGGTGGTCAGACCTTATCTGGAGCAGATCCCGAACGTGCGTTGGGCGTTGTTCCAGAACTCCAGCCATATGCCTCATGTCGAGGAGCGGGTCGCCTGCATGGGGACGGTGGTGAGTTTCCTGGATGAGTGTTTGGAGGAGAGGGCGATGATTGGCGATCTCAAGCGTGAAGAACTGCTGCTCTGACCCGCTTCCTTCCTGCTGCTGGGGCGGCCTCATGGGGCTAACTGTGCCCTGTTCGGCCTGCCGGGCGAACCATTGCATGATCGGCAAGCATTCCAGATGCGAAGTGGCCGAGAGTTGCGGGCATAACGCATAGACCGCTCTGGTCTTCAACGGTTGGCCGAACGGGGCAACGAGCATACTACGATCGATGGATTCCTCTGTCAGGATCAAGTCGATCACGGCGCCCCAGCCCCTCGCGCCTCAATGCAATCGCACCGGCCGGAACGACTGGCTTAGAACAGCAAACCCATCAAGGATGCTTTGACCGCTGCTTCGGCTTTGTTCGAGGCTTGGAGTTTGCGCATGGAATTGACCAGATGAAATTTCACGGTTCGCGTGTCGATATTGAGAATAATGCTGATTTCGACATAAGTTTTTCCCATGGCCGTCCATTTCAGGGTTTCTTTTTCGCGTGCGGTCAGTGGCTTGTACTTTTCAGGTATGGGGCTGTCAGCAAAAAAACGCGTCATGGACTCATGCGCTAACTGAGTCAACCACATTAATTTGGTCTCTTTGCTCTCCAGCTCTGCGGTGGAGATATGTTCACCGGAGCGGGAAACAGAGAGTAAGCCAATAGTGTTGTATTCGCGTTGCGAAGAAAGGCACCAACCATGATTTAGGTTGTAATGTCGCGCTTCTTCCCAGAATGCCAGGCTTTGACTTTGTTGTTCCGCGGACCAGCGCATGGGAATGGAGCGCGTCAGCCCGTGTTCAACGGTAGGGTCTTGAGAAAAATAATCTTCGGCTACGTATTTTTTCTCCCAGGCGCTGGGGTAGTTTGAAAGTAGAAAATATTGCGTAGGGGCTAACGGTGAGTGAGTTTTTAGTCCATAGGAACAAAACTCGAAACCCAAGTTTAAAGTTATTTTAATCAGTTTGTTGAATAATTCATTTGCAGAAGTGCAGCCAGAAACCAAATCCATGAAATCTTCGCGCCAGTCATTCACCAACATTACCTTCCGTGGTCAGCGCTCTTAGTGAGAAGAGCGGGGGCTTATCATACAGGATCGAAGCGCTGCCGGAAGGATCGCCTGAATTGTAATTTCGTTAATACAATGGCAACACCACGCCCGTTAAGGTGCCGTTGCACAGGTGAATGCCTCGCAAGGGCGCCGGAGTGTCAAGTCTGTGAGAAAAGATCAGTTGTTTCATATGTTTTTTGGTACGAAAGTGCTAGAAAAGCGGGGATTTGAAGTGTCTGGTGTTTTTTACCTTCGATACAAAGATGTCACCATTTTCAACTCATCGGTGAGGGCAGGTTAATCATCATTTAGCGATCAGTGCTGCTCGTCATGGGATGTCACTTTAATTACCTGCCCATTCGGGCAGCTACTAACATAGGTCTCGGTTTGTTGTACTGGCGAAATAACATTTGCTAGGTGGTTGTTATGCTGACTGCTGTAACAGGGACTGTTAGTGATCTTTTGCCAGGGATGGCATCCGCGCTCGCTAAATATAGGTATGAGGTATTCGTTAAAGAGTTAGGCTGGCCTTTACGCTGTGAAAACGGTGTTGAGTTAGACGCTTTTGATCGTCCTGATACGGTGTATGTTCTGGCCTGTGATAATAACCATGAGATATTTGGTTGTGCCCGGTTGATTCCTACTAATCGTCCCTACCTGTTAGGCGATGTATTCCCTCATCTAATGGAAGGCAGCCCGCTGCCGTTCTCTCCAGACATATGGGAACTTTCCCGTTTCGCCATCAGCAAGCCGAAAGGCCAGGTATTGAGTGCTGAGCAAGCCTGGAAAAACACGGTGAAGTTAGTGAAGGAAGTGATTGATGTTGCACGCTCAAAGGGGGCGTTTCGATTGATCGCGTTTACTGCTGTTGGGAATGAGCGCCTGCTGAAACGGATGGGGGTCAATACGCAAAGGATTTCTCCGCCGCGGCTTATTGATAACAAAAGTATCGTTCCCTTCTGGATCGAAATCGACGACAAAACCACCAGGGCTTTGTGTCTGGCCGCCTAGAAACTTTGCAGTGAATGATGGTCGAGAGTACCGATGAGTAGGGTCACAGGTTTGGCGGCATGCGATTGGTATGCCCTGATGTGTTTGGATAAGCGTGTTTCGGTGGTGGGCCGCACGCAAGAGCAGCTTGCACAGCGAGTAACCGCAGCGTGTGAGTACTCCGCAACTGAGCATAATGTACCAGTAGCATGGAAGGACGAGAGTGGCGAGATAGTCGCTTTCTGCATCGTGCATTTTGACAAAGAGATCAGGGTCAATGGACTGGATAATGCGTACTTTTCGACGCTGATAGCGCTACCAGTGGCGAGCGTCCTGCAACAGCTGATGCGTACTTCAGTTGAGTATATAAACAGCACGCGGTTGCTACCTGAGCGGGTGTCTGACTTGGTAGGCCCTCTCCACAGTTCGTTCTTGATTGAGCGAGGATTGCGCACGTTTGAGTCTGATTTCAATGTGTTTTCGTTGCCGTCAAACACGATTGAGTTGACGCATGCCCTGACGCAAGCAGGATGTCGAAAGGAAAAAGACTTGATTGAAATTGTCTTTCAACCGCCGTCTCAGGGATATCAACAGCACGCTCTGGAAGAAAAGCTCACTCAGCGATTGGCCGATATTGAATTTCATCATTACGGGCAAGATGAACTGGTTGCCAAAAGTCAATTGTTGGCAGACTGTTACAATCGATCCTGGGAACGAAACTGGGGATACAGTCCCGCGTCCAGAGAGCAGTTTGAAATTGCTTCGCGCAATATTAAAAACATATCGGCGCTTGTCGCCGAACGCGATGCTGAAGTTGTCGGCTTTACTATGTTTGCCCCCGCGATGAATGACCAGGGATTGTACGGTCGCGCTTTTTTTACGGGGGTCGCTCCTGAGTATCAACGAAAAGGGTTGTCGGTAGCGCTCACCTTGAAGTTATCCGCCATCGCGTTGAACAAGGTCGGTCGTAGCAAAATCAGTCTGTCCTGGATGCTGGAGGATAATGTCATGGTTCTTCGAACGATGCGTCACCTCACCCGGGACGGCATTTGCCATGAAAGAGCTTATCGAATCTATAGATATACCGCATCGGTTGAATGAGAGTCTTATGCGTATTGATGATGTCGCGTTAAAATCGAAAGAGTTGGGTTATTACACTTACTTTCCTCAAGTGCGTTCAGCCTGTGGTCGGGATATGACGCTCATTGATGGTCGGAAAATGCTGAACTTTGCTTCGTGCGATTATTTAGGGCTTTCAAATCACGAACGCATGAAAGAGTCGGCGATTACTGCCATCCGGAAGTACGGCTCAAACATCGGTGGCCCCATGATCTTCAGTGGCTTCACCGAATACCATGAGCGTCTGCAACAAAGCTATAGCGATTTGTATGCAGGGCGAACATCGCTGATGTTTACCACCTCCTATCAGGCGAATTTTGGCGTTATCCCATTGGCGGCTGAGCGTGCCGATCTGATTTTGCTGGACAAGCTGTCACATGTCTCGATCTGGGACGGCGTGAAGTTATCGGGTTGTCCATTCAGGGCCTACAGTCATGCCGATATCGAAATGTTGGAGCAGCTGGTCCAGTTGAATCAAGATAAGAAAATTTTGATCATCACCGATGGCGTTTTTTCGGCAGACGGCGATATAGCTGATCTTGGAAGGATAGTCCGCTTGAAACGCTTCCATCCGGGCCTGGAAATCTATATTGATGATGCTCACGGTGTCGGTATGTTAGGTGGTTCTGGCCAAGGGGCTTGCGAAGCGGCCGGAGTGGTCTCGGAGATCGATTACATTGTTGGCACCATGAGTAAAGCTTTTGGCTCATCCGGTGGGTTCGTTGTATTCAAGGATGAGGCGTTCGCTGAAAGAGTCAGGTTCCGATGCCCCACCTATAACGCTTCCCGGTCAGTTTCACCGGGTGTCGCCTCCGCCTCTTGCACGGCCCTGGAGATCAACGCTTCGGAAGGGGGCGCGCGTCGGGCTCAACTTGCAGAACTCACCCGCTATACACATGAGCAAATTGAATCACTTGGCGTCGATAAGCTCCATTCCAGGACTGCCGTGATCCCGGTGGTCTTCAAGGATCCGATGGAGGCTGCCCGGGTCAATGCCGAGTTGGTCGGCAAAGGTATCATGGGGTCACTGTTCGTACCTCCATTTGTACCCAATCACCAATCCAGGATCAGGTTGTGTCTGACATACAACCACACGATGGCCGATGTGGATTACTGCATTGATTCATTACGAAAGATTATCTGAACAGACTGTGTTTATCCGGCGGGGGTAACGGTGTGCAGATCTGCCTATCTTTTTATGACGTCAATGGGGTGATAGTTAAATGGTCCAGGTTGGTTCAGCTCTGTTAAGTATTGTTCTTTTCTATTTTATGCTGTGCAAGGGGCTGGGGCTTTTAGTCATCAATAAGGGGGTGCGGGTAAATTACACGAGAAAAGTCGGGCATTTTGCGATGTTTCTACTGCCCAGTCTGTTTTTCGCGTTGTTCAATATTCAGAGTACTCATGAGCGATTACTGCTGTCTGCGGTATCCACCACTATTCTGTTCTTGGCCATGTGCGGATGGTCGCGTCGTCGTTATCTGATTTCCCAGCATATGTTTGCGAGTATTGATCGGCCTGAAGACTCACCCAATACGCTTTCCTGGTTGGTGAGTCAAACCGTAGTGGGGTTGTTGGTACTGTGGGTAACGCAATACTTCTGGCTGTTAATCGGTGTGCCGATTGAGTTGCTTTATATCACTATTTTAGCCACTACCTTTGGTGACGGTTTGGCAGAGCCTGTCGGTATCCGATTTGGAAAGCACGAATATGTCACGAAAGGTTTTTTTGTTGATAAAAAATTCAAAAGAACCCTGGAGGGATCTGCAACTGTATTCGTGATGTCAATGTTATTTTGCGTGTTGTTCAAGGATTACTTTGAGTGGCATCAATTTGTATTGCTGTGTGCTGTTTTTCCTCTTGCTCTTACCCTGACAGAAGCAAAGTCCCCTCACACCTGGGATACACCGTTTTTGTTTATTGTCGGTAATGCCATTGTAACGGGGGTCTATTTGCTGTGATTTACTTAATACGTCACGCCTCGCCGTTGGTCAATTACAAGCGTTGCGGTGCTGTCTCGGCTAAATTGCTTCTGGATGTATATAACCAGACCTCGATTATCGATGAGGATGAAATTGCTGGGTTCTTGAGCCAGCCGGACTTGTCCCAGCCACTTTTAGCGTCTGAGGCCAACGTCATTTCTTCACCGGTCAACAGAGCCTATGCAACGGCGTGCAGGTTGTTCGAGGCTGCGCGTGTTCAACAGGATAGTCGATTACAAGAGTACGACCTGCGGTTAAGCGCCATTCCCTTCCTGAGAATGGGGTTAAGACAATGGTTCGCACTGCACAGAATTCTGTGGTTGCTCGGAGTTTCGTTGGGCGCCATCCCCCGAAAAAAGGAATACCTTCGGGCTGTAGGTGTTGCCGATGAGCTTTACAAATCCTGCTCCGAGACAGGGGAGACAACGATCGTCATATCCCACGGTATGTTTCTCAGAACCGTCAGGAAAACCTTGAAAAAACAGGGCATGCAGGCTCGTACGGTTTATCGCTCAGGGTGTTTCACGGTCGAGTCTTTAACACCATGAAAAGGATTTTGTATACGTGAAGAAGTTACTGCTTTTAGGGGCCAGTGGTTTTATCGGGCAGGGCGTCTACGAGATCCTCAGCCAGGTGAAAGATGTCCAGGTCATTCGCCACTCACGTTCGCCGAGGGCTGGTTATGACGTTTGCGAATTCGGCTCCAGGGAGTTTATCGACTTAGTTAGTGACAGTGACTTTGTTGTCAATTGTACGGGGATCGGACTCAGTCGTTTGGGGGCGAGCACCGACAGTAACGAAATGCTCACGGAGCAGATACTGGCGTCGATTCCCCTCGATGTGACTGAAAAGAAGAATTTTCTTCATTTGAGCAGCGTCAAGGCTCACAACCCTGAAAAAAGACGGGATGCGTACGCCGACGATAAGTGGGCGGCAGAGAAAGTTATCCATTTAAATAGCCACAAAGTGCAAGGTGTCATTTTGCGGGTGCCGACGGTACTGGGGCGTCATGACAAAAATCTGCTGCCGATGATTTCACTGTGCAAGTTGAAGTTGCTGCCATTGGTGACGAATCAGCTCCCGGCATTGCATGTTATTGGCGTGGACAGTATTGCGCAGTGCATTATTCAATGGCTGGCACGCCGCCCTGACCAGACACTGCAGACGTATTACCTGCTTAGCGATGACACGGTGACCTATAACGATCTGGTAGGCGAAGTGTACGCCAGGCTCCAGGTGGTTGAGGATGTTGCCATGTTGCGAAGAGTGAAAGTGCGCACACTGTTCAGGATTTACAAAGTGCTGTCTTTTGTGGATGCCTTCAGGCGCCAGCGAAAATTATTTCCTTGGGCGCGTTTCAATGATCTATTTATCTATCCGTGGCATATCGAAAAAAATGTCAGGGTGATCATGACGCCGGCGAAGTTATCGGTATTGGTAGGGGCATATTTTGAAAGCATTCAGGATTGACGTAGCCGCCAGTTTGCTGGTGCCAGTATCATGCGCTTCCGCAGTACTGCTTTATTGCACGGGTTTTGCGTTGCTTCAACCGATCATCATGGCGAGCATTTTGCTATTTGCAGAACTGTATTTTTTACAGGAAACAGACAGTGACAGCTCTTTCGATAAAGGCATCAAGAGTGGGTTTCTGGTGTCGTGCGCTATATCGATTGTCATGCTGTTACAGTTGTTGATACGCAGTGATGTCTTGTTTCAAGTGATCGGTTCTTTCATGATTTTATCTGGAGTCGGTCTGAGGGCTCACGGGAAAATCATATTGGGTCGACACTTTTCGCACTCGCTGAGAGTGTTGGCCGATCATGAGTTGGTCAAGGACGGAGCCTTCAGGTATATCAGGCATCCGGCGTATTTCGGCACGCTTCTCATTGTCACAGGGTTTGGTCTATATACCAGTATTTATGCTGCCCTGATTGTCTTCTTTGTTGCACTTTTACTGATTCTAAAACGAGTCGGCAATGAAGAGAAAATGTTGGTTGAATATTTTGGTGAAAAATACATTCACTACCAATTCGACAGTTTCAAAGTAATTCCTTTTATCATCTGATCGCGTCATTCCAGGAGGTTTTATGACTCATGTTCACGAAGCAAAAATCAAGGAGATTGTTTCTCGAGTCTTGGGCGTCAATGCCGGAGAAATCCAGAATAATAAAAACTTTGTAGAGGCTTACGGTGCTGATTCGATGTCAGGCATAGAAATCCTGGCTGGTATCGAGGGCGCTTTTCAAGTTCGAGTCGATGAGGCCTACATTCCACGGATTACCAGCGTGGATTCGATTCTCTCGTTTATCGATCAGACCCTCGAGGTTGAGTGTGCATGAAGAGCTCCGACAAGGGCAGAAGGGTCGTCGTCACTGGCTTGGGGCCGGTCAGCCCGATCGGGGTTGGAAAAGCCGCATTTTTTCATGCCCTGAAGACAGGGGTAAATGGCACGGGGCTGCTTTCCAAAGTCAACACGGACCGGTTTGAAAGAAAGTATGGGTGTGAGGTGAAATCCACCGTCAGCACATTGATTCCAGACTTCAGTTCTTTCGTTCGTTCCGGGACTCCCAGTCATTTTGCCCTTGCCGCCACCGGGCTGGCGCTCGCTGATGCCGGAATCAAGCGGTCAGCGATTTCAGGTAAACGAGTCAATTGTTACTTCGGCACGACTTATGGTGAATCCAACCTGATCGACAACATGGTGACGGCAATGGCTGAGTCCCGGCCTGGCCTGCAAGCGTCGGTGCAGCATACGTTTGCGTCTGAAATAAGCCGCGATGTCTTGAGATCGATAGGTTCGACCGGCGAGGCAGTTACGATTGGCAACGCGTGTTCGGCCAGTAATACCGCGTTGATATTCGGCTACGAGGCCATCAAGGCGGGGGACTGCGAACTTGCCATTTGCGGTGGAAGCGATGCGGTCTACAAGGCGACGTTTGCGACATTCCATCGATTGGGCAGCATGACCGACAAAAACTGCACGCCTTTCAATTCGGGCCGTAAAGGCGTTTTGACCGCAGAAGGCGGTAGTGCACTAGTCCTCGAGGACTATGATCAGGCAATGCGTCGCGGGGCGCATATCTATGCCGAAGTGCTTGGGTTTTCGATGAACTGTGATGCTGATCATATGGTGAGACTGAATCATCATAGTGTTGGCGATTGCATGAAGTCGGCACTTGAAAACGCGTCGGTCACGCCTGGGGCGGTTGGTTATATTTGCGCTCACGGTACCGGTACGGTTGCCAATGACAGTAATGAGTACAAGGCAATCGAGGCGGTTTTTGGTCATTCGCCACCACCGGTTAGTTCCATCAAGTCAATGATGGGACACAGCATGGGGGCGGCGGCGGGTTTTGGGGCCATTGCCTGCATGCTTGCGCTCAGCGAGGGGTTGCCTCCTACGATCAATGTGTCCGAGCAGGATCTTGAAATACCCATCGACGTCGTAGCGGAGGGCTTCAGAGTCGGAAAGGTCGATGTGGTGGTCAATAATGCTTTCGCTTTTGGCGGGAATAATTCAATTTTGGTATTCGGTAATCTCAAATGACGGATGACGCTGTTGCACTGGTCGTAAGCGATTGGGTCATGTTGCAGATGCCCGGCTTATTCGAGCAAGGAGGAGTGGAGTTACATCGGGGGAAAACACCCGCGTGGGACCTGATGTCCAGCGAACTGGTGCCAAGCCGGGAGCTGAAAAATCTGGATCGACAATCCCTGTTGCTACTGGCAGCGATGTCGTTGATTGAGGATGGCAATCATGGTGACTCCCTGGCGCGCTCGGCCATTATCGGTGCGACGTCCAATGGTTCCATCGACACTGTTATTCAATTGATTAAAGAGTCGAACGATAGTCGTTTTGCATTTCAGGTGAATCCGGCACAAATTCCCAATACCGTCATAAACTCCTCAGCGGGCCAACTGGCGATAAAATATGGCATTAAAGGACCGAACGTTTCTCTGTGCGCGAAAGAGTTGAGCTTCTATAACGCATTGGTACAAGGTTTAAGATTTGCCAGGCGAGGTGAGTCTGATTATATCTACATGACGGCGATTGAAACGTTTAGCGGTGAGTTCGGAACGCTCTATGCACAAAGCATTGATCTCCCTGTTGAAAAACGACTCGATACGGCAGCAGTTTTCAGCTTCCAGACATGTACTGACCTGAAGGTGCCGGGGCTGATCGTCAGGTCCTGCATTACAGGACGTCTCTTTCCCTCAAGCGCGGCCGGTCTGAGCGACCTGATACTCACGTTTATGGCAGGGCACGGAGTTGAGCTTGATGGGCTCAGTCGGGTAAATCTCGCTGTTCCGGATTCCTGGCGGATGTCGTTGAGCGGTCTGAATCTGATCCTCGGGGAGAGGCTCGAGATTCTGGATCGGGCAAAGGCTTTGAGTCTGTCGCTGGTGGGGGCCTATCAATTGGCTGAACTGGCGAATGGCGTCCTGGCCCACAGTTTTGGATTGATGGTGTGTGTTGATGATGAAGGATTTTATGGTGTCGCGCTGATTGAACGTACTGATGTTCGAGGCGGTTTTTTCAGTGGCTCAAGTGATTTAGGCAAGGTGGGTAAGTTATGATTTTTTTTGTGCGGTGGCTGTTGGTGTTGCTGTTCATTGTTCTGAGTTTTCCCTTTTTATGCTTGTTCATGTTAGTCAATCCTTCAAAGAACAAAAACCTGCATGTGGCCTGCCGGTCATACACAGTGATCAATAAAATATTCTCGGTTCGCGTCGCTGTCAGTGGATTCGACACTATCTCCACCGCCCAACCTTATATCTATGTGGCAAACCACCAGTGTAATTACGATGTTCTGATTGTTGCTGAGGCGCTTAAACCAGGTACGGTTATTGTCGGCAAAAAATCACTTAAGTGGTTGCCTCTGGTCGGGCAGTTATATTGGCTGACGGGCAGCCTGTTCATTGACAGGAACAGCCCCCGGGCGTCGATCCAGAGTCTGCGCAAGATCTCCAAGAGCGTTGTTGCTGACAATACTTCCCTCTGGATCTTTCCTGAAGGCACCCGAAACAAAGGCGGGGATATGCTGCCTTTCAAGTCGGGAGCCTTCCGGGTTGCCAAGGACATGGGGGTGGGTATTGTTCCAGTAACGATCAGTCCTGCTGTTGGGGACGTGGCTTACAACTCATTGCGCTCTACAGAAGTCAGTATCGTAGCCCATCGCCCCATCGAGGCGGATGTGGTCGCGAACATGAGTACCAAAGAGCTGGCGAGCTACACGCGTGAGATCATCAACAACGGGCTTCCGATTATCTAGTAAAAAAATGGACCTCTGAAAAGAGGTCCATTTTTTTGGCCCGCAAAACTTGCGACAGCTCCTATGAGGGTCGATGCAGTCGCAGGTAGATGGTGTTTATCCTCGGTGAGTCAGCGACCCGCTGAGGTCAAATTTCCTCATCACTCTTCGGACGAAACCTGCGGCTGATGTGTTGAGTGCTCATCTGGCAAGAGATGGACAGGGTACTGCGCCATGATTAATCGCAAGTGCTCGATGGCTTCCAGGTATTTAAGATCGGCCTGTCGTCTTTTCTTCTGGTACTGCGTGAACTTTTCCGCGTCCATGTTGGGCTGATCGAGAAGATCAAGGGCGGCGTGGCTCAAGTGATAGGCGTCGCTGAACAGTTGTTTGTTACGTTCAAGCGCCAGGTTTAGACAGGCTATCGCTTGATCGGAAGTCATCGTACCGTTCATTGCTGCGACCTCTTTTATGGGGGTGTGAAAAGCGGTTGGGGCCTTTTCAAGAAAAACTGATCGAGTTGCGGTTATTTACCGCGACGCCACACCTTGAGGTAGTCCACGCTGAAGGTGGAGGGCAGGTCGGCGTCGTCGACAACGCCGAACCAATTCCACATGGCCTCGCTGTCAAAGAGGATCTGCATGGGGAAGAACCAGTGGGTGTTCTTTGCCTCGCGCACCAGTACGCCGTCTACGTACCAGCGCAAAGTGTCGGGTTGCCAGTCAAAACCGTAGACATGGAATGCGCTGGCCAGCCGCCAGGGGCTGATCCAGCTGCTGCCATCGCTCAAATGCTCGGTGCTTTGCGGCGTGGCCCAAACGTGGGCGTTCATGTTGTACCGACGGTCGAAGGAGGCGTTTTTGGTCTTGCCGCCGATTTCGAAAATATCGATTTCCGTGGCATTGTCGGCAAGCCCCGTCCACGCTAGCCAGAAGGCGCTGGAGCCTGCCGAATCCATCGGTTTGGCGCGGGTTTCGTAGTAGCCGTAAAGACTGCGCTCGATCGTGCGGACCATCGCCGAGCTATAACCTTCATATCCGAGTCGTACGTATTTTTGCGGCAAGGTTTCCTTGCGGAAAACGATGTTCAGATGGCCATCGCTCAGGTAGGCATTGTCCGGCGTGAACAACGCCGGCTTACGCCCGAGCGACTCGGTGCCCGTGGCATTGTTGACGTGCCAGCGACTGGCGTTAAGGGTCGCGCCATCGAAGTCGTCAGAAAATCGTGTGTCCGGCATCCACTGGCCGGCATTGTCCTGATCGGACAGCGGCAGATTGGCGTTGGTCCGTTCCGGTACCGTTCCCAGCGGGCCGACGCGGGTCCAGGAATTGGCTGCCTTGGGGAGGGCGACGGACCACTTGTTCGCCAGATATTGAAATACACGCTGCCGTTCCTCCAGGGAGGCCAGGTGGCGGTCGTACACCAGTACTTCGGTGATGTCGCCGCGCAGGTCTTCGACGCTGCCGACCACGTTCCGCCCCACTGCATAGGGGCCGATGGGCACGTCGTTGAGTTCCAGAAAAAACAGGGTCGGATCGTAGGCGGTGGTCTGTTGCACGCTGATCGCGAAGTTCGGCGGCACGTTGTCGTTATCGGCGATTATCGGGCGCGAACTGAACAATCGCTGCCAGGTCTCACCGCCGCTTTGTTCGGTCAGTCTGCGTGACACGATCAATAGGGTAACGGGGCCTTTTGCAGCGCGAATCGTCTTGCCGAGGAACGCCGAAGAACCACTGAAACGCACCACCGCGTGGCCATTCATGGCGTGTTCCACGCGCAGCGGCAGCGAGGCGCTTGCTGCATCGTCTACGGCAACGTCATTGGCTTCGCCGGACTTGTCGTGCCACCGCAGGAGGTGGTTCTGGGCATCGACGGTCATTTTCGACGCGTCGGCGGCGTCGAGCCACAGCACCAGGCCGTTGGCCAGCGGTGGGGGAGAGCCCCCCGACGCATTGCAAACGACCGAAAGCAGGGCCGCCAAAAGAATGAACCTGCTCATACCCATTGCTTTAACGCAATCGATGCCGCCAATCCGGGTTGGGAGCGGTACCCTTGCGGATTACACAATTGCCATCGCCAGGTGTCGATGATCATTTGCATCAGGTCGCGCTGTGCGTACCAGCCTAGATCACGCCCTGCCTTGGTGGGGTCGGCCCAGCATTCGGCGATATCACCGTCGCGGCGCGGTGCGAACCGGAAGGGGATGGTAATACCGGTAATGTCCTCGAAGCTGTGGATGATCTGCAGCACGCTGTGGCCAATGCCTGTTCCCAGGTTCCAGACGTGGATGCCGTTTGTGTTCTGCAACGCCCGCAACGCTTTGAGATGGCCATCGGCAAGGTCGACCACATGGACGTAATCGCGCACGCACGTTCCGTCGACAGTGGGATAGTCGCTGCCGTACACCATGAGTACGGGCACTTGCCTCATCGCGACCCGTGTCAGGCAAGGCAGCAAGTTGTTGGGCTTGCCATTGGGGTTTTCTCCGATCAGCCCGCTTGCGTGAGCACCAATCGGGTTGAAGTAGCGCAACACCGCAATGCTCCATTGCGGATCGGACAGGCACAGGTCGGTGAGCAACTCTTCGATCAGCAGCTTGGTGCGGCCATAGGGATTGATCGGTTTGCCTGCGCCCAGGTCTTCGATGAGAGGTATCTGCCGGGGGGCGCCATACACGGTGGCCGATGAGCTGAACACCAGTTTGAAGACTTCGTGTCGGGCCATTGCATGGCAGAGATTGAGCGTGCCGACCACATTGTTGGCGTAATAATCCAGCGGCTTTCGAACGCTTTCCTCCACGGATTTGAGACCGGCAAAGTGCACCACGGCATCGATGTCGTAGCGGCTGAAGATATCGTCGAGCAGGTGGCTATCGCGAATATCGCCTTCAATGAAATCGACTCGCTTGCGAGTCAGATACTTCAGGCGCGCGAGCGACTCGCGGCAGCTGTTACACAGGTTATCGAGGACCAGCACCTGTCGACCGGCGTCAATCAGGGCCAGGGTGGTATGGGAGCCGATGTATCCGGCCCCGCCGGTAATCAACGTGGTTTTGTGCATGATGAGGCGTTCCTGTCACAAGGAAATTGCACGAGTCAGGAGAATGTGGTCCGGGAAGGGAAAAGGTTGTCGGGTGTGTCCTCTCAGCGGGTGGTGAAAACCGATTTGAATTCTTGCGGCCAGCGCGGATGCATCACGCTATACGCCACGGCATAACTCAGCGCGCCAACCACGATGCTGCAGATCAGGTGCAAGTAGCCCTGAACACCCAGGCGGGAAGAAACCATCAGGACGATCGCTGCCATGACGAACGAAGCAATCACGCTGCGATAGTTGGTTTCGAAAAATCGCCGCCAGCCATAGCCGATTGCACTGTTCAACCCGCGGATTTGCAGTGGCGTGATGATCGCCATCCGGGCCAGCAGGGCGAGGGCGGCGGCCATGCCGCCATAGAGGCTGCCGAAGCCATAGACCAGCGCCAGTGCCAATACGGTGGTTGCCACTTCGGCCTTGATGGTCAGGTGGCTGCAATTGACCGCGACCAGTGCGGTCGTGGCGTACATGGCGGTATTACCGATGGCTGCCGTGCACGCAAGCACTTGCAGCAGGGGAATGGCCTCGGCCCATTTGGCGCCGAAGATCAACAGGATCAAGTCGTGCGCCGTGAGTGCGATGCCGATGAACAGGGGCGTCAGCAGGAAGCAGCTGACGGCGGTCGAATCGCTGATGATCGCGCGCAACCGCGATGGATCGGCGCTGCGACGGGCAAACACCGGCAGCGCATAGCTGATCAGGCCGTGATAGATCGCCGTGCGCGGCAGATCGATGATGCGCATCGCCATGTTGAACATGCCAACCGCGTTGGTGCCGGCCGTCATGCCCAGGATGACGGTGACCCCGCGCTGTAGCGTTTGCGAACTCAGCGCGTTGACGGCAACCGGTGCGCCGGATTTCAGCAGTTCGCGCAAGAGCGGGCCGTCAATGTAAAAGGCAATGCGGCGCGGGTCTGCGCGCATCAATACGATAATGGACACGAACTCCATGATCAGTGCCTGGGCAATGACCGCCCAGGCGCCCAATCCCCAGAGCGCGACAGCGATGCCACCCACGCCACCACACACCTTGCCCAGCAGCGTGCGCGACGCCAGCATCCTGAAGTTGCCGCTACGGCGCATTTGTGCCACATAGACCCGCGCCATCATGGTGAACAGGATTTTTACCGAGGCCACCGCCGTCATCCATTGCAGCATCGGGTCGGGCGCGTACAGAATCGCTGCGCCCGAGATGACGACGATAGACGCCAGGCTGACGAGTACCGACGCCCAGAAGGCTGTGGCGATGTGTTTGTCTTCCAGCCGCTCGAGTCGTACCAGCGGGTCTTCCAGCACCGAGGAATAAATCATGCCGATCAACTCGACGATGGCAATGATGACCGTGCCCACACCCAACTCTGTGGGCGACAGCAGCCTGGCATATGCGACAAAGGTAATCATCGACAGGAGAATCAGGCCGAATTTCTCGGTGAAAATCCAGATCAATTTAACCAGACGGTGATTGGCCATGGCGGATACCGGCTCAATGAGCGGTGGTTGACGCAGCTGCCTTGCGCAATGATTGGACGCATGCATAGAGGAAGCGCAATGTCGGTTTGCCGTTCCTGAAGATCAGCGTTTGCCAGGAGTACTCCAGCATTCGCCGGTACACACCGATCACCTGGGCATGCTCGCCTCTGCGGGAAAACAGTTCGAGAAAGTCGGAGTGGCTGCCCAGCACGAAATCGATCCGTTGCTGCTTACTGAGCTGCGCGCCATAGAGGGCGAGGAACGCTTCGATGAACCTGATCTTGTACGGGTAGTACCTTGTCGGTTGCGCAGTCATGTTGGCGCTATTGACCATGCGCTGCAGCAGCACCTCTGGCACCGTGTGGATCTCCCAGTGTTCGGCGATGCGGGTCCACATGAAGCGGTCTTCGGAGTAACGCAGGCTGGCATTGAAGCCGCCGAGTTGCATGATCACGTCGCGTCTGACCATCGCGGAGGACACGCCATTGAGGACGTTGGCGCGGATGAAATCGTCGAAATGCCTACCGTTTTTTTGCCGGTTTTCCAGTATTCGCTTGCCGTCGCTGTAATCGTTATGCACGTAGCAATCTACCAGCCCCACCGGCCGTCCCTGACGACTCAGCTCGTCAAACAGTGCCACTTGTTGCTCCAGTTTTTGTGGATACCATCTGTCATCGGCATCGAGAAACGCCACAAAAGTCTCTTCAGAGTGCTGCAGCCCGTGGTTGCGGGCGCTGGCCTGGCCTTCGTTGGCTTGGTGCAACAGCGTCAGGCGAAACGGCGCCGCGAAGTCCTTGACCCGTTGGGGGCCATCATCGGTGGAACCATCGTCGATGACGATGACGTGATCGGGTAGTCGCGTTTGCCCGGCCACGGACGCCAGTGTTTGCTCAATGCTGTCGGCGCCGTTGTACATCGCGATTATGACGCACACTGAATGGAGTGAAGGGGGGGCTTGGTCTGGCACGGTTAGTTCTCCTTTTGTTACGCCTTGGCCGAGTCGCGTGGTAATGCCTTGCCAGGCGGACGTTGACGCAGGGTTGCCGGTGACAACTGGGGGGATGTCACGTGGTGATGCCGGAAGGACAGGGCCAGGACGCAGAACACCATGAACTCTGCCGAGCGGTAATTGGGAATGACATACGCCACATAGTTGGTGAACATGAACGATCCGATGATGACCATCGCGCAGGCGTGAAACCGTGCCGACTGATCCGCCACCACGGCCCGGTAGTGTTTGATCAACGCCTCGATCAGCATCAGGATCAGCGCCGTCAGCTGAATGACACCGCCGTTGAGCAAGGTCTCCATGTAGCCGCTGTGGGCATTGCCGATGTAACCCCAGCGGTTGATGAATGTCTCGGCGCCCGGGCTGGACCAGAAAGCACCGAAGCCGTAACCCTTGAGGAATTCGGCATTGATCAGCGGTGTGAGCAAGTCCCAGATCAGCGTGCGATCGGTGAGTGACGCGTCACGACCGATCAGCTCCAGCAGCAGCGTGTAATTGCCGTATAGAAACAGGCAGATCAGCAAATAGACGATTGTGATACCGAGGAATGCTGTCAGTGAGCGGTTGATGTGCAAGCGGATCAGCGTGAGGAAGTACCAATAGCTCACTGCGCCAGCAACAATCAGCGCTACTGCTGTGGCAGATTGGGCCAGCGCAATCGCGATCAGCGAGAACAACGAGCAGATGATGGCCCAGGGATTGCGCTGACGGATCATCGGCAGCAGTAACAGAATGGCGATCGCGTTGAGCCGGGCGCCGGCATTTTTTTCCGGGAAGATTCCCTTGAATGCACCATCGCGAATACCGCCGTCAATGAAGGCGATGTCAGGCCGGAGCAGGGCGAATATCAAGCCGAAAAACGCGGCGGCGCCGATGGTGCAGCCGAGCATGAAGGCGATTTTCTCGAGGCTATAGTTGTAGGCGATGAAACCTGCAAAGAACACCAAGCTGATCAACGCCACAAAACGTTTGAAACTTAACATCGGGTCGTAGGACCAACTGATCGATACGGCCAGGCCGAGCATGAATATCAGCAGGAAGGCATTGTTCCTGTAAAAGCTTTTGCTGATGAAGACCTTGTTGCGGATGAAGAAGAACAGCGGAACCAGCAGGGTGATCAGGCCGCAGATCTGGTTGACCACATTGCCTTCGAGATCTTTTTCAGCCGCGTCCAGATTCGACGCATCAGCCAACCCGAAAAAAAATCCGATGACCTGGATATAGAACAGCACGCCGAACAACGTGAAGGCGTCGCGCAGGGTGGTGTACCTGACTTCCAGTTTGTTCATGACGATTGGCCCCCTAGCAATGCGTCGAGATAGGTCTTCGCCGCGCAGGCATTCACATAATGGGCAGCCGCATCGATGCGCGCCTGACGGTTTGCATCACGCGACAACGTCAGTTCTACAGTGATGGCCTGTGCCAGTGCGTCAGGGTCGTCGACCGCCACCAGCGGGGCGATCGCGCCATTGTCGAGAATCTCTTGCGGGCCATAGGGGCAGTGGGTCGATACCACCGGGGTGCCCGTGGACATGGCCTCCACCAGTGCGTTGGGGCTGCCCTCGAAACGCGACGACAGCACAAAGCAATCGGCCGCCGCCACTTCCGCCAATGGGTCGCTGGTATAGCCCGGCAGATCGAAGCGGTCGGCCACGCCCAAGGCGACTGCTTGCTCGAGCAACTCGGTTCTGAGCGCGCCTTCGCCGAAAATGATCAATCGGGCACTGGGATCGGCTAATCGGGCAAAGGCATCGATCAATACATCAAAGCCTTTTTGCCGTGCCAGACGACCTACGGCGACAATCACCGGGGTGGTTTTTTTCGACAGCCAGCGGTGCTTTGGACGTCCCGGCGCCTTGTCGCGAAAATCGTTGTCGAGCACCGGGTTGTCGGCGATGGTGACATCCTGCGCACGGGTGATGGTGGTATCGACCAGGTCCTGGGCGACGCCGCGCGAGACGCAGATCACCGGATTGGGAATGAGTCGATACAGCAGCGGAGCCAACAGATACGCGGTGCGCACCGCCAACGCGGGGTTGACGTGTTTGTCATGAGAAAACGCATTGCGCTCACTGACATGCAGGCGCGCCAGAGTACCGGACAGCATGGCAGCGGCGATGGCTACCACGTTGACGTGGGTGAGGGCAGCCAGTAGCGCGTCAAAGCTGTTTTGGCGAAGAAAGCGTGCCAGCGCCGGCACCGCCCTGGAGCTGCGCGCACTGTGCAACTCGACGCGCTTGACCCTTGGGTCGATGCACGCCGAGTTCACACCTGTATCGGTGAGCATCAGTAAGGTCACGTCATTGCCTGCATCAGTCAGCGCACTGGCGAGGCGCACCATCATTTTTTCGGCGCCACCCCCGCGCAAGTCCTGCAGGATAATCAGCAGCCTTTTCATTGATTCCATACCTGGTAGTACGCCTGCGCGGCGTATTGGCTGGTGTACTGTCGGACGGCGTCAGCGGCCACTTGGCCGCTTGGCGCAGCATGGCGTTGCGAGGTCACGCTGCGCAGCATCCCTTCGGCCAGCGCCGGTACGTCATTGACCTTGACCAGATCGCCGAGACGGCCGTTATCAAGCAGTTCCCTGGGCCCGGTTTCGCAGTCGCAGGCCAACACCGGTGTGCCCAACGCCAATGCTTCGATCAGTACGGTCGGCAAGCCCTCATGAAACGAGCTCAAGATCAGCAGTCGTGCCTGCCTGATCAAAGGGTATGGATTGCTCAGAAAACCGGTGAAATGCACTCGGTCCTCGATGCCCAAGCGGCTGGCCTGTAAGGTCAGCGCGGCGAGTTGTGGGCCATCGCCAATGATCACCAGATCCGGCAGCGCGGCACTGCGTAAGGCCACGGCATAGGCGTCGAGCAGCAGGTCGAAACCCTTCGGTTCCACCAGCCGGCCCACCGCTAACCAGAACGCGGACGGCAAACCGGTGAGCATGGGCGTCTGTGCGGCACTGAGCAGTTGTTCGGTGACCACCGCATTGGGGCAATAACGGATGCGCTCGCGACCCCAGGGCACCAGTTCGGCGATGGACTGACGCAAACCCTTGGAAACCGCCACTACCCGGCCGTTGCCACAGAGGTACAACGCATAGAGCAAGCGCAGGGTGGCGGGACTGATTTTTTGTTCGCTGCAATCGAGTGCCGCGTGGCGGGTATAGATGACCTTGCATGGGCTACCCAAGGTGGCAAACCAGGTGCAGAGGTTGGCTTGTTCCTTGGCGGCGATGAGGTGGGTCACCTGTTCGCGACGAATAATCCGACGCAGCAATACGATGGACTTGATCAGACCGACGATTCCATTGCCGCCGCCATTGAGCGTGGCAGCTCCTTCATCGTCCGGCGTGTCGCCGTTCATGACGAAATAACTGACACGCTGGCCATCCTTGAGAAACTGCCTGGCCAGGCGTTGCTGGACACGCTCGAGGCCACCATCGGGCTTGAAGTCCTTGAGGGTGAACAGGATATGCATGGTCGTTGCTCGGTGCTGGATGCTCAGGGATAGGTGATATTGATGGTCACTTCCCGCCGAACGATCTTCACCAATAGATGAACAAAATTGGTCGGGTAGTCGATCAGGTAGCGTTTGATGGTGTGCGGTTCGCGGTACATCCGATAGAACGCGCGCAGATGCAGGCGGTTGATCAGCTCAGGGTAAAAATGATGAATGGCCGTGGCTTCTTGGCGAATGAAACCGCCACAGGTGAATGCCACACCGGTGAAGCCGGCACGCAGGGCATCCTGCTCGAACTGCTCCTGAAGCCCGGCGCCCAGGCCTACGATCAGGATGTTCGCTTCACTGCGGCAGATGTCTGTTTGAATGCATGCGGCCTGCGGTGCATCGAAAAAGCCGTTGTGATGACCGGCGATAATCAGCGCCGGGTAGCGAGCCTTGATCTTATTGAGGAACAGGTCCAGTTCGGCTTGCCGGGCACCGACAAAGTAAATGCGCTTGCCTTGTTTCTCGGCGCAACTGAACACAGAGTCGGCGATGGACGTGAAGTCGAAGCTGACCCGGCCGATCGTGCAGCCAGTGATGCGCGACATGAAGGTAGACATCAGCATACCGTCGCAAAAATAGGCGATGGAAGTCGGGTTTCGGTCGAACAGACTGCCGACGGAGGCAAAATTGATGAAGGAAAATGCCTTGTTGGCGTCCAGCAGATTGGGTGCGTAATGCCCGATTAATTCCAGGTCGATCATTGCCTGACTCCTCAATAGGTGTCTTTTGAAAACAATGTAAAAGGGGTCTTGACCAGAATTTTGATGTCGAGCCACAGCGACCATTGGTTGATGTAGTTGAGGTCCTGGGCGACGCGCTGCTGCATTTTTTCCAGCGTCTGGGTTTCACCTCGATGCCCGGTGATCTGGGCCAACCCTGTGATCCCGGGTTTGAGGCGATGACGGGCCATGTAGGCGCGAACCTTGCCGGTGTAATAAATGTTGTGCGTGACCGCGTGCGGTCGCGGGCCGACCAGGGCCATTTCACCGCAGAGCACGTTGAACAGTTGCGGTAGTTCGTCGATGGAACTACGGCGCAAAAAACGCCCAAGCGGGGTGATGCGGTCGTCCTCGCGGGTGGCCTGACGGACTTCGTTGTCGTCGTGCAAACGCATCGACCGGAACTTCCAGACCTTGATCACCTCAGCGTTACAGCCGTAACGATTTTGTTTGAACAACACCGGGCCGGGCGAGGAAAGTTTGATGGCTACCGCCACGATCAGCAGCAAGGGGCTGAGCACAATAATGCCCACGGCGGCCAGGCTACGTTCGAACAGCTCTTTGCAGAGCAGGCTGCCGGGGTGCGAACTGATGAGGCTTTCATTGAGGTAGATGGCCGGCATTCGCTCTATTTCCGAGATCGACTGATTGAGCAACACCATGCTGCCGAAATCGGGGATCCAGACCACGTCGACATTCATGTCCAGAAGATCGATGTACAGCGCTTCGATGATGGCGGCTTGTGCCATCGGCAAAACGATATAGACGCGGCGCACGTGCAGGCGGGTGATGATTTCGCGAACCTCGTCGATGCGCCCCAGCAGCGGCAGAATGCTCGGGGCCGGGCCGGTATGTTCGGCGGTTGCAATAAAACCCAGCAGCGGTACGCGATTGCGCCTGGACAGTTTTCTCGCCAGCGTATGTGCGGTCGGACACGTCCCGATGATCACCGCGCGGCGCTCGTTGCAAAGCTTGTGCGAATGCAGTCGGGCCAGGTAATGCAGTGGCAAAAAGCTCGCCGCCTGGACCAGATAGCCCAATACCGCCCAGACGATGATCACCTGGCGCGAGAAAATCACGCTGGTCTGGGTGAGGAAGGCAATGCTGATCAGCACGGCCAGCAAAATCATCCAGGCCGCCAGCAGCCGAGCGAGCCCGGACAACCACTCATGACGCTTGTGGTAAACCTGCATGACGCTGTAGATCGGCACCGAACCGAGAACCGTGAGAATCATCAGAACGCGGTATTCACTGGTCAGGCTGCCGACGCGCCAATACACGAGCAACATCAGCAGCAGGTTGGCCAGACTGAGCGCGCACAGCCATTGGCCCCAGAAGGTCAGACCCCGGCGGTGCGTCATTTGAGCGGTGTAGAGCGATGTCATCGGCGCAACCTCCGGGCATGGGTTGGACATCGGCGCCGAATACTGCACGCCCTCGTTCCCGCACGCTGGTATAGCTCGACTGGGATGAAGCAGCTTTTGGTAGATGTTTGGAGGGAACTACGGATGAGGCAGACGCAAGGTTTTACCGGGACATGTAGTCGTAGTTCTGGAACGTATCGGAATGGCTGTAGCCCTGTTTGCGGGCCTTGCTCAGGTCAACCTGGTTGAGCACCACACCGAACACCGGCGCATGACTCTGCTGCAGTATCGCAAGGCACTTCTGTACCTGGCTGACAGGCGTGCTTTCGGCCTTGATCACGTAGATCACCGCGTCCGAATGCTGGGCCAGCAACAGTGCATCGCTGACCATTTGCGCAGGCGGTGAGTCGATGATGATGCGTTGGTACCGCGATTTCAGCACCTTGAGCATCGGGGTCAGGCGCGGCGAACTGAGCAGGTCCAGCGGTGGCGGCGACAGCTTCCCGGCCGGCAACATGTCGAGATCGCCGACAGTCCGGATACAGTCCTCGAGCCGCGCAGTGCCCGCCAGGACATTGGCCAACCCCGGGGCATCTGCCGGAAAATCGAAGTTGAGCGAAAGGCTGGGTCTGCGCATGTCGGCGTCGATCAACAGGACACGCTCTAGCTTGGCGAGTGAGTACGCCAGGTTGTTGGCGATCGTGCTTTTTCCTTCTTCGGCCATGGTCGAGGCAACGAGTACCACCTGTGACGGCATGTCGCCGCCGTGCAACATCAACCAGGTGCGCAGATTGCGAATGGTCTCGCAAAAACGCGGATGGTCGTTGTCGTCGAACAGTCGCGCGAGTTGCCGGCGGCTTCTCTTCGTGACCAGCGGCACTACGCTGAGCAGGGGTACATCAAGCGTGCATTCGATTGCTTCGTCGGTCTTGAAGGTTTTGTTCAGGGTTTCGGACAGCAATGCCATCGCTACACCGATCAATGCAGCCACGATGGCGACAATCGCCATAATCAGTGTTTTACGAGGCTTGCTCGGATCCAGAGGAACAATCGCAGGGTCGACGATGCGCGCTTTGGTGGAGTCCATGTCTGAGGTGGCAGCGGTTTCCTTTAAACGGGTGACGAAGGTTTCATACAGCGCGCGGCTGCTGTCGACTTCACGCTGGAACTCACGCAGCTGGAACTCCTTGCGCGAAATATCCTGTAGCTGCGCCTTATTGCTGTTGAATGACTTACGCAGTGAGTTTTCATTGGCCCGGGACAGCTGGTACTCATGTTCAATGCCGGCAACCACTTGCTGAACCTGCAGACGCAAACTGTCGGTGGCCATACGCAGCTCGGCGCGAGCGGCGACAAGGGTCGGATGTTTTGGGCCGTAGCGCCCCGACAACTCTTCGACCTTGGCTTGGGCCTTGGCCTGTTGCGCCTGGAACTTCTGCACCAAAGGATTACTCAGGACGGCCGGCACACTGGAGAGGTTGCTCAAGTTGCCATTACTCAAAGACTGCACCTGGCGGAACTGGCTCTCGGCTTCTGCCAGATTACGGCGGGCATCGATCATGCGATTGCCGGTCATTTCCAGTTCATTGGCGCTGATGGTGGCGACACCGCCGACATCGACCAGGCCTTGTGCTTCCCGATAGCCCTGCAGCTTGTCTTCGGCATTGCGCAGATTATTGCGCAACTCGATCAGGCGTGAGTTCATCCAGCTGGTGCTGGTCTGCGAGGACTTAAGGCTGTTGTCGAGCTGGCTATCGATGAAGCCTTGGGCAATCGCATTGGCGGTAGCGGCAGCCAAACCAGGGTCGGGCAGCTCCACTTCTATTTTAATCAGCTGGCTCTTGCCGACGAATTTGACGCTGGTATGCCGCATGAGGTCCTGCGTGACTTGATTGAAGATATCGGCTTCAGAGGGCATTACCTCCACGGGGGTCAAACGGCCCAGTACGGGCAGCCATTGGCCAAGCTCAAGCGTTGCCAACCACTTGCGCGGCGTGAACCACGACTCCGGTTGCTGGCGCGGATCGGTCACCGGGTGGGTGGTGAGGTTCAGCTTTTTGACCGCTCGTTCGGCCAGGTCCCGCGATTGCAAGAGCGCCAGTTGCGTCTGCAAGTAATCGACGGTACCGGAGCTCGAATCCGTGACTTGCTGGAAGGACAACAGCGGTGGCGTTTTTTCTTTGATCAGAAGGGTGGTGCTGCCGATGTATTGCGGGGGGATGAACGATAGCGTGGCCATCGCCAGCGCACAGCCAAGCACTATCAACCAGCCGATTTTCCAATGGGCGCGCCAGATCACCCTCCAGTATTTGAGCAGGTCTATGGTGTCCTTTTCCTCGCTGTACGGCTGATGCTGCGGCACATGCGGCTGGAGTGGACGTTCGACATATAGGCTAGGGCTGTTGTCCATGATTAGAAAAAGCCTTGTGCAATGGAAATGGTGTCACCGGGGGCGATGGCGGTGCTGCGAGTGACCGTGTCGGTCAGCGGTGGGGAGCCATCGCCGCGCACGATGGTCACCCGCTTGATCGAGGCTCGCTCGGTCAGGCCGCCGCCCAGGGCGATGGCTTTCTCCAGTGTCAGCCCGGGTTCGAACGGATAGCTGCCGGGTTTCTGTACCTCTCCATTGATGTAGAACGAGCGGTAGGCAATCAGGTTGAGGCTGACCTTGGGGTCGACCAGGTACCCTTGCTTTAGCCCGTCGACGATGATCTTTTCCACCTGATTGGGGGTGAGCCCCTTGGCGGCAATATCACCCAGAAATGGATAGGAAAACATTCCGGCATCGTTGAGGCGGATTTTCTCGAAGCTCAGATCCCGCTCACCGAACACGGTGATGCGCAATACATCGCCGGCTGCCAGTTTGTACTGGGCACCGGTGTCTGCTGCAAAAGTCACGGGCAACAGCCACGGCACGAACAACAAGCCAAGCATTAGCGAGTTCATGGGGAAAACCTCTTAGAGACTTACGTTGAAGCTGAGCAGGAAGATGTTGCGTTCAAAACTCTGATTGTCCGTATCGGAGTCATCGTTGCGGTAGCGATAGGCCAGCTCGATATCCAGCCAGCGGCGCATTGCGTATTCCACGGCGAGGTTGTAGTCACGAAGGTCATCGGTGCGCTCCTGCCCTTCGTACTCATAGCGGGCCAGCCCGACTTCGGCCACCGTGGTGATGCGTTCGGTCCAGCCATGACGCCAGCCGACCAGGGCCGAGGTGGTTTTGACGGCATCAGCACCGTCGTCGCCCTCGGCCATGGCTTGGCGGGCAACAAACGAGAAGGTCGAATAGGTTCGTGGTTTCCATCGCAGATCCACCCGCCAGGTCGGGTTACTGAGGTCATCGACACTGCTGTCATCGAAGTTCTTGCGCTCATAACCCACACGGACTTTGCCGGAGGTGCGTGCGGTGAAATCCCATTCGGCACCGGCGAGGACCGCATCGGATGTGCTGTTGAGACGGTTGTTGGACCGGTAATCAAAGTCGGTATGGTCGTATTCCAGCAATCCACGTGTGTTGCTGCCGATGCGGTGGTACCAGGTGCTGGTCAGGCCAGTGGTATCGCGCTCTTTGTCGTCGTTGATGCCGCCTGAATTGTCGTAGCGAAGTTGAGCGTAACTGGCGCCCAGATCGATCTGATTGGCAGCGCTCCTGGCGCCGTAGGTATAGAGACCATTGACGCGGTTACTGCGAATCTTGTCATTGATGCCATCGACTGCGGTCGACGTCGTACGCTCGTATTTACGTGCTTCCGCTTCAAGTTTCAGTCGATGGCGATCGGTGAATTCCATGATGCTGTTCAGGCGCATGCGTTGTGCCGTATTCGAGGCATCCGAATCGTCATGATAAATGTACCGGGTAGGCTGCCAGATAAGTCGGGTGGCACTGTTGCGGTCTTCCGCCTTGAGTTCGAAAGTGGGCGCTACTTTTGTCACCACGGAAGACTGCGCCCGCTCCAGTTCGCGGAAATTATCATCATAACTTTCTGAAAACAGCAGGGTAGGAGTGAAGTCGAACCCATAAATATTAATGGACTGGGGATCAAGACTCCAGGCTGTTCCGGGACACAAATAGATCATGAACAGTGCGAAAGGGCCACGGGTCTTGAGAGTCATATTATTGCTCCTGGGGGTGAGTTCAATGACTATAGACCGGAAAAATAGTGGTCAATGTGCTCGGTGTAATACGCGGCGCTATCAGTATTGTTTTATTGGGTGAAGGTTGTAAGTTTAAGTAGTTGCCTGCCAAATGGCAGGAAATCAAGAAGGCAGCTGGCAATAACAGGTTGGGTGTAAATGAAAGTTTAACGGATGAGAAATTTGCCTGTTTGGTTGTAAAGTGCGCCGCTGCAGAAGAGTAAAGATTAAGTTTATAGCTGCGGTCGTAGTCGTCCAATGTCAGTCAATGGAATACGAACTTGATGTTCTCTATTCAAGAAGTGAAGAAGAATCATGACGCGTTCGTCACCTAACATGCTCAGGAAAATACCTTCAAGTGTCGATAATGGTCCTCGGGTTATTTGCAGCGTTTCCCCAGGCTTGAACAGTTGGGGTGTGTGCAATTCTGGTGGTTTGAAACACCGGATACGCAGATGCTCGATGACGTCGTCCGGGACCGTTGCCGGGCCATGATTGAAATCGACGATGCGGCTGACCCCACGGGTAGAACGCAACGGCGCCCATTTGTCGTCACGGCTCAGTTGAATGAAAAGATACCCGGGGAACAGAGACTCAAGCGATTGATGGGGTTTGCCATGAATCAGGCGCTCGCTAATGATTTGCGGGCAAAATATGACGTAGTTTTGTCGCAATAAATTGATTTGTGCCCGTTCGTCCTGACGCGGCTTGCACTGCAAAAGATACCAGTTGGAACCTTGGGTACTCGTCAGCATTCTGGCAAGCTCCGAAATATTGGTTAAGCATGCCTGTTCGCGCTTCAGCAATGCCACTGCGCTTCCAATGAACTCTATAGAGAATGTGGCATCGCGAAGGTGTTAAGTCACTGGAACAGGTGTATCAATAATGAAGCATGTAATGCACAAGTAACGATGACAATAAAGGTTGAGTCAATAATCTGGCGTATGCGCTGCCTGGTGCGGGAAGATTCTCTTGCCGGGACTGCGCTCAATCAAAACTCTTGATAGAAAGTGTAAGCGTTACTTAACGCTATAAGTGATATCGTCGTGTCATCAGAGGAAGGGTGTTCTTTTGCGATGGCCAAAGCTACCGCAGGGTCCGAACGCACGGTCCTTTGAAAAACAAGCACTTTCGATCGTGAACTTAAACGCAGGAGGTAGCGTATATCTATTAATAGAGTTAGATCTTTTGTTGTACGTCGACCCACTTAGGTATCGACCACTCCAGACGGCCTGTCAAATGTCACTAGTCAAAAATATAGCCTTCTGTCCAATAATCCACTCGATGACTTCAATCTATTGTTTTTAAAGTGTTTTATTGAATCTGAATTGGCGCGCGATTTGGTAAAGGGCAAGGGGATTGCCCATTACCGCGTTGCCTCCAGAGCGTAAGCGCCTCAGGTTACGAATGGAATGCGTCAATCGCTTCATAGCGACGCCCTGACCACCAATGGACAATCGACTGGCTGAGCTCCCGATTCCTCGAGGGCCTCGATCAGGTGCAGGGCCGCATTGCGACCGATCTCGTAGTACGGCAATTGCACGGTGGTCAGCGGCGGGATGAACAGTTCGGCGATGCCGATCATGTTGTCGTAACCAAGCACGGCGACATCGTCGGGGATTTTCAGGCCACGGCCCAACAACAGCTGATAAGCACAAAAGGCAATGCGGTCGTTGCCACAGATCAGAATGTCAAACTGGGGACGACCTTCAATGATGTGCCGGTCGAGGATGGCTGCGGTTTCACCATAGGCGTCATGATCGGAAAGGTCGTATTGCAGGAGTGCGTCAGGCGCAAGGCCAAATGCCTGACAGGCACGCAGCAAGCCTTTTTGTCGCAGGTCCCAGGCCAGACTCTGTTTTGGCAGATTGATACACAGAGGGCGCCGATAGCCCTGGCTCAACGCGTGATGTACGGCGCGATACTGCCCCGTTTCGTCGTCTGGCACATAACTGACCAGGCGACTGTCATCCGCCAGGCAATTGGCGAGTACCAGCGGTTTGCTCTTCAAGCGCTCGGGAATGCACACCTGGCGAAAACCCATGGCACTGAAGATCAACCCGTCGGGACGGTGCGACAACATCAGGTCGATGTTCTGGTCGGTGGGCGGGTTGCTCAACAGGTTAAGGATGAACACATTCCAGCCCGCCTGCTGCGCGGTCTGTTCGATGGACAGCAGCAACTCGACGGCGAACGGTGTGGTCGCGGTGTCCAGTGCGAACACACCGATGGTGCGCGACTGGAGGTTGTCGCCGCGCATCTTGCGCGCCGACAGGCTCGGTACGAATTGCAGTTCGTCAATGGCGCGACGCACCCGCTGAAGGGTTTCGGGGCTCAGTTTTTCCGGATTGTTGAGCGCTCGAGAAACCGTCATCAAGGACACGCCGGCCAGCTGTGCAACGTCTTTCACTGAAGTCATGCGAGGCGAGGCCGGTCAGGTTGACGCAGGATCATGACACAGGGGCCCGGTTTCTCGCGACTCGAATGACGCCGCTCATAGCCATCCGCCGCTCATAACCATCCAGAGTCGAGAGACCATGCCTTGGGAATCGAGACACGCCCGCCACTTCCGCTGGCAAACAGCTTGACCCCCAGACTGTCGGGCCGCGGATAAAGGCGACTGCTGAGGCTGAAGCGGCCGTTTTCGTCGAACACCTCAATGGACGAGCGATCGAGAAACACGCGCAATTCCAGTCGCTCTTGTGTCGGGTCTATCGACACGCTGCGCTGACCGGTGACTTGCGCACCCGAGCGGCTGCGATCCAGCACCAGACGCCGCAGCAATGCATCGTAGTAAAGCAGGGTTTCTTCATGGTCATCGTCGCTGCAACGCAAGGCGATTCCGAGGTGGCCATCGGTGCAACCGAGCAAATCCAGATGCACATGGATTTCGAGCATGTCGCCATTCACTTGCGGCACGCACAGGGTTCCCGATTCATCCCACCAAGGCGTGCCCGGCAATGGCGCCTTGCGCAGAGCGGTGAGCTCCTGTGCCGGATATACGCAAAGGCGATCGGCGTGCAGTTCAAGTTCGCGCGGTAAACCGAGCATGCCGCACCAGTGATGGGCCTGGCTCGGCATCGGGCTTTCCCACATGTCGAGCCACGCCCACACAAGGCGCCGACCGTCGGCGGCTAGGAGCGTTTGCGCGGCATAGAAATCGTGGCCGTTATCCAGCTCGATAAAAGGCCCGCCGGTGAAGTGCCATTCGCTGTCGAGTTGGCCCACTCGATAACCGGTCTGGTACTTGTTCAGCCGTTCGTAACCCTCGGGTTGCATGCCTTGAGGGGAGTAGAGCAGCACATCGCGTCCGTTCAGGCGAAACAGATCCGGGCACTCCCACATGTAACCATCGCCCTCGCTGCCGCTGGACACATAGTCGAGGAATTCCCAGGTGTGCAGATCCGTGGAACGGTACAGCGGGAGCAACGGCACATCGCCCAGACGTGCGCCGGCAATCAGGTACCAGCCGTCATCCTCTTGCCACACCTTGGGGTCACGAAAGTGCATGATCGTGTCTTGCGGCGCGGTTTCAATGACGGCGCCATGCTTGACGAACCGGATGCCGTCGGTGCTGGTGGCCAGGCACTGGACTTGACGGATTGAGCGCTCGTCACCCACGTCCCCCAGCCAGGTGTGCCCGGTGTAGATCAGTGCCAGGGTATCGCCACACACCACCGCGCTACCGGAAAAACAACCGTCGCGGTCGAAATCGTCGCCGGGCGCCAATGCAATGGGCAGATGCTGCCAATGGACCAGATCGGCACTCTTGGCATGCCCCCAATACATCGGGCCCCATTTCGCGTCGAAGGGATGGTGCTGATAGAACACGTGGTATTCGCCACGAAAGTACACCACCCCGTTGGGGTCGTTCATCCAGCCCGCTGGTGGGGCAAGATGATAACCGGGGCGATAATCATCGATGACGCGAGACAGAGCATCACGCAGCGCATGGTGCGCAATATCAAGGGCAGCGGACATTGGAACACTCATGGAATTCAAAGACACAGTCATAGGGCGCTTGCTCGTACCGGGCGTAGAGAAACGCCATCCGGCAGGGTTTCAATGGCATGTGGATGACGGCTCAAGGCCGCGCCGTCGGCGTTGAACAGGTGCAGGTTGTCGATGTCCAGCTGCAGCTCAACCCGATCGCCTGCCTTCCATCCGGCGCTGACTTCACAACGACAGATCAATGGCTCGTCCTGACCTGTCTCAAGGTGCACATAGGTTTCGCTGCCCAGGTATTCGACCGCGGTCACAACGATGCCAGCGGTTCCCTCCGCCGCCTTGAGCGACAGGTGCTCCGGGCGAATCCCCAGGGTCAGCTGCGTGCCTGCCGGCAGGTTCGAGCTGTCGAAGGGCAGGGGCGTGTGACCCCATACGAGGGTATCGACCAGGCTGGTTTCACCTGGTGTCTGCAGGCGCGCGGGCAGAAAATTCATTCTGGGCGAACCCAGGAAACCGGCGACAAAGCGGCTGGCCGGGCGTTCATAGAGTTCGCGCGGTGAGCCGACCTGTTCTACGCGACCGCCATTGAGCACGACAATTTTGTCGGCCAGGGTCATCGCTTCAACCTGATCGTGGGTGACGTAGATCATGGTCGAGCCCAGTCGGGCATGCAGCCGGGCGATTTCGTTGCGCATCTGCACCCGCAAGGAGGCATCCAGGTTGGAGAGCGGCTCATCGAACAACAAAATGTCCGGTTCCCGCGCCATGGCTCTGCCCATGGCTACACGCTGACGCTGCCCGCCGGACAGTTCCTTTGGCTTGCGTTGCAACAGCTTGTCCAACTGCAGGATTTGCGCAGTTTTCAATACGCGTTCGCGCAGGCTGGTCTTTTCAGTCTTGGCCAGTTTTAGGCCAAAGCTGATGTTGTCGTAGACGCTCATGTGCGGGTACAGGGCATAGGACTGAAACACCATGCCGACGCCACGCTCGCGCGGCTCCAGGTCGTTGACCCGACGCCCGTCGATCAGCAGGTCGCCGCCGCAGATCGAATCCAGCCCGGCGATCAGTCGCAGCAGGGTCGACTTTCCGCAGCCCGAAGGGCCAACGAACACCACGAATTCACCCGCGGCGATCTCCAGGTTGACGTCGCGAAGAATCCGCGCGCCGCCCAATTGTTTGTTCACGTTGTCTAGTTTCAACTTGATCACGATGCTGTTCCTTATAGTTGTCGGGCATCAACCCTTTAGCGCGCCGGCAGTGAGACCGGAAACGATTCGGCGCTGGAAGATCAGCACCAGAATCACCAGTGGGACGGTGACCACCACCGATGCGGCCATCAACAGCCCCCAAGGCAGCTCATGAGGACTCCCGCCGGAAATCAAGGCGATGGCGACCGGTACCGTGCGTTGCGTGTCGGTGAGGGTGAAGGTCAGGGCAAACAGGAACTCGTTCCATGCGGCGATGAAGGCCAATAAGCCCGTGGTGACCAGTGCGGGCCAGAGCAGCGGCAACAGCACGCGGGTCAGCGTGACCCATGGGGACGCGCCATCCATGATGGCCGCTTCTTCCAGTTCATGAGGCAGTTGCCCCATGAACGTGGTCAGCACCCAGACGGTGAAGGGCAGGGTGAAAATCGTGTAGCTCAGGATCAACGCCCAGGATGTGTTGTACAGACCCAGGGCGCGGATCACTTCGAACAGCCCCGACAGCACAGCGACCTGAGGAAACATCGACACACCCAGCACCATCATCAACACCGTGCCACGCCCACGGAACTTCACCCGGCCCAAGGCATAGGCGGCGGTCACGCTGAGGAACAACGCCAGCGTCACCACGCTAAGCGCAACCACCAGCGAGTTACCGATGGCCCGCAGGAATGAGGCTTGATGGAGTACCGCCGCGTAGTTGGAGAAGTCGGGGTTGTTGATCCAGTAGCTCACCTCGAACAAGGCGCTGGACGGCTTCAGTGAAGTCACGATGGCGTAGTAGAAAGGGAAAACCGCATACAGCAGCAATACCCCGATCAGGCACCAGAATCCGAGGCGCAACAGTGCTTTTTTCAGTAGGCGCAGGTTCATGACCGGACCTCCAGTTGACGGCGTCCGAGGTAGAGATAAAGCATGGCGATGACCGCAACCACCAGAAACAGCAGCGTCGAGGCCGCGCTGCCGTAACCGACGTCCTGGAATTCCACCAGGTGCTGACGGGCATACACCGACATGCTCATGGTGCTCGACGAGTTCGAGGTCAGCACATAGATCACGTCGAATACCCGCAGCGAGTCGAGGATGCGGAAGATCGCCGCCACCAACAGTGCAGGCATCAATAGGGGAAGGGTGACACGCCAGAACACTTTCAGCGGATGAATGCCATCGACCCTCGCGGCTTCGTAGCAATCGCTCGGCAACATCTGCAAGGCCGCCAGCATCAGCAACGTGACAAACGGCACGGTCTTCCAGACGTCGACGAGGATCACCGCCCACATCGACAGATCAGCATCTGCCGTCCAGGCCAGGGGGGCATCAATCAGGCCGACGCTCAGCATCATGTGATTGATGATGCCGAACTGGTCGTTAAGCATCCATGACCAGATCTTTGCCGAGACAATGGTCGGAATCGCCCAGGGAATCAGAATCATCGCACGCACGAGGGAACGGCCGGTGAACTTGATGTTGAGCAGCAACGCCACCAACAGTCCCAGTACGACTTCCAGTCCCACCGACACCACGGTGAAATGCAAGGTGTTGCGCACCGCGTTCCACCATTGCGGATCGACCAGGATGCCCGACCAGCTGGAGCCGTTGTGGAACAGATAATTGCTCAGGCCGACGAAGGATCCGCCACCGGTGTCCGACAGACTGGCGTCGGTCAGGCTGAACCAGAATGTGCGCAGTAGCGGCCAGGCTGCCACCAGGGCCAGACACAACAGCATCGGCGTCAGAAACAGCCAGGCAGCGCGTACTCGGCGACGTTGTACGGGCGTTTCCCTGGTGAGCAGAAGCTCGTCACAGGGGACATGGGTAGTAGAGACAGACATGGTGATTTTCTTCCTTGTGGCTTACCAGTTCCGGCGTTTGATGCGCGTGAGTTCGCTTTCCAGTTCGGCCAGCGCCTGATCGACAGGCAACTCGCCCGCCAGCACGCCATGCACTCGATCGAAGAACGCATTGGAGACCCGTGGATAGCGATCGGCAGTGATTGAGGCGGGGCGCATCACCCCATCGTTGAGAATGCTGTGCAGCTGAGCGTAATAAGGCATTGCCGCGAGCAGTTCAGGATCTTGATACAGCGACTCGATAACCGGGTTATAGGCGCCTATCAGGGCACGCCGTTTTTGCTCTTGGGCAGTGGTCAGGTAACTCACCAGCTCTGCGGCAAGTTTTGGATGGGCGCTGTAACGCGATACCGCCAGGCCCCAGCCACCGAGGGTGGATGCATGGCTGCCGGCCTCGCCGCCGCGGGGCAGGGGAGCGACTCCGACCTTGTCTTTTACGGCGCTGTCCTTGCTTTGTACCAGGGCCCAGACATACGGCCAGTTACGCATGAACAGCGCATTTCCCGACTGGAATACGCCACGGCCTTCTTCCTCGGTGTAATTGAGCACGCCACGCGGGGAGATGTCTCCGACCCAGCTTTTCGCCAGGGTCAAAGCCGTTCTTGAGGCCTGACTGTTGACCACGATGTCGCCTCGTGGATTGACCAGTCCGCCTTCCGGTTGGCTGCTGATCCACTCCAGCGCATTACACGTCAGGCCCTCGTAGGCGCGCCCTTGAAAGATGTAACCCCACGCATTGGGATTCCCGGCAGTGCGCTCGGCCTGTTGAATATTCCTGGCGGTAGCGGTCATTTCCTCCCAGGTCTGGGGAACCTGCTGATTGTACTTCTCGAGCAAGTCCTTGCGGTAATACAGCAGACCCGAGTCGGTGAACCACGGCATCGTCACCAGCCGTCCATTCACCGTGGCGTTATCCACCTGTGCCTGGAAGTAGCCCTGGGTCGCGTTGGCGGGAAGCACCTCGCGCAGATCCATCAGGTGTTTGGCCAGCATCCCCGGCCACACCATATCGATTTGAATGATGTCGATGTCGCTGGATTGCGCACTGAGGATCTGTTGGTAGAACGACAACCGCTCGGTCGCCGAGTTAGGCGTGGAAACCACTTCGACGTGGTTGCCGGTCTGTTTCGACCACGCCTCGACAGCCTCTTTGCAGAGTTGTAACTCCGCACCTACCGCCCCACACGAGATTGTCAAATCAGCTGCGCTCGAGAGGGATGGAAGTCCGGCACAAAGGGTGAGCAGTGCTGCTGGAAGGAGAGATTTCAGCTGTTTCATAAAGCCCTCTTTATTTTTGTTTTTAGAAAAGTTAACGTTAACATCGCCAAATGTAGCAGCGTATTTGCGATGAGGCATCCTTTTTTTGGTGGATTTTGACAATTAACAATTCACAAAAAAAAGGCCGGTCGCAGGACAGAAAAATAAAAACAAAACAGGAAATCCCCCATGCAGAAAGCATCAAGCTGGCTACTCGCAGGCGTACTCGGCACCTCGGCGGCCACCTCTCAGGCCGCGACCCTGGAACAACGCATGGCTGCGTTCGAAGCCCGTGCCGCCGCAGCGGAAAAGCGTGCAGCCGCAGCCGAGCAGCAAACCCAGGCACTCGCCAGAGAATTGCAGCAGATCAAACTCGCCACTCCCGCCTTGCAGCCCGCTGCGTCTACTGCAGCAGCCATGTCGGCGCCTGCTTTGGACACCCGGCTGGCAAAACTCGAAGCCCGCCAGCAAAGCATGGAAAAGCAGGACAGTAGCGGACACCTGACCGACGGCTTCAGCTTCAAAGGCTACGCCCGTTCCGGATTGCTGATCAACGATGGGCTGGGTGGTGGTCGTGGTGGCCCTTATACAACCCCGGCCGGTTCAGTCGGTGGTGCCGTCGGGCGACTCGGCAACGAAGATGACACCTACATGCGCATAGACCTGTCGAAAGAAATCTATGCGCAGAACGGCACCCGTTCCAAATTCACGGTGTCCATCGCCGATGGTGTGGAAAGCACCAATGACTGGACGGCCGACGAAAGTAACCTGAACGTGCGTCAGGTATTTACCGAACTAGACCATCTCGCCGCCTTCAAGGGCAACTCAGTGTTCGAAAACTCCACCCTGTGGGCAGGCAAGCGATTCGACAGGGACAATTTCGATATCCACTGGCTGGACTCGGACGTCGTCTTTCTGGCCGGCACCGGGGGTGGTATCTACGATGTGCAGATGAACAAGAACTGGCGCTCGAATTACTCCTTGATCGGGCGCAACTACGGGGATTTCAGTGAGGGCGGTGTCAATGCCGATGTGGAAAGCTACATCCTCACCTCCAACCAGTTCTTCGATAATGGTCAGTGGCAGTGGATGTTCAATGGCATTGGCTCAAAGAAAAACGACTTTGGCACTCGCACCAATGAAGCGGGCCTGACGCCTGCGGATTCCGGTTTGCACAGCATGCTGGTCAATCACCAGAAAAACTTTTTCGGCAGGGAAGGCTTCTTCAAAACGGCGCTGCTCTATGGGCAAGGTCTGGGGGCAGAGGTCAAGAACATCGGTTCGGACGGCGAACTGATCGATGATGCTCGCGCGCTGCGTCTGGCGCTTTATGGCGAGACACCCATTGCACCCGGCTGGCGCATCGGCCCCAGCTTGTTGGCTGAACAAAGCAAGGATAGATACGTCAAGGGTGACGACTACCGCTGGATGACCCTGAACGTGCGGTTGGCCAATGAAATCAACAGCAATTTCGAGATGGCCTACGAAATGAGCTGGCAAACCATGGACCTCGACCCCAAGGGCTACATGCAACGTAATGCAGTCGACGGTAACTTCTGGAAATTCACGGTCGCTCCGACATTCAAGCCTGACTTCGGAGACCTTCTCACACGCCCCGAATTGCGAGTGTTCGCAAGTCTCATGAACTGGTCTTCGGACCTGGACAGATACAGTTCCACAGACAACTTCGGCAAGACGGACTTCAACGCCGGCGGTGTATGGCAGTACGGCATACAGATGGAAACCTGGTTCTGATATCTGCTTCATCACTACCCGCTCCACGCATTAAAAAATGGATCCCTGAAAAGAGATCCATTTTTTTTGGCCCGCAGCACGGTAGTGCTGTCCTGGAACATTAATCATCAGGGACATGCGCGGGGCGGGCTTTTTCCTCAACCGCCAGGATCAGGCCCAAGCCATCTGCAAGGAAGTGGGCGCCAGTAACTTGAAGGTTCAGTTCGACTGCTACCACTGCCAGATCGTCGAAGGCGACCTGGCCACTAAACTGCGTCGGGACTTCGACGGCATCGGTCATATCCAGATCGCCGGCGTGCCGGATCGACATGAGCCGGACCTGGGAGAAGTCAATTACCCGTATCTGTTCGAGTTGATCGATCAGTTGGGTTATGACGGCTGGGTAGGGTGTGAATACCGGCCGCGTGGTAACAGCAGCGCGTCCTCGGCACCGCTGCGAAGTCGAATGGTTATCTGCCTCAGTCCAGATCCCGGCGGATAGCGTCGAGGCGTTCGTCGAGCAAAGGGGTGAGCAGGGCGTAGCACTCCGCCGGGGTGATAGACACGGTCTTTGTACCGATCAGGCAACTTTGAAGTCGTTCGAGAGCGTCGTGCAGCGAACGGGGGGCATGCCTGAGCAAGCGCTCATGCAGGTACTGCAATTGCACAAGCATTTCCAATGGGCAACGCTGATGGGCGGCGGCGCGTACCGACAGGCCGCGCAGCCGCCCCAGGTCTTCCAGCTCCCAACAGCGCTCGGCGATGCTCGGGGGCTGAAGATTGAGCGCACAGCGTTGCAGTTCGAGGTGCTGGATGGCGCCGAGCAGGTCTTGCAGCAACCGGCAATGGCCATCGAAATCCGTAGGGTCGCGGCGCAGTGCGTTCCAGGCCTGGCACTGTGCGGAATACGGCCACTCCCTCCAGCGCTGGTCGAGCGCGTGACCGAGTGCCTGGCAACGCTGTTGCGCCTCGCGGGTGATCTGTCCACCGAGGCCGCGATGCTGCTGCAGACCTTGCAGCAGGTCGAGGCCCAGCAAGAGAGCCTGTTTCAGTCCGGTGTCAACCTGTGGCAGACGGATTCGTCGGGATTGCCCAGCATCGAGTGTTGCGCCGAGTTGTAGGTTCATGGGCGGCTTCCGACGGTGAGCTGGTTGAGATAACGGGTCAGATCATGCAACGCATGGGTTTGCATGCTCTGCTCCTGCACCGCCCCATTGACCTGTTGCAACTGTTCGCTGAGGGCATGATTGGCTTGCTGGTGCTCGCTGAGCGCCAGTTGCATGGCGCCGAGGTGTTGCAGATTGGTCTGGCTTCGTCGAGCCAGGTCGTCGAGGTTGGCGGCGAGGTGCTCGCTCTGTTGGCTGCCTGATTCCAGCAAAGCACGGTGTTCTTTGACCTCGCCGTCCACCTGGCGCACGGCTGTGGCGATCGCCGTCGCGGCCGTGGTGATTTCGTTGGTCGCCCGGTCGGTGGCCTGGGCCAGGCTGCGGACCTCATCGGCGACCACGGCAAAACCGCGGCCGTGCTCACCCGCGCGGGCAGCCTCGATGGAGGCATTGAGCGCCAGCAACTGGGTCTGCCTGGCCAGTGCCTGGATGCTAGTGACGGTGCTTTCCACTGCGGTAGTGCGCTGCAGCAATGCTTCCACGGCGTGAGCGGTATTGCCCAGGCTGTGCTGAATGGTGAGCATGCTGCCACCCACTGAGCGCGCCTCCAGACAACCGGATTCGCTCTGGGCATGGGCGTTGGCGAAGGCCGCCAGCGCACCTTGGGCCAAGGCATCGATGCTGTGCAGGGTCTGATCGATCTGCTCGCTGGCGGCCGCGATCATGGCGATTCGCTGGCTTTGTTCCTCACCCTGGTCGCGGGCCTGTTGGGCCATCTGCTCCAGGGCGCGGCTGGCGAACTGTACCTCGCTGCGCAAGCGTTCGTTGTTGCGCAGTTGCATGCTGGCTGCCACCAGTAGCGTCGCTGGGTCTGCATTCTGGGAGCCGTGTAGCAGCCGTGCCAGTTCAGCGTCCCAGAATGTCTGCAGATGGCGTTGATGGCGCTCGCGAAGTTGCCAGGCGCAGCCTAGGTAAAGGACGCCAGGTATCAGGGTCAGTGCGCTTGTGGGTTGTTCGGCCAGCACGAGACCGCAGGCGCCGAGGGCCAATCCAAGCGGTAACCAGAAACCGGTTCTACTGCGTTCGAGCAGGGCCATACCGGGTTTGAACAATGCTCTGAGGGCTGTGCCGGCGGGACGCGATTTGCCGCCGCTGTGCAGAGCGGCGATGGCATGACCCGAGGGGAGTATTCCTTGAGCAGACATGAGGATTTCCTTTTGTACCGGGATGAAAGCAAAAACGGCGTACGCCCACCTTCCACCATGTGGAAGGGAGCGGACGCCGTTGCCCGTGATTCTTTGCGAAGCCATCGTCATTGATGGCTCAAGCCTGATCAAAAGCCTAAGCAAGTTGTTTGCCAGCCTTTGCGGTCGCCAGCGCATCAGCCTGTCGCCCCTGCAGTGAAGGGGAGATTCCATTTCGATGGCCAGGGCTACGAAGGCAGAAAATGCGATCAACGCACCAGTCGCGGGAATGGCTGAGCCGCAGTGCTCTGTTCTGGTTCGTGCGCATCAGCACTGGTCGCACTCTTTGTAGCAGCTGCCGAGCCTGCGAGGCTGCGTTCGGCTGCGAAGCAGTCGTGAGTCCGGCTGATGCGGTCTGCCTGACACATCGCGAGTTCTGGTTTTACGACTGCTGCGCAGCCGAACGCAGCCTCGCAGGCTCGACAGCTGCTACGGATCGCATTGCGGCTTACAGAGTGCAAGAAAACCCGGCATGGTTAGTTCATGAATTTCTGAACTAACTATTTGCTGCAGCCTATTCAATCATTTGCCGATAGGGTCTTAGGATCCTCCCCACGGGACTGACGCCATCAGAGCAGCAGCCCGCAGCATCCCCTTTCGACTGCCCAGTAAACGCCACCAGCCCAATCCGCTAGTGGCCCGACGCAGCCGAGAGGAATGCATGAAGCTAGAGATTTTCCGCACGTTGTGGGGCTATACCGCCAGCAAGGCACAGGCCCTGGATGAATTGCTCGCCGCCGGCTTCGATGGCATCGAAGCACGTCTGCCGCTGCAGGCCGATGAGCGTGGCGAGTTCGGTGCTTTCCTGCGCAGCAATCGGGTTCCCTATATCTGCACGCTGTTCAGTGCTTACGATGTATTGCCCGACCAGAACGCCACACCCGCCCAACACTTGGCCGACATTGATCGCAAGCTGGGTTGGGCCACGGAGCTGACCCCACGCTTCGTCAATCTGCTGGCAGGCAACGACCGCTGGCCGCAGGCATTGCAGGTCGAGTTCTTCGGCCAGGCCATGGAACTGGCCGCCAGGCATGGGGTGTTCTGCAGTTTCGAGACTCACCGCGCCCGTTCCCTATACAGCCCTTGGGTGACCCTGGAACTGATCCGCCAACTGCCGGGACTGCGTTTCACCAGTGACATCAGTCATTGGGTGGTGTGCTGCGAGCGATTGCTGGACGACCCGGCCGACGATCTTTCGACCTTCGTCGAGCGTGTGCATCACATTCAGGCCCGGGTCGGCTATGACCAGGGCCCGCAAGTTCCCCATCCCGCCGCCCCGGAATATGCCCGTGAACTGGCGTTTCATCAGCGCCACTGGGAGGCCGTCTGGACCTCTCAGCTTCAGCGCGGCTATTCGGTCAGCACCCTGACGCCGGAGTTCGGTGCCGACGGTTATCTGCATCACTTGCCCTTCACCAATATGCCGGTGGCCGACCTCTGGACCTTGAACCAGTGGATGGCCCGGACCGAGCGCGAACACTTCGACCGTTTTAGCCGTGAAGGAGCCCGCCATGAGTAATACCTCGTCAACCCAGGCCAACTTCAACAGCATCCCGGTGGTGAACATCGCCGGACTCTTCAGTATTGAACTGGAGCACCGCCTGGCGGTGGCCGAGCAACTGGGTCGCGCCGCCAGTGATGTGGGCTTTCTGTATATCACCGGGCATGGCATCGATCCGTTGCTGATCGAGGGCCTGCGCCAGGCGGCCAGGGATTATTTTGCACAGCCGCTGGAAGCCAAGATGCGCCACTACATCGGCGCCTCGCAAAGCCATAAAGGTTTCGTGCCCGAAGGTGAGGAGGTGTATTCCAAGGGCAAGCCGGATCATAAAGAGGCCTTCGACATCGGCTTCGAAGTGCCTGTGGATGACCCTCTGTTCCTCAACCGTACGCCGCTGCTGGGGCCGAACCACTGGCCTGACGTGCCGGGCTTCCAGGGCGCGGTACAAAACTACTATCAGGCGGTGTTCTCTCTAGGTCGCCGACTGTTCGATGGCTTCGCCTTGGCCCTGGGGTTGAAGGAGGGCTACTTCGACGCGCTGGTGACTCGCCCACCCTCCAAGCTGCGACTGATCCATTACCCCTTCGACGCCGAAGCCGTGGATGCCCCGGGTATTGGCGCACATACCGACTACGAGTGCTTCACCATCTTGCATGCCGATCAACCGGGGCTGGAGGTGCTTAACGATCAGGATCAATGGATCGACGCACCGCCAATGCCCGGTGCGTTCGTGGTGAACATCGGCGACATGCTGGAAGTCATGACCGCAGGGGCTTTTGTCGCCACTGCCCACCGGGTGCGCAAGGTCGCTCAGGAGCGCTACAGCTTCCCGCTGTTCTACGCCTGCGACTATCACACGCTGATCAAACCGCTGCCGGCTTTCGCCAAGGATGCCGGGGATTACGAGGCACTGGCGATTGGCGAGCACATGTGGAGCCAAGCGCTGCAGACCTACCAGTACCTGCGCAAACGCGTGGAAAACGGCGAGCTTGAGCTGCCGTCCCGGGCTCGAAAGCCATCGAGCTTCGGCCGCCTGAAGAACACCACCACTCATTCCTAAAAAACAACCAACGGAGCTTCCCACGATGAAAAGCCACTACGCCCTGACCAAACTGAGCCTGCTCGCCGCTGGCCTGTTCTGCGCCAGTACCGCCTTCGCCAGCACCGCGACCCCCGGTGTGTTGAAGGTCGGTATGGAAATCACCTACCCGCCGTTCGAGTCCTACGACGCAGACAAGAATGTGGTCGGCTCCGACCCTGAGTTGGCCCACTCCCTGGCCAAGGCGATGGACGTCAAGGCTAACTTCGTCGATACCAAGTTTCCCAATCTGATCAACGGCCTCAACGCCGGGCATTACGACGCGATCATTTCCGGCATGTACATCACTCCCGAACGCCAGCTCCAGGCCCGCACCATCGCCTACGCCAATACCGGCGCCGCGATCATGGTGCCCAAGGGCAGTGAGTTGACCCCTCAGGTTCCTGAAGACTTGTGCGGCCTGAAGATCGGCCTGGAGCAGGGCACCACCTGGGTTGGCAAGTTCACCCAGTTGTCCAGCGACTACTGCGTACCGAACAACAAAGGCGCCATCACCGTCAACGAGTACCCCTCGGCTCCCGAAGTGACACAGGCGCTGCTCTCGAAGAACATCCAGGCTCAGGTGGAAATTGCTGGCGCCGCGCACATGATCGCCGAGCGTACCAACGGGCGGGTAGTGGTCAGCTCGCAGAAGCTGGTGTACCCGCAGACCTTGGGTATCTACGTGAAGAAAGACGCCGATGCTACTTATCAGGCGCTGGTCAAGGCCCTGGCCGACAGTAAAGCCAGCGGTGAGTACGCCACCATTCTCAAAAAATATGATCTGGAACCGGTCTCCGAGTAATGGCTGAAACCGCGCCCTCGGTCGAGGGCGCGGCTCGCACGAGGTGTCTATGCAATTCGACTGGTCTTACTTTATTTCGCTGTTCTCCAAGACTGACTTCTGGGCGGCGAGCCTGACCGTCATCGAACTGAGTGCCCTGGCCTGGTTCCTGGGGATGTTGCTGGGCTTTGTTCTGGCATCAGCCAAGTTGTCCAGCTTGCCCTGGCTGCGCATGCCGGCGTCACTCTACATCTGGTTCTTTCGCAGCATTCCGCTGCTGGTGCTGGTGGTCTTCATCTACAACCTGCCGCAGCTGCTGCCCGGTGCCGGGCCGGTGCTGTCGGTGCCGTTCTATTCCGGCCTGTTGGCGCTGGTGGTCACTGAGGCCGCCTACATGGCTGAAATTCATCGTGGCGGACTGATCTCGGTCGCCAAGGGGCAGAAGGAAGCCGGCCGTGCTCTGGGTATCGGCCTGTTCGGCCTGCAAAGGCTGATTGTGATTCCCCAGGCGTTTCGCATCTCACTGCCAACGTTGATCAACGAATACATCACAGTGGTCAAACTGACCTCGTTGATCTCGGTGATTTCACTGACCGAACTGTTGACCGTCGGCCAGCGCCTGTATGCCCAGAACTTCCTGGTGATGGAAACCCTGGCGGCGGTGGGTGTGTATTACGTGCTGATCGTCACTGTGTTCGGCTTCGCCCTGCAACGCCTGGAATGCTACCTGGACCTCAACCTGCGGACACCGCAAACCCTCGATAGCGCCTCGGCGAAAGTGCTGCGTGACAGTCTGGCGCCTGTAGCAACGAGCAAGTTCAAACCCCCGGCCAAAGGCGCCGCCCCGGCCCTGCAACTTCAGGGCGTGCACAAACGCTACGGCGATCATCATGTGCTCAAGGGCATCGACCTGAAGGTACAAAGTGGCCAAGTGATTTCTATCATCGGCCCGTCGGGCTCCGGCAAGACCTCGCTGATTCGGACGGTCAATGGCCTGGAGCGCATCGATCAAGGCGAAATCCTGTTGTTCGGGGAGAGCTTCATCAATGCCGAGGACAAACCGGATAGCCATCGGATTCGTCAGGGCGTACGGCGCATCGGCATGGTGTTCCAGAACTTCAACCTGTTCCCTCACCGGACGCTGCTGGACAACATCAGCCTCGCTCCCCGTTATCATGGCGTCAGCCGCGCACTGAGCGAACAACGCGCCTGCCAGCTACTCGACAAGGTCGGCCTGTTGGCCCACGTCCACAAATATCCGCATCAACTGTCCGGGGGCCAGCAACAGCGCGTGGCTATTGCCCGGGCCATGGCCATGGACCCGGACATCCTGTTATTCGACGAGCCCACCTCGGCGCTGGATCCGGAGCTGGTCGGCGAGGTGCTCACGGTCATAGGCAATCTGGCCCGGGAAGGCATGACCCTGCTGATCGTCACCCACGAGATGGACTTTGCGCTGTCGATCTCTGACCGGGTGATCTTCATGGAAAATGGCCACATTCAGCTGGATGCCTCGCCACAGGAGATCCGCGAGGAGCCTGAGGCTCATCGAGTGCGGCGGTTCATGGGGTTGCAGGAGCCAGCGGAGGAGAGATGCCTGTCTTGAATGGGTTTAGCCGCCCCGGCAATACGCAGAATGAGCGGCGCTGTCGGTTCCGTTATTGCGACAAATAGCTCTTCTGTATACGCGCCAGAGTGCCGTCATCGCGAAGCTTTTCAACCGCCTCGCGCAGGTCTTGCACCAGTTGAGCGGAGCAAAGCCTGGAGCACGCCAGATAGAGCTCCGCTCTGTTCATGACGGGGCTCATGAACAGCTTGCGTTCAGACATTTTCGGCCAGATGTATTGACTCTCGGGAACACCGTTGAACCAGGCATCAATGCGACCTTTCAAGAGCATCTGCGCGGGGTTGTCGCCAATGGTCAGGGGGTAGATCTGCTCGTCGCTGAAGCCTTGTGTGCGCAGGATTTCCTCCTGCGCACTGCCGAGGCCGACGCCGATCACCCGGTAGGTTTTTTTCGCTTGCGCGAAGCTGCTCACCGGCCGGTCAAGGCTGAAAAAAGCGCGCTCCATGGGCATGATCGACGCGATCCAGGTGAAGTGATCTTCGCGTTCAGGCGTGCGAGACAAGGGGGTTATCAGAAGATCCTGCTTCTCGCTGACGTATTTCTGCGCTCTGGCCCAGGGAAGCCCATGGACATGAGCGACATAGCCAGCGTTGGCAATGGCCGCCAGGACGGCTTCTCCGACCATTCCGTGGCCTTTGGAGCCATCGATAAACGTCAGTGGCGGCGCGTCAGGGATATACAACTCAAGCGGCAATGGCGCGCCTGAGGCGTTACCGGCAATAAGCAACGATACCGAAAGACAAAACCTGCAAAGCGCTTTTGTATTGGCAATTAATACCCATGAGCTCTCGCTCATGGTTGATAGGTCAGGCATTGAACGTAGAAGGGCGCCACAAGTCACCAGTGGTGTTGATCACAGAAATGATGAGTTTGCCGACCGTTTTTTGTTATTGAATCCGGTATCGACACGGCATTCTACGCAAACTTGAGGTCAGGACACATCTTCCCTCAGGTGCCGAAGGAGGAAGGCGCTGATCTGGTCCAGTGCCCGGCGGGCTTCTTCGAGTTGATCGCTCATGGCCTGGAAGACATGAATCATTCCCGGCCAGACGTCCAGATGTACCGCCACTTCGGCGCTGGCCAGGCGGCTGGCGAGCCGGGTTGAATCGTCCAGCAGGCATTCCCGGCTGCCCACCTGGATCAGCACTGGCGGTAGACTCCGAAGGTCACCGTACAGGGGGGAGGCCAGCGGATTCAGTGGCTCGGCGCCCTGCAGATAGGTGTCGGCCATAAGGGTCTTGCCAGCAAGCGGGCCGAGCAATGGATCTCGAGTCTTCTGCAAATTCCAGGACTCTCCGGTCTGAGCCATGTCCACCCAAGGCGACATCACTACCGCAGCCGCGGGCAGCGGCAAACCAGCAGCCTTGGCAGCCAGCATCAGAGCCATGCACAGACCGCCGCCGGCACTGTCTCCGGCCAGCACCAGGTGCTCGGCGTTCACACCGTTTTCGAGGAGTGCACGGTAGACGTCCAGCGCATCTTCTATGGCGGCCGGGAAAGGGTATTCCGGGGCCAGGCGGTAATCGATGCACAGGGTACGAATCCGGCTGCGGGCTGCCAATTGGCTGGTGAGCGGGCGATAGGCCCGGGCACTGCCGAATGAGTAGCCTCCGCCATGCAGATACAGCAACACGAAGTCAGGCCGGGCATCTGTGGGAATCGCCCAAAGCCCGCTGACGCCGGCCAGATTGGCGGCTTCAAAGGTCACGCCCTCGGCACAGGAGCCGGCGCCGAAGAGTAGTTCGGCCTGTTGGCGCTGCTGATCGACAGTCAGCGCGCTGAGGGGAGGCAGTTGGCTGAGTTGTTCAATGATGCCGTCGATGTTGTTATTGGGCATGTGGACTCCGGGGCGCGTGTTATGGGGAAAACAAGTTAACTTCAAACATAGTTAATTGTCATAACTATATTGGCAAGATAATTTCGTTTTATCCTCATCTACGACGGATAGCCGTTGCTACGCTAACCTCCGTGCCTCAACAAGAGCAGGGCTACCTATTGAGGTGGGCCTGCATTGACTCAGCCTGAGTCAAACCGATGCCTGTCGGTACTTCTTCAGTCGGTAGGCAAACTGTGCACGACTTAATCCCAGCAGTCGCGCGGCGGCGGCGAGATTGCCTTCGCTCTTTTGCAGCGCTTCGTCGATCAAACGCGACTCCAGGCCTTCAATGGAGAAGCCGTGTTCCAGGCGAGCCAGGGTTTCCAGCAAGGCTGGACGAGGCTGCGTGCTGGCGGGGCTCGGGTCAGTGGCTGCGAGGCTGCCATTGCCGTCCAGAGAGTACGCCTCCTGTGGCATGGGTTCGTTGCGAAACAGGTGGACCAGATCGATGGCTTGACCGTCTTCGCTGGCGATCAGGCCGCGCTCGACCAGGTTCTGCAATTCCCGCACGTTGCCGGGAAAGTCATAGCGCAACAGCACTTTGAGCGCGCGCATGGTCAGCCCGGCGGGCTTGCGGGCGTAGGCCTGACAGAAGCGCCGCAGGAACGCATTGACCAGCAACGGGATGTCGTCACGACGTTCGCGCAATGGCGGCAACGTGATGGGGTAGACGTTGAGGCGGTAGAACAGGTCCTCGCGAAAGTCTCCGGCCGCCACGGCTTTGCGCAAGTCGACATTGGTTGCCGCCACCACCCGGACATCGACCTTGATCGGCTGGCTTGCACCGATGCGCTCGATCTCACGCTCTTGCAATGCACGCAGCAGCTTGCCTTGGCCCGGCAGGCTGAGGCTGGCGATTTCATCGAGAAACAGGGTGCCACCGTGAGCCCGTTCGAAGCGTCCAGGACGCGAATGGGTCGCGCCGGTATAGGCGCCGCGTTCGACACCGAACAGTTCGGCCTCAATCAGATTGTCCGGGATCGCGGCGCAGTTGAGGGCCACGAAAGGTGCTTGATGGCGTGGGCTGAACTGATGCAACTGACGGGCGAACAATTCCTTGCCGACGCCGGACTCGCCGCTGAACAGCACCGTGGCAGGCGTCGGCGCAACGCGCTGCAAGGCGAGGGTCGCGGCGTTGAAGGCGGCGCTGGCGCCAATGGGTTTTTGCCCGCCGGGTAATTCGCTGTCGTCGTCCTGGGGCGCCGGCGCCGGGGCCGGGCGCTGCTTGGGGGCGACGCTGGATGGCGTGGCGGTGAGATAACTCAGGTCCTGTTCGACATCGCCCCATTGCTCGGCGGTCTTGCCGATCACCCGGCAGCACTCATGGCCCATGCCCCGGCATTCGGTCTCACGGAAGATCACCAGACGACCAAACAAACCGCTGACATAACCGATGGCGTAGCCCAGTTCGGTCCAGCACACCGGATCCTGGCCGATCCCGTGGGCGGCGATATGTTCGTCGGCCTCACAGGAGTGGTGCCAGAGGAATTCACCTTCATAGAAGCCCGAGTCGGCGTCGAATTTGAAGTGCAGGGGTTCGACCTTGGTCATGCCTTCGAGTGTGTGCAGGCGCGTGCCGGCCGAGAAAACCGCCGCGGCATCGGCGTCTGGCCAGCGCTCGCGGATCAATCGCGCATCACGTGCGCCGGACAAATAGCCGGTGCGGGTAAACAGACCGCGAGTCTGTTCCAGTCCCTGGCGCTCGATAATCTCCCGCCGCAGCGCGCCGAAGGATGAACTGTGCAATAGCAGCATGCGCTGGTCGTTGAGCCAGATACGTCCGTCAACCGGGGAAAAGAACAGGCATTCGGCTAACTCGGCCAAGGTCGGTGAGTTGCCCTCGGTCAGTTGAGTGCTGTCTCCCCGGGGCGAGAAATGTTCCTCCTGCAACGCGAGATGAGGAAGCAGCGAATGGGGATTATTCATTGTTATATGCCCCTGAACGAGTCGACTGATCGAAATGATCAATTAGCAAAACAGTTATTAAACATAACTTTATCATTTGGACAAGTGGCCGGTTGTCGACCGAGGGCCAAACGCCTTGCCCTATTCATCAGTGCTCTTCTCAAACCTTCAGACCAGAGCCTTCGCCACCTAAAGCGCGTGGCAACGGAAGAAGTCGGCACAGCCCTTGCTCTAGTGCTTTCACGACGCTGCATCATTTTCGCGAGGCCGCGTCAGGCAATTACAAACACAAGAGCCGGGAGACCGAAATGTCGGTAAGTGAACCATCTGATTTTCTGCGGGACGCACTGTGGTGCGAACGCATCTTCAATGGCGACTGGATACGTCCATTGGGCGGCGTCAACAGAGTCATCGAGCCGGCCACCGGCGAGGTACTGACCGTCACAGGATTAGCCGATGCGGCGGACATCGCGTTTGCCAGCCTGACCGCTGCCCGTGTTCAACCGGCCTGGGCGGCATTGGGGCCACGGGAACGCGCAGAGATCTTTCGCAAAGCCGCAGCCCTGGCCCAGCAACATTTTGCCGAACTGGCGCTGTACATCGCCCGGGAAAGTGGCGGCAGCCTGTTCAAGGGTGAACATGAGGTTCGCGAGGCGATCGTCTTGTTGCATCAGGCTGCCGGTCTGCTGTCGCAACCCCATGGTCTGGTCCTCCCAAGCGAAGCGGGGCGTTTGTCCTATGCGCGCCGGTTGCCCCATGGCGTGGTCGGGGTGATCTCGCCGTTCAACTTTCCCCTGGTGCTCTCCCTGCGTTCGGTGGCACCGGCGCTGGCGGCCGGCAACGCGGTGGTGCTCAAACCCGATCCGCAAACCCCGGTCAGTGGCGGTTTCATCATTGCCCGGTTGTTCGAGGCGGCCGGTTTGCCAAAAGGGTTGCTGCAGGTTTTACCGGGCGCAGCAGTGGCCGGTGAGGCCCTGTGCCGCGATCCGCATGTCCGGATGATCGCGTTCACCGGTTCTACCGCAGCCGGGCGCAAGGTTGCGGAGGTGGCTGGGCGTCATCTGAAAAAAGTCGCTCTGGAACTGGGCGGCAAGAACTCGTTGATCGTGCTCGAAGATGCCGATCTTGAGTTGGCGGCGAGCAATGCCGCCTGGGGTGCCTGGCTGCATCAGGGGCAAATCTGCATGGCCACCGGACGCATCCTGGCCCACGAATCAATCGCTGAAGAACTGGTCCGCCGGCTGGCAGAGAAAGCCCGGGCAATCACGGTCGGCAATGCCGCTCGCGGTGAGGCGGTATTGGGTCCTTTGATTAACAAACGACAGTTGCAACGCGTGCATGAAATCGTCACGGAGAGTGTGACTGCCGGGGCAACACTGCAAGCCGGCGGCGAGTTTGAACGGCTGTTCTACCAACCCACGGTGCTTTCCGGCGTGCGCCCGGGCATGCGCGCATTTGACGAGGAGATCTTCGGCCCGGTCGCCACGGTGGTGAGTTTTACCAGCGACGATGAGGCCATCGACCTGGCCAACCGCACCGAGTATGGCTTGTCCGCAGGGATCATTTCGCCTTCGGTCGGGCACGCGATGGCGATTGGCGAGCAACTCAATTGCGGTCTGCTGCACATCAACGATCAGACGGTGGCCGACGAATGCATCAACCCGTTCGGTGGGCGCGGCAACTCGGGCAATGGCGGCAGCGTTGGCGGTCCGGCCGACTGGGACGAATACACCCAATGGCAATGGGTGACGATCAAGGATAAGGCGCCACGCTATCCGTTCTGACGGACAGGACCAGACCGACGAGGTCGGGCGAGTACACAAAAATAATAAGAGGACTCAACATGAAACTCGACAACAAGATTGTGCTGGTGACCGGGGTCTCCTCGGGTATCGGCGCTGCTACTGCAAGCCTGCTGCGCGCCCACGGCGCCCACGTGATTGGCGTCGATCTGAAGGCGCCGCACATGACCCTGGACGGTTTTGTCCAGGGCGATCTGAGCAGTGCCGAGAACATCGACCGACTGTTGCCGCAGTTACCGGCACGGATCGACAGCCTGTGCAATATCGCCGGGGTGCCGGGCACTGCAAACCCGCAATTGCTGGCGCAGGTCAACTACCTGGGGCTGCGTCACCTGAGCCAGGCATTGCTGCCGCGAATCACCGCTGGCGGCAGCATCGTCAATATCGCCTCGATCCTCGGCGCCGAGTGGCCGTTACGCCTGGAACAGCACAAGGCGCTGGCACGCATCGAAGGTTTCGCCGCCGCGCAAGCCTGGCTGGCGGAGCACCCGGTACCAGACGAAACCTGCTACCAGTATTTCAAGGAAGCCTTGATCGTCTGGAACTACCTGCAGGCGCAGCCCTGGTTTCTCGAACATTCAGTGCGTATGAACAGCGTGGCGCCGGGCCCGGTCTTCACGCCTATCCTCGGCGACTTCGTGAGCATGCTCGGTGAAGCACGAACCCAGGCCGATGCCCATCGCATGAAACGCCCCGGTTATGCCGATGAGGTGGCGGCGGTGATCGCTTTCCTGTGTGCCGATGAGTCGCGCTGGATCAACGGCGTCAACCTGGCAGTCGATGGCGGATTGGCCTCCACCTACATCTGAAACGCACACCTATAGACAGCGGTGCAAGCCGCTACCTGAGCATGCTGGCTGGTGCCATGCGTGCAAAGCCATGCCAAAAATAAAAATAATGAGGAGCGTCCATGGACAACGTTAAACGTTGCTTTCGTTTCAAGCATTGCGCCCTGTTTCTGGCGTTATGCAGTGCAGGTGTGATGGTCGAAAGGGCCGAGGCCATGCAAATGGACCTGGGGGATTCGGACTGGAAACTGCGTTGGGACAACACCATCAAGTACAGCCAGGCTTGGCGTCTGCAAGGTCAGGACAGCCGATTGGTCAACGCACCGACCGCCAATGGCCTGTACCCCTCGATCCAGAGTCAGGGCGATAAAAACTTCAGCCGCGGTCTGGTCTCCAACCGTCTGGATCTGTTTTCCGAAATGGACCTCAGCCGGCAAAACTATGGGCTGCGTGTGAGCGGCGCAGCCTGGTACGACGATATCTACAACCAGGACACCGACAGCAGCGAGCAACCGCATTTCCTCAGCGAAACCCGCAAGCTCCACGGTCGCGATGCGGAAATTCTCGACGCCTTCGTGTTTCTGCGCGGTGACCTCGGCGAAGACTCCCAGGGCGTGGCGCGTCTGGGCCGACACAGCCTGATCTACGGTGAAAGCCTGTTCTACGGCGGCAACGGCATTGCCAATGCCCAGGGCCCGACCGATGTGGTCAAGTTGCTCAGCGTGCCGGGAACCCAGTTCAAGGAAATCCTGCGTCCGGTCAATCAGATCTCCGGGCAGTTGCAGATCAACCCGCAGTTGTCGGTGGGCGCTTACTACCAGTTCGAGTGGGAACGTTCCAATCTGCCCGGTGCCGGCAGCTACCTGAGCGATGTCGATGCCATCGGTTACGGCAGCGGTTCGCTGCGCGAAGTGTTTGGCAACGACACCGTGAATGGCGGCGATCTGAAACCGAGGAACTCGGGGCAGGGCGGCATGCAGATTCGCTTCAAACCGACCGGGACCGAACTGGAGCTGGGTTTCTACGCCGCGCAGTATCACGACAAAGCCCCGATCGGCCTGTACGCCTACCTCGACGGTGCAGCCGCGGCAGCCACCGGGCTGCCGATCCTTAGTTCCTATCGTCAGGTCTACGCCGAAGATATCAAGACTGCCGGCGTCAGCTTCTCCACTGCCTATGGGCCGTTCAACTTTGCCGGTGAAACCTCCGTGCGCTGGAATGCGCCGCTGGTGAGCAACCTGCAAGTGGTGACCCCAGGCACGGAGGCCGATGGCGGCGATGACGCACTGTTTGCCCGGGGCAAAACCGCTCACGCCAACCTGTCGGCGATTTACCTGCTATCGCCTACTGCTTTTTGGGATGGCGGCTCGGCACTGGCCGAGCTGGCGTGGAACCGCACCCTGAGCGTCACCGAGAACGCCGCGGCCCTGGATTCCAACACCACCCGCGATGCCACTGCGTTGCGGGTATTGGTGGAGCCTGCGTACTTCCAGATTGTCGACGGGATCGACCTGACCGTGCCGATCGGCATGGGCGTGGTGCTCGATGGGCGTTCTTCGGCCGTCAACAAGTCGGGCTTCGGCAATTCCCATTCCGGCGATTGGAGTGTCGGGCTCAAGGCGACCTACCTGCAGCGCTGGGATGTCGGCCTCAACTACGTGAACTTCTTCGGGGCCCCGAAAGCCGGGCTGCGCGAGGACGGCAATTTCAGTTACGGGCAGTCGCTGGCCGACCGTGACTTTGTCTCGCTCTACGTGAAAACCTCATTCTAATAAGGTGGATTCGCCATGCAGAACAACGCTTTCCTGAACACTTGCGTCCTTACCCTGGCCCTGGCTGGCATCAGCCTGGCGCAGGCAGCGGTGTCGCCTGAACAGGCTGCACGTTTGAAGTCTGAACTGACGCCCCTTGGCGGCGAGCGCGCCGGTAATGCCGATGGCAGCATCCCGGCCTGGGACGGCGGTTACACCAAGGTCGCGCCGGGCTACAAACCGGGTGACAAACGTGCCGATCCATTCGCCGGTGAGAAACCGCTGTATTCGATCAAGGCCTCGAACATGGAGCAGTACGCCAACGTGCTGGCCGAAGGCACCAAGGTTCTGTTGAAGAAATACCCGGACTATCGCCTGGACATATACCCGACCCATCGCTCGGCAGCAGCCCCGCAATGGGTGTATGACAACACCGGCAAGAATGCCACCCGTGCCACGCTGGATGTGGAAACCGAAAAAGTCGCCAGCGCCTATGGCGGCATCCCGTTCCCGATCCCGGACAACGGCGCGCAAGTACTGTGGAACTACCGGTTGTCCTGGCAGGGCGGCGAGACCATCAGCTCGCCGTTCGATACCTGGCTGATGACCGCCGGTGGCAAGAAGGTCCAGGCGACCCGAGCCCTGTTCAGCTATCAGTTTCCCTACTACTCGGAAAGTGGCAGCCTGGAAAATTTTGCTGGCAAGTACCAGGTTGGCAAGCTGCTGACCGAACTGCCGTCATCCAAGGCCGGCGAAGGCCTGATGACCCATTGGGACATGGACCCGGCCAACCGTGCGGCCTGGCAGTATCTGGTCGGCCAGCGCCGGGTACGCCGAGCGCCGAACATCGCCTACGACACCCCGGACTTCGTCACCTCTGGCGTCGGTCTGTTTGACGAAGCGTTCATGCTGTTCGGGCCTACCGACCGCTACGATCTCAAGCTTGCGGGCAAGAAAGAACTGATCGTCCCCTACAACAATAATCGTGCCGGCCTGGCCAAGAGCGACGACCTGGTCAAACCGAACTTTCTCAATCCTGATCTGGTGCGCTGGGAGAAGCATCGGGTCTGGGTGGTCGAGGCCACGCTCAAATCCGGCAAGCGCCATGTGGTGCCGCATCGGACCTACTACGTCGACGAGGACTCCTGGCAGATCCTGATGGTCGACGGGTATGACGCCCAGGGCAAACTGGGACGGCAGATGTATTCGCTGACGCTGCTGGCGCCAGACCTGCCGGCGCTCACTGCGCAAGTCATGTGGGGCAGCTACAACCTCGATACCGGCGCCTACTTCCTTAACTCTTCGAGCAACGATCTGGCGGTCCAGTACCAGACGATCGCAAAACCTTCGGCTTCCTATTACACACCGGATGCCATGGCCAACGAAAACATGCGTTGAACCATGGGGCACCGTGACGAGCGAAAAGCTCGTCGCGGTCGCTAGGGATTTTCCAGGCGGGATAAAGACATGAACGTTGAAAAAATCTTTGCGAGTTTCGGTCTGCGATGGAGTGCCTGCACGCTGGCGTTGTTTCTGTTGGCGAGCACGTCCATGACTGCGCAGGCCGCGACGTTTGCTGTGCTGCAGCAGCCGGCACTGCCGACCGCCAAGGCCGCGCGCGCGGTATTGCTCGGGTTGGCCCGGGCTGGCGAACGCCTGGTGGCGGTCGGCGAACGCGGCATCGTGCTGCTCTCAGATGACTCTGGAATGACCTGGCGCCAGGCCCGTGTGCCGGTCAGCGTCAGCCTGACCGCGGTGCAATTTGTCGATGCGGAGCAGGGCTGGGCGGTTGGTCATCTGGGCGTGGTGTTGAACACCGAGGACGGTGGTGAAACCTGGCACAAGCAACTCGACGGTGAGCGTGCCGCCGCGCTGGCGGTGCAGGCCGCGGAGCGCGATGCCGATCAGCCGGGTGGCGCCAGCAACCTTGCGCAGGCACGGCAGATGGTGGACGACGGGCCGGACAAACCGTTTCTCGACCTGTACTTCAGTGACCGCCTGCATGGCTACATCGTTGGCGCCTACAACCAGATCTATCGCACCGACGACGGCGGGCGAAGCTGGCAGCCGTGGATGCAACATGTGGACAATCCGCAGGGCCTGAACCTGTATGGGATCCGCGCTTCGGGTAACGACCTGTTGCTGGTGGGAGAGCGCGGTTTGCTGTTGCGTTCGACCGATGCCGGGCATTCGTTCCAGCCTCTGAAATCACCTTATGAAGGCAGCTTTTTCGGTCTGCTCGGCACCCGCGCGGGAGCATTGATTGCCTATGGATTGCGCGGCAACGCCTGGTGGTCCGAGGACCGTGGCAGCAGTTGGCGACGCCTCGACACCGGCATCGAATCAACACTGGCGACAGCCATTGAGCTGCGTGACGGCAGCCTGCTGTTGGCCAGCCAGAGCGGTGAACTCTTGTTCAGCCATGACCAGGGTCGCAGCTTCGACAAACGTCAGAGCCGCAGCGGCGCGACGGTCGCTGCCGTGCAACAGGCGGCCGACGGCAGTCTGGCCAGTGTCGGTTTGAGTGGCGTGGCCACTGACCAGGATCCGCGGGCCTCCGCCAAACCTTGAAACTTCACGGTGTAGCGCTATCGGGCCATGGCCCGTGCAACAGGAGTCAGACTTTGAAAGACGACAAAACCCAAACCGTGATCGGCCGCCTGGAAGACTTCGACCAGGCGTCGGGAAATTTCGCCGAGCGAATGATCTTCAACCATCGACCGCTGGTGATCCTGCTGTGTCTGCTGGTGACGCTGGTGCTCGGTTGGCAAGCCACGCGCATCGGTATCAACGCCAGTTATGAGAAGACCATCCCTACGGGGCATCCCTATGTCGCCAACTTCCTGGAGAATCGCAGCGAGTTGAGCGGTCTGGGCAACTCGTTGCGGATCGCCGTGGAGGTCAAACAGGGCAGCATCTTCACCAAGGATTACCTCGACACCCTGGCCAGGCTCAACGACGAGCTCTATCTGCTGCCGGGAGTCGACCGCCCCTACATGAAATCGTTATGGACACCGACCACGCGCTGGACCGCCGTGACCGAGGAAGGGCTCGATGGCGGCACCGTAATCCCCGACGATTACGATGGCTCGGCGACCAGTATCGAACAGGTGCGAACCAACGTCGCCCGTTCCGGTGAAGTCGGCCAATTGGTCGCCGGCAACTTCAAGTCCAGCGTGATCTTCGTGCCGTTGCTCGAAGTCAGTCCGCAGACTGGCAAAGCCCTGGACTACGGTGAGTTCTCCCGGCAGCTGGAGGCGCTACGGGACAAGTACCAGACCGATGAACTGCGAATCCACATCACCGGTTTCACCAAAATCGTCGGCGATCTGATCGAGGGGCTGACCCAGGTCTTGTTGTTCTTCGTGATGGCGGTGTTGGTGACCGTGGTGGTGCTTTACGGTTACACCCGCTGCGCGCGCAGCACTCTGGTGGTGGTGACTTGTTCGTTGGTGGCCGTGCTCTGGCAGATGGGCCTGCTCGCGATACTTGGGTATGAGCTGGACCCGTACTCGGCGCTGGTGCCGTTTCTGGTGTTTGCCATCGGCATGAGCCATGGCGCGCAAAAGATGAACGGCATCATGCAGGACGTCGGTCGTGGCACCCATCGGGTAGTGGCCGCGCGTTATACCTTCCGCCGACTGTTCGCCGCCGGCATGACCGCTTTGCTCTGCGATGCGGTGGGCTTCGCCGTGTTGCTGCTGATCAATATCCGGGTGATTCAGGACCTGGCGATCACCGCCAGCCTCGGCGTGGCGGTGCTGATTTTCACCAACCTGATTCTGCTGCCGATCCTGCTCAGCTATATCGGTGTCAGCCCGGCAGCGGCGCAACGCAGCCTGAGTTCGGAAACCGCCGAGCTGCAAGCACAGATCAAGCATCCGTTGTGGCGTGTGCTCGATTTGTTCACCCAGCGGCGCTGGGCCATTGGCGCGATGCTGGGCGGCCTGCTGCTGGCGGCGTTCGGTTTTGCCGTGAGCCTGAACTTGAAGATTGGTGATCTCGATCCCGGCGCCCCGGAGTTGCGGGCCGACTCGCGCTACAACCGCGACGCGCTGTTCATGACCCAAAACTATGCGGCCAGTTCGGATATTTTCGTGATCATGATCAAGACGCCGGAAGATCAGTGCACGCGCTACGCCAGCCTGTCTGCGGTGGATGCGTTGGCCTGGCAACTGGAGCAATTGCCAGGTGTGGAGTCGACCACTTCAATGGCGGCGATGAGCAAGATCGCCACGGCCGGTTACAACGAAGGCAACTTCAAGTGGTATGAGCTGATCCCCAATGACGGCGCGCTGGGCGCCGTGCAGACCCGGGCACCGCGGGAGCTGTTCAATCAGGGCTGTTCGATGCTGTCGCTGTACGTTTACCTGTCCGATCACAAGGCCGATACCTTGAATCGGGTGGTGGAGGCGAGCGAGGCCTTCATCGCTGCGCATCAGGTGCCAGAGGTCAAATTCATGCTGGCCGCCGGCAGCGCCGGCATCGAAGCCGCGACCAATATCGTGGTGAAAAAATCCATGCACGAGATGCTGTTCTGGGTCTACGGCGCAGTCAGCCTGCTATGCCTGCTGACCTTCCGTAGCTGGCGTGCAACCCTTTGCGCGATGCTGCCGCTGATGCTCACCTCGATTCTTTGCGAGGCGCTGATGGTGGGTCTGGGCATGGGCGTAAAAGTGGCGACACTGCCGGTGATTGCGCTCGGGGTGGGCATCGGCATCGACTATGCGCTCTATGTGTTGAGCGTGATCCTGGCGCGAATGCGTGCCGGTGACACCCTGGCTCAGGCGTATTACCAGGCGCTGTTGTTCACCGGCAAAGTGGTTCTGCTGACAGGCATGACACTGGCGGTCGCGGTATCGACCTGGGCCTTTTCGCCGATCAAATTCCAGGCCGACATGGGCATCCTGCTGGCCTTCATGTTCCTGGTGAACATGCTTGGCGCCTTGATCCTGCTGCCGGCTCTGGCCTGGCTGCTGCTGCCGCAGAAGGTCTTCGCAAAAAAGGCTGAGGCGAGCGTGCTTGTGCAGTGGGTCAAGGAGGGCTGAAGGGCTCGGCACGTTGGACCCTGTGGGAGCGGGCTTATGTGGCGAGGGGGCTTGCCCCCGTTGGGGAGCGAAGCGCCCCTAAACCCAGTCATCGCGATCTTGAATTGGAAAGCGGTGACTGGTTTTACGACTGCTTCGCAATCGAACGGGGCGATGCGGCGTTCCGACAAGCCCCCTCGCCACATAAGCCCGCTCCCGCAGGTCTCGCGTTTTAACTGACGGGAATCAAGCCTTGGCCTTTTCCATCGATACAGTCAGCGGGGCTGAACGGGCAATCACGCTGATGATGGTCAGTGCTGCAATCACCAACCCGGGGGAGGTCGCCAGCAATACCCCGGTGGTGCCGGCTCCGGCTGCCAGAATCTGCCCCGCGGCCAAGGGCCCGGCCACTGACCCCAGGCGACCGATGGCTACCGCTGCGCCGACGCCGGTGGCACGTACCGAAGTCGGGTACGACGGCGGTGCCAGCGCGTAAAGCACCAGTTGCGCAGCCATCACAAACAACCCCGCGGCAAACCCGGCGATGCCCATAGGAACAATGCCCACCGACAGGCCGACTCCAGCCAGCGCCACCAGCAACCCGGTATAGACAAACAGCACCACCTTGATGCCGTTGCAGCGATCCAGCAGCAGTCCGCCGAGCAAGGAGCCGAGGGCGCCGCCGATATTGAACAGCATCTGCACCAGGCCCGCCTGGGGTTTGCTGAAACCCTGTTCCAGCAGCAGTGATGGCAGCCAGTTGAGCAACATGTACATCACGGTCAGGGTGAAGAAGTAACTCAGCCACAACGCCAGGGTAACGCGAGCCCGGCCTTCGCCGAACAGTGCCTGGCCGGTTGAAGCGCGCGCCACATTGACAGTCCCTTGTTGCTGGCGAAAGGCGCTGGACTCGGGCAACAACAGGATCATCAGCGGCACCACCAGCAACGGTGCGAGACCGCCGATGATGAAGGTCGCCTGCCAATGATCGGTGAACAGCATGGCGACCACCGCCGCCAGTGCTCCACCCAACGGCACGCCGGCATACATGATGCTGATGGCAGTACCACGGCGTTGTTCACCCACGGCTTCGGCGCACAGGGCAATCAGGTTGGGCAGGGCGGCGCCCAGGCCCAGGCCGGTCATGAAGCGCGCCAGCAGCAGGCTGGAGAAAGTGCTGACATAGACAGTGCTGAGCGAGAACACGCCGAACAGCAACACGGCGCCGATGAGGATTTTTTTGCGACCGATGCGATCGGCAATCCAGCCGCCGAAGAAGGCGCCGGGCAGCAAGCCGATGATGCCGGCACTGAACACCCAGCCCATCATTTTCGGGTCCAGGGCAAAGGTCTGGCGCAGGCCCGCGGCGGCAGTGCCGGCAGCTTGCAGGTCGAAGCCTTCAATCAGTGCAACGATAAAACACAGGGCGATGGTCAGCGTCGTACGACGTGATGGGGTGTCCATGGCGAACCTCATTATTGTTTTTGTTGGTGTGCTGACGGGTGAGCGCGAGCCTGCTCGCCTCAAGCGATGACAGGCTGGAATTAAGATTAACAAAGATAACTAAAAAATGAACGACCAAGGTTGTTGGCCAAAAAATGGCATTAATCTCATTAAAATCAACGTCATGACGCATTGAGTAAGATGGATCTAAAAAATAGATAATAATATTAATGTTCGGTTATCGGTCATTGTGGATTGACGCCACCCCTCGGCTGTTTCCATTCTCTGGCCTGAGATCCCTGGAACAACCCTGGCGATCCCGTTCAAAAAACAACAACAATAAGTGGACATCGAACATGCCAACGCACCCTTGGAACGCCCTTGCGGCGACTTCAGCCTTACCTGTTCGCGCACCTTGCCTGGTCCTGTTGGGCTTGAGTGTGATTGCCACCCCGGCGCTGGCCGAAGGCTTCATCGATGACAGCCACGGCACCTTGACCTTGCGCAATTACTACCTGGATCGCGACTACAAGGATGACGGGGCGAAAACCGCGGCCAGGGAATGGGCTCAGGGTTTCATTATGAATGTGGAGTCGGGCTTTACCCCGGGAACTGTCGGCTTCGGCCTGGATGCCCGCGGGCTGATGGGGGTGAAGCTGGACTCGTCGCCGGACCGTAGCGGCACCGAGTTGCTGCCGGTGTCCAGCAGCGACAAGCGCGCGGCGGACGAATATTCGCGCCTGGCCATGACTGCCAAGATGCGTTTTGCCCAGACCACGGTGAAGACCGGTGATGTATCGATCTTCCTGCCGTTCGCTTTCGCCAGCCCGTCGCGACTGTTGCCGCAGACTTTTCGCGGCACCACCCTCAGTTCCAAGGACATCGACGGGCTGACCCTCAACACCGGCTACATCGATCGCATCAACAAGCGTGATTCGACCGACTACCAGCCGATGAGCATCGCCTCGCCGAACCGGCGTTTCAATGGCGCGGCCACCTCATCGCACATGGCCTATGTCGGCGGCGATTATCAGGTGAACAAAGACCTCAGTCTGCGTGCCTATCACGCCGAAGTGGCGGACCTGTACCAGCAGAACACCCTGGCCTTGCTGCACAATCTGCAGGTGGGCGAGGGTACGCTGACCACCGATCTGCGCAGTTTTTTCAGCGACGAAGATGGCAGCGCCAAGGCCGGCAAGGTGGACAACCGCAACCTGTCGGCGCTATTCGGTTATCGCTTTGGCGGCCATCGCCTGAGCCTGGGCTATATGCACGCCAGTGGAGATACAGCGACACCTTATGTGTCGGGTACCGAGTTGATGGGCATGAGTGAGCTGACCATGAGTTCGGACTTCCTCAATGCCAAGGAACGGACCTGGCAAGCGATGTACGACTATGACTTCACCGCCGTCGGGGTGCCTGGCCTGAAGAGCCGGCTGCGTTATGTGCGCGGTGACCATATCGAGCTGACGGCGCTGAATGCCGACGACCGCAAGGAGCGAGAATTCCAGATGGAGCTGGGGTATGTGATCCAGAGTGGCCCGCTGAAGAACGTCGGACTGATGGCGCGCAAGTCGATCTATCGCAATGACTTCCCCGCCGGCGCGGCGTTTCGCGATGAGAACCAGACCCGTTTTCTGGTGCTCTACACCGTACCAATCTGGTAAGTCGTTTTTACCTGCGACGAGGCCGGCCGTTCCCCAGGAACGCGCCGGCGTTGGCGTTTCAGGCCTGATAGACCTTCTTCAACAACCTGAGCAGTTCTTCGCGTTCCTGGCTGTCGAGGTTGGACGTTGCATCCATGTCGCTCTCGGCAGCGATCAGCTTCAGCTCTTTGAGCAGGGCCTCGCCGGTCTTGCTGAGAAAAATCCCATAGGAGCGCTTGTCCGGTTTGCAGCGCACCCGCACCGCCAACGCCCGGCTTTCCAGTTTGTTCAGCAGCGGCACCACTTGCGGTGGCTCGATGGTCAAGGCCTTGGCCAGGTCGGCCTGCATCAGGCCGGGGTTCTGGTCGATGATCGCCAGCGCCGAGAACTGGGCCGGTCGCAAGTCGTGGGCCGAGAGCCGACCAATGAGGTTCTGGAACAGTTTCAGCTGCGCCCGGCGCATGGCGTAACCGATCAGATCGTCCAGGGCGGAATCCAGCGGCGACTGGGTTTCGGCGCTGTCGGCAGGGGCCTCGGGGGCGGCGGCAATCTTGGAAGACTTGGCCATTACAGGGTGAATCCTCGGCTGGCGGTTAAGAAGACTATCTAGTTTGCCGAGGTTGGCCGGGGATAGCCATGACCTCTTTCAGATCTCTGGGGGGGGGCCTAATGCCAGTCAGCCATTTCAGCCGCGACGTACTCTTTGTAGCAGCTGCCGAGCCCGCGAGGCTGCGTTCGGCTGAGAAGCAGTCGTGAGTCCGGTTGACGTGGCCTGCCTGACGCACCGCAGGTTCTGATTTTACGACTGCTACGCAGCCGAACGCAGGCTTCGCCAGCTGCTACAGATCCCAATGCGGCTTAACTGACTGGCATTGGGATTGTGCCTGTTTCCAGGACCGAAAAATATTTGGTTAATTAGATTAATAGTTAATTGACATAACTAATGTTGGGGTTTAGTTTTTACCCATCGTCAAGCCAAGAACAAGAGAGCATCGCCATGAGCAATTACGAGGGTCGCTGGACAACGGTCAAAGTGGAAATCGAGGAAGGCATTGCCTGGGTCATCCTCAATCGCCCAGAAAAACGCAACGCCATGAGCCCGACATTGAACCGCGAAATGATCGACGTTCTGGAAACCCTGGAGCAGGATCCAGACGCCGGTGTGCTGGTACTGACCGGTGCGGGCGAAGCCTGGACCGCCGGCATGGACCTCAAGGAATACTTCCGCGAAGTGGACGCCGGCCCGGAAATCCTTCAGGAAAAAATTCGCCGCGAAGCCTCTCAATGGCAATGGAAACTGCTGCGCATGTACGCCAAGCCAACCATCGCCATGGTCAACGGTTGGTGCTTCGGTGGCGGTTTCAGCCCGCTGGTGGCCTGCGACCTGGCGATCTGCGCCGATGAAGCGACCTTCGGCCTGTCGGAAATCAACTGGGGCATCCCGCCAGGCAACCTGGTGAGCAAGGCCATGGCCGACACCGTGGGCCATCGGCAGTCGCTGTACTACATCATGACCGGCAAGACCTTTGGCGGGCAGAAAGCCGCCGAGATGGGCCTGGTCAACGAGAGCGTACCCTTGGCACAACTGCGTGAAGTGACAATCGAGCTGGCGCGTAACCTGCTGGAGAAAAACCCGGTGGTGCTGCGGGCGGCCAAGCACGGCTTCAAGCGTTGCCGCGAACTGACTTGGGAGCAGAACGAAGATTACCTCTACGCCAAGCTCGATCAGTCGCGCCTGCTGGACACCGAAGGTGGCCGCGAGCAGGGCATGAAGCAGTTCCTCGATGACAAGAGCATCAAGCCCGGTTTGCAGGCTTACAAACGCTGAACCCCGGCATTGAATCAGGGCGAGCTGGCCGGGCGATCGAGCGTCCGCCAGCTGTTCGCCCCGGCGCCCAGGCGCTACTGTGAACCCCTCGAACGTATTCCCGATAAAGACAATAAAGAGGAATCACCATGCTGGACGTGCCCCTGCTGATCGGCGGCCAGTCGTGCCCTGCCCGAGACGGACGAACCTTCGAACGGCGTAATCCGGTGACCGGCGAAGTTGTGTCGCGGGTTGCCGCCGCCACCCTGGAAGATGCCGACGCCGCCGTGGCCGCGGCCAAAGCGGCATTCCCCGCCTGGGCGGCCCTGGCCCCCAATGAACGACGCACCCGGTTGTTGCGTGCGGCCGAGCAGTTGCAGGCCCGCAGCGCGGAATTCATCGCGGCGGCCGGTGAGACCGGCGCCATGGCCAACTGGTACGGTTTCAATGTGCATCTGGCGTCCAACATGCTGCGCGAAGCCGCGTGCATGACCACTCAGATCACCGGCGAAGTCATTCCCTCCGATGTGCCCGGCAGCTTCGCCATGGCCTTGCGTCAACCCTGCGGCGTGGTGCTGGGTATCGCGCCCTGGAACGCCCCGGTGATCCTCGCCACTCGCGCCATCGCCATGCCGTTGGCCTGCGGCAACACCGTGGTGCTCAAGGCGTCGGAATTGAGCCCGGCGGTGCACCGGCTGATCGGCCAGGTGTTGCAGGACGCAGGCCTCGGGAACGGCGTGGTCAATGTCATCAGCAATGCGCCCCAGGATGCCGCGGCGATTGTCGAGCGGCTGATCGCCAATCCGGCGGTGCGTCGGGTCAACTTCACCGGCTCCACCCATGTCGGGCGTATCGTCGGTGAACTGTCGGCACGTCATCTCAAACCGGCGTTGCTGGAACTGGGAGGCAAGGCGCCGTTCCTGGTGTTGGAGGATGCCGACCTGGATGCAGCGGTGGAGGCTGCAGCCTTCGGCGCCTTCTTTAATCAGGGGCAGATCTGCATGTCTACCGAGCGCCTGATCGTCGATGCCAAAGTGGCCGATGCCTTTGTCGCCAGACTCGCGGCGAAGATCGCCACCTTGCCCGCCGGCAACCCCAACGCCGAAGGTTCGGTGCTCGGTTCACTGGTTGACAGTAGCGCCGGTGAACGCATCAAACTGTTGATCGACGATGCCCTCGACAAGGGTGCAACCCTGGTCACGGGTGGCCAGCTGGAGGGCAGCATTTTGCAGCCGACCTTGCTCGACGGCGTCACCGATGCCATGCGCCTGTACCGCGAAGAGTCCTTCGGCCCGGTGGCTGTAGTGCTGCGTGGCGAGGGCGATGAAGCACTGTTGCGCCTGGCCAACGATTCCGAGTTCGGTCTGTCGGCGGCGATCTTCAGCCGCGACACCGGCCGCGCTCTGGCCTTGGCCCAGCGGGTCGAGTCGGGCATCTGCCATATCAACGGCCCGACCGTGCACGACGAGGCGCAGATGCCCTTCGGCGGGGTCAAGTCCAGCGGCTATGGCAGTTTTGGCGGCAAGGCGTCCATCGAGCATTTCACCCAGTTACGCTGGGTGACCTTGCAGAACGGACCGCGGCACTACCCGATCTGAGCATCCGCCGCACCGTCGGGCGACGAACGCTTGAGAGTGATTGCCGCCCGCGTGCAGGCCAGACATAACAATAACAAGGCTGCAGCCACAGGCTGCCATGCCCCGGTTGCACGCATCGCTGCGAGCCGGTGGCGTGCCTTGATGGAGGACAAGCACGTGAGTTCCGAATTCAGATCGCCACCCCAGACCGAAGCCAGTGCGCCGCGCTATCGCCAGGTGTCCATCGGTCATCCTGCGGTCGAGGTCAGCGAAGAGCAGGGCATCCTGCATATGCGCTCCCTGGAACCCTTGGCCAAGTTGCCTGTACGTTTGCTGGATCGCCTGGTGCATTGGGCCCATGTGCGCCCGCAACAGACCTTTATCGCTGCTCGCCAGAACGGCGGCGACTGGCGCCGGGTGAGTTACGCCGAGATGCTGACCAGCGTCCGTGCCATTGCCCAAGGCCTGCTCAGTTATGGGCTTTCGGCTGAACGACCGCTGGCGATCCTCTCGGGCAATGACATCGAGCATTTACAGATTGCCTTGGGCGCGATGTATGCCGGCATTCCTTACTGCCCGGTTTCTCCGGCCTATTCATTGTTGTCCCAGGATTTCGCCAAGCTGCGGCATGTCTGCAATCTGCTGCAACCGGGCCTGGTGTTTGTCAGCGACGCTGCGGCTTATCAGCGGGCGATCGATGCGGTGCTGCCGGCCGAAACACCGCTGATCACCGTGCGCGGTCAAATTCCTGGCCGCCATCAGGTGAGCTTTGCCAGTCTGCTGGAACAACCCGGCAGTGCCGAGGCCGATTGCGCTTTCACGGCTACCGGGCCGGACAGCATCGCCAAGTTCCTGTTTACCTCAGGCTCCACCAAGTTGCCCAAGGCAGTGATCACCACCCAGCGCATGCTCTGCGCCAACCAGCAAATGCTGTTGCAGACCTTCCCGGTGTTCGGCGAAGAACCGCCGGTGCTGGTGGACTGGCTGCCGTGGAATCACACCTTCGGCGGCAGCCACAACGTCGGCATCGTGCTATACAACGGCGGCACCTTTTACCTGGACGACGGCAAGCCGACCGTCCAGGGCTTTGCCGAAACACTGCGCAACCTCAAGGAAATATCGCCCACCGCGTACCTCACCGTGCCCAAAGGCTGGGAAGAACTGGTCAACGCGCTGGAGCAGGACGGCGAGTTGCGCGAACGTTTCTTCTCGCGCATGAAACTGTTCTTTTTCGCCGCCGCCGGTTTGTCCCAACGCGTTTGGGATCGCCTGGACCGGGTCGCCGAACAGCATTGTGGCGAACGCATTCGCATGATGGCCGGGCTCGGCATGACCGAGGCTGCACCGTCCTGCACGTTCACCACCGGGCCATTGTCCATGGCCGGCTACATCGGCCTGCCGGCACCCGGTTGCGAAGTGCGGCTGGTGCCGGTGGACGGCAAACTGGAGGGGCGTTTTCGCGGGCCGCACATCATGCCGGGTTACTGGCGTGCGCCACAGCAGACCGCCGAAGTGTTCGACGAGCAGGGCTTCTACTGTTCCGGCGACGCGTTGAAACTGGCCGACGCCCGCGATCCGCAACTGGGGCTGATGTTCGACGGGCGCATCGCCGAGGACTTCAAACTGAGCTCCGGTGTGTTTGTCAGCGTCGGCCCGTTGCGCAATCGCGCGGTGCTCGAAGGTTCGCCCTATGTTCAGGACTTGGTGGTGGCCGCGCCGGACCGCGAGTGCCTGGGTGCGCTGGTCTTTCCCCGTCTTTACGAATGCCGACGTCTGGCCGGTTTGAGTGCGGACGCCAGCGATGTCGAAGTCCTGGCCAGCACACCGGTGCGTCAGTGGTTCGGCGATTGGCTGCAACGGCTCAATCGCGACGCCACCGGTAATGCCAGCCGCCTGGAATGGATCGCGCTGCTCGACGAACCCGCCTCCATCGACCGCGGTGAAATCACCGACAAGGGCTCGATCAACCAGCGCGCGGTGCTGCAGTGGCGCGCCGACAAGGTCGAAGCGCTGTATCGCGGCGAAGAACCTTCCATCTTGCGTGCCGGACCTCTGCCGTGAGCGGTGCGGGGCAGTATTCGAGCTTTGGCGATGTAGCCATTTTCGAAGCACTGCGCACGCCTTGGGTCGATCTCGGCGGGGCCTTGGCCCAGGTTTCGCCGATCGACCTGGGGATCAAGGTCGGGCGCGAGGTGCTGGCCCGCGCCGCTATCGATCCATCTTTGGTCGATAGCGTATTGGCCGGCTCCATGGCTCAGGCCAGTTTTGATGCTTACCTGCTGCCTCGGCATATCGGCCTTTACAGTGGCGTGCCGCAAGGGGTTCCGGCGCTGGGGATACAGCGCATCTGCGCCACCGGTTTCGAACTCTTGCGGCAGGCCGCCAGGCAGCTGGATGATGGCGTGCAGTTGGCCCTGTGCGTGGCGGCCGAATCCATGTCGCGTAACCCGATTGCCGCCTACACCCACCGAGGTGGTTTCCGGCTCGGTGCGGGGGTGGAATTCAAGGACTTTCTCTGGGAAGCCCTCTACGACCCGGCCCCGGGCGTAGACATGATCGCCACCGCCGAGAATCTGGCCCGGCGGCATGGCCTGAGCCGCGAAGAGGTGGATCGCTTCGCCCTCGACAGCCATCAATTGGCGCTGCAGGCCCAAGCCGATGGCTGGTTTGAACCGGAGCTGGTAGCGCTCGGCAATGAGCGCTTTGAACTGTCCGGCTATCAGCCACGGAGTATCCAGTTGCCACGGGGCGTAGACCGCGTGACTCGCGATAGTCATCCGCGACCCACCGATCTGGACGCCTTGGGCCGGTTGCGAGCGGTGCATGTCGGCGGTGTGCAAACGGCCGGCAACAGTTGCGCGGTGGTTGATGGCGCGGCGGCTGCGCTGGTAGGGCGAGCATCTGCCGCCCGGCGTCCGGCGTTGGCCCATTTGCTGGCCAGCGCCGTGGTGGGCGTGGCACCGGAATTCATGGGGATAGGGCCGGCGCCAGCCATCCAGTTGCTGCTGCAACGTAGCGGTTTGGCCCTTGGTGAAATCGGCTTGCTGGAAATCAATGAGGCTCAGGCCGCTCAGGTGCTGGCTGTGGCTCAGGTGCTGGAATTGGACGGTGACCGGCTCAACCGGCGCGGCGGCTCGATTGCTTTGGGGCATCCTTTGGCCGCCACGGGTTTGCGCCTGGTGCTGACTCTGGCCAGGCAGCTGCGCGAGGGCAATCTGCGTTATGGCATCGCGGCCGCCTGTGTCGGCGGCGGGCAGGGCATGGCACTGCTGATTGAAAATCCTGCGTATCAAGGCTGAAGTAGAACTGCAGTCAGCCCAATCCTTGCATCACTGTCTTGCGTTACTATGCAGACCCACCTTTTCTGGAAGTTGCCTGGATGAGTAAGCCCGGTCAAACGGTGCTGGTCGCGTTGCGCAAGATGATCGCCTCGGGCGAGCTGGCGGCTGGCGAGCGCTTGATGGAAATTCCCACGGCGCAATTGTTCGGTGTTTCGCGAATGCCGGTGCGCATGGCGTTCCGCACACTGGAGCAGGAAGGCTTGCTGGTGCGCTTTGGCGGGCGCGGGTTTCAGGTGCGTTCGGTCAGCCCCGATGACATTGCCGGTGCGGTTGAAGTGCGGGGTGTCCTTGAAGGCCTGGCGGCGCGTCAGACCGCCGAGCGCGGGCTATCGGACGAGGCCCGCGCGACCCTTGAACAGTGCCTGATGCAAGGTGATCAGCTGTTCGACAAGGGGTTTGTGACCATCGAGGACCTAGAGGTCTATCACGATCTCAACATGCGTTTTCACGAAGTGATTGTCGAAGGCAGCCACAACCCGGCGATCGCCGACGCACTGGCGCGCAATGATCATTTACCCTTCGCTTCGGTAACAGCCCTGGCAGTGGACCGCAACGACATGGTCCGGGAATACCGACGCTTCAACTACGCCCACATGCAGCATCATTCGGTGTTCGATGCCCTGGTCAACCGCCAGGGCGCGCGTGCCGAAGCCATCATGCGCGAGCACGCCAACGCCACGTTGCGTTATGCCGAGATCTTCGGCTCGGCGACGGCCGAAGAGCGGATGAAGGTCATTCTCCGCTCGGAATAGGCGCGACTCTTTCAGATATCCAGCACCAGAAGCGGCGTTTTCGAGCGCGAGCAGCAAGGGGTGAATTGGTCGTTGCAGGCCTGTTCATCCTCGGTGAGGAACAGGTCACGGTGTTCGGGCACGCCCTCCAGAACCCGAGTCAGGCAGGTGCCGCAAATGCCCTGTTCGCAGGAAATGGCGATCTCGATGCCCTGGTTTTGCAGCACCTGCACCACGCTCTTGTCGGCCGGCACCTCGAAAACCTGGCCGCTGCTGGCGACCTTGATCGAGAAGCTGCCATCGGCGCCTGTGTCGACAGGGTTGGCCGCGAAGTACTCGCGATGCAGGCATTGCTCCTGCCAGCCTTTGGCCTTGGCCGTGTCCAGCACATGCTGCATAAAACCGCCGGGGCCACACACATACAAATGAACGTCATTGTGTGGCGTGGCCAGGACCTTGGCCGCGTCCAGCGCAGTGTCGGGTTCCTGATCGAAGTGCAGGAACACCCGGTCGGCAAAAGCCGAGTGTTGCAGGCGTTCGACAAAGGCCGCTCGCTCCCTCGAACGGGCGCAGTAGTGCAGCTCGAAATCCGCGCCGCTGTGGGCCAGGCGCTCGGCCATACAGAGGATTGGGGTAATGCCGATACCGCCGGCGAAGAGCAGGCTGCGCGTGGCTTCATGGGTTAACGGAAACAGGTTGCGCGGCTCACTGATAGACAGCCGCGTGCCGGGGTGGATCTGCTGGTGCATGGCCAGTGAGCCACCGCGAGAGGTCGGGTCCTTGAGTACGCCGATCAGGTAGCGATGGCGTTCCTCGGGGTGGTTGCACAGGGAATATTGCCGGATCAAGCCGCCAGGCAGATGCACATCGATATGCGCGCCGGCGCTGAAGGTCGGTAGCGGTCGATCATCGACACTGGCCAGCTCGTAGCTGCAGATGTCCTGGGCTTCGTTGTTGCGGGATACCACCAGCACTTCGATCATGCCATTGACTCCTGCGGCGTTTGTTCCTGGGCGATAAGGCGCTCCAGAACACGGCGCGACTGCACGCCGCCGGCGTCGATATTGAGCTTGAGCAAGTTGCGCTGGGGGTGGCTGAGCAGGTTTTGTTGCTGGCGTTCGAGCATCTCCAGGTCCTCGCTGAAAATCTTGCCCTGACCCTCGCGAATGCTCGCGGTCAAGGCTTCATCCTGCGGGTTGAAATTGCGCGCCATGCCCCAGAAGTACCAGATCGAGGTTTCGGTTTCCGGGGTGATGAAGTCGACGACGATGCTCGACGCCTTGAACTGTTGGGGAGCGTGATAACCACCTTTTCCGGCATGGGCCACACCGACTTCGATCAGCACATGACTGGGCGGGGTGAAGCGGCAGATCTGCCAGCGGTCCACTGGTACATCGTCGGCCAGATTGTTGCCGCGCAGGGCCATGCGCCAGAAGGGCGGGGCCATGATGTTTTCCATGTGGCGGGCAGTGACCACCTCGTCGCCGTCGACCGTGGTCACCGGCGGTGCTTCGTCGATTTCCTTTTGGCCGATGCTGGACGCGTGAACGTAGGTTTCGTGAGTCAGGTCCATCAGGTTGTCGATCATCAGGCGATAGTCGCACTGGATGTGGAACAGACCGCCGCCGTAGGCCCACTCATCGCTGACCGCCCATTCCAGGTGATGGATCAGCGCCGGGTCGGCCAACGCCTGATCGCCGGGCCAGACCCAGATAAATCCGTAACGCTCGACCACGGCGAATGTCTTGTTGCACGGAAAGCCGCGAACCCGTTGCCCGGGCATTTCCACGGTCTTGCCGTCGCAGCCCATCACCAGGCCGTGATAGCCACACACCAGATTGCCGTTTTCCACATAGCCCAAAGACAGCGGTGCGCCGCGATGGGGGCAGAAGTCCTCGACAGCTGCCACCTTGCCTTCATGCCCGCGGTAAAAAACCATCTTTTCACCACAGATCTGACGGCCTAGCGGCTTGTCGGCGATTTCATCGGGTGTACAGGCGACGTACCAGGTGTTCTTGGGGTACATGGAGATTCTCCAAGGCTGTTTGTTGTTATTTAGTGGATCCATTAATGTTGATTTATGGGGTGTTTGTCAAACTGATTCTGTTTGTTAACGATTTAGTGGATCCATTGGTCGGCTTGTGACGATTTATCGGTCGATCAGATGGCCACCGCAGAGGAAGGTTGTTTTTTTCGGCACGGGCCTTGTCGAAAAACGCTCCGGGCTTGAGTTGATGCTGACGGTTGGTGACTCACAAACCATCATCTACGCGGCGGATTAATAACTCGTTAGTTAATAGTACTGAGGGTATTTACTGGAAATACGTCGCATCATACAATGAGAATCATTACTACTAACTCATTGAGCGCGACGTCTTGAGCCATCCTCACCCCTTTGCCCGCCGCAAGGTCTTCATGAAACACGCGTTGCCGACACTCTCCTGCGTTATGTTTGCCAGTCCTTTATGGGCACAGCAAGCCATCGAACTGCCGACCACTGATATTCAGGCGAGCCGCGTCAGCCAAGACACGAGCTACACCACCTCCCAAGCCAGCACGGCGAGCAAAAGCAATGTGCCGATCAAGGAAGAGGCGCAATCGATCAATGTGGTCACCCAACAAACCCTGGCCGACTATCAGGTGCGCTCGCTGGCCGACGCCATGAAGTTCGTCAGCGGCGTCAGCCAGGGCAACACTCTGGGCGGCTCCCGGGATTCGCTGGTCAAGCGCGGTTTTGGCACCAACGATGACGGCTCGATCCTGCGCGATGGCGTGCGTTCCAATCTGGGGCACAACTTCAGCGCGACGACGGATCGTGTCGAAGTGCTCAAAGGGCCTGCTTCGATGCTGTACGGCGCGCTGGAGCCCGGTGGATTGATCAATGTGATCAGCAAGAAGCCTGAATACACCCAGAGCACAACCCTGAGTGGTTCGGCCTATAGCGAAGGCGGCGGCACCATGGCAGTGGATACCACCGGACCGATGGGAGATACGGGCCTGGCCTATCGCCTGATTGCTGAACGTGGCCATGAAGATTACTGGCGCAACTACGGCGTGAATGAGAGCACGTTGGTCGCACCGTCGCTGACCTGGACCGGCGACCGCGCCAGCTTGACGCTGAGCTACGAGTACAACGAATACTCCAATCCCTTCGACCGCGGCACCGTGTTCACCAACGGTCATCCGGCGGACATCGACTACGACAAGCGCCTCGATGAAAAATGGGCCAAAAGCGTCGGTATCCGTGAAGTGGCCACCGCGCGTTTCGAGTATCAGTTGAATGACGATTGGAAAACCCGAGTTACCTACGGCTGGAACAACGACCGCTACAGCCTCTCGATTGCCCAGCCGAGTTCGTTGACCGGCAACAATCTGCGACGTGCTGCCAACGGCGCTCACTACGACGATGAGACCCGCTACGCCAGTTGGGATTTCATTGGCCAGCAGGAACTGTTCGGCCAACGCCATGACCTGCTGGTCGGTGCGGATACTGAAGCGTCCGACCAATTCCGCGGCAAAACCTACCGTAATACAGCACGGGCAGGCTTCGACATTACGTCACCGGTTTACGGTCGTCTGGCCGAGCCCAGTCTCGTCAGTGCTGCCCAAAGCGACTTGAGCAACCAGCTGACCTCCAGCTCGGTGTACTTCAAGGATAACTGGCACCTCGATGACCGCTGGATCCTGGTCCTCGGTGGTCGCCAGCAGCATTACGATCAGTACAGCGATCAAGGCCGCGGCAGCAGCTACACCGTCAACCGCGACGATAACGGTGATGCCTTCGTGCCGTTTTTGGGCCTCGTCTACAAAGCCACCGATACCTTGTCGCTGTACGGCAACTACAGCCGTTCGTTCAAGCCCAATACCGATGTCGACGATGCCGGCCACACCTTCGATCCGGAGGAGGGGCGCAGCTACGAGGTCGGCGCGAAGTACGACCCGCTGCCGGGGCTGAACATCAACCTTGCGCTGTTCGACATCGTCAAGAAAAACGTCGTGACCAGCCAGACGATCAATGGCGTCAGCCTCTCGGAGGCGGCGGGCAAGGTCGGTTCGCAGGGTCTGGAATTGGACATCACCGGGCGTGTGGCTGAGCGCTGGGACCTGATCGGCACCTACGCTTACACCCACACGGAAATTCTCGACGATCCGGATGACGAAGGTCACCGCCTCGCCAATGCACCGAAGCACACCGCGAGCCTGTACCTCACGCATCACCTGAACATCCCTGCGGAATTCGGGGCCTGGCATACCGGTGCTGGCGCGCGTTACGTCGGCGAGCGTGCGGCGAACAACGCCAACGATTTCTGGTTGAGCAGCTACACCGTGGCCGATGCCTTCGTGCGTTGGGAATCGCCGATGTTCGGGTACAAGACTTCGCTGCAATTCAACGTCGACAACCTGTTCGACAAACAGTACTACCCGTCCTCCACCGGCAGCCAGTTGCAGGTTAATGTCGGCGAGCCGCGCACGGCACGACTCAGCGCCAGTGTGACATTCTGACCCCTGTGCATTGACGGCGATGCTTGGGCTGTGTGTCGAGCCCAAGTAGCCGGCGCAACCCAATTCAAAATGTGGGAGCGGGCTTGCTCGCGAAGGCGATGTGTCAGTCACACATCAGTGTTGGCTGACCTGACGCTTTCGCGAGCAAGCCCGATCCCACAGGTTCCGTACCATCAGGCTTCGACCGCTTCTTTCGTTCCGGTGACTCAGAAGTTGATCGAGGCGCTCAGCCGCGCGGTCAATGGCGCGCCCTGGAACAGGTAGCCATCGCCCATGTACTCACCGGCATCACGCCAGTAGCGTTTGTCGAACAGATTGTCCACGGTCAGGCGGAACACCGTGTCGTAACCGTCGATGCGCGTGCTGTAGCGACTGCCGATGTTGAAGATGGCGTAGGCGCCGGTCTGCACTTCACCCTGGCGGTTGGCGTACTTGCTGCCGCTGTACTGCACTCCGCCGAGCAGCGCCAGGCCGTCGAACCAGGGCAGGGCGTAGTCGCCGTAGAGGTTGGCGCGCAGGGTAGGAACGTTGATCGCCTGATGGCCTTCATAAGCTGGCGTGCCGCTGTCGGTGACCCGCGCGCGGATCGCCGCGACACTGGCAGAAATTTGCAGGCGCTGGCTGGCCCAGCCATTGGCCGAGAGCTCCAGCCCGGTGTTCTTCTGTTCGCCCTGTTGGGTGAACGTGAACGTGCCGTCGTCATTCGGTCGTGAGTACTGATAGGCCTGACGGATCTGGAACAGCGCCGCGGCCAGGCTGATGCGCTGCCAGTCGTATTTGATACCTGCCTCGATTTGTCGCGACACGGTGGGCGCGAGGATTTCAAAGGCATTGGTGGTGAACCACGCCGCTTCGCCGCCCAGGGACAGGCCCTTGCTGTAGCGGGTGTACAGCGACAGGTTTTGCAGCGGCTTGTAGATCAGTGCGGCCTGGGGCAGGAACACATAGCGCTGGGTGTGCCGGGTAGTATCGCCCTGGCTGTCGAAGGTCTCTTCATCCAGGCGCACTTCGCGCCCGCCGAGCACGGTCTGCCATTGCTCGTTGAAGCTGATCCGGTCATTGAAAAACAACCCGTACTGACGGCTGTCCAGGCGTCGATAGGAATCGTTGAGCGGCCCGTCGTAGCGAGCAAAATCAGCCGGCTCGCTATAGATGTTGGCACTGCCGATCATCTGGTTGATGGCATCACGTTTGTCCACCACGCGGCGGAACGCGCTAGTCCCGATGCTCAGTTCGTGGCCCAGGCCGGCGGTTTCGAAGCGGCCGCTGAGGGTGGCCTGCACCTCGTCGTTGCGGCGGGTATCGTCGGGGCTGCGGAAATCGTAAATGTCGTAGTCGCCCTCGGGGCTGAAGTAGTTCGGCACTGCCGCGCTGGCGCAACTGGCGGAGCCGTAGCAGCCCCAGGCGAACGAACTGTAGTCATCGATCACCACCCGGCTGCGCGAAGCGCTGAGATTGCCTTTCCACTGGTCGCTGAAGCGGTATTCGAAGTTGCCGTTGAGGTTCAGCGCGTCGGTGGTAACCGGCTCCGAACCGCTCTGGTGTGCCAGCAGCTTCTTCGGCGAGGCATGGTGCGGCAGGCTGGAACCGCCGAGCAATTGATAACCCGGTGCCGAGCGCTGTTCCTTGGTCTGGTACTCGGCATCCAGTTGCAGCAGCGCATCGGGGCTGATGTTCCAGTCGAAGGCCAGCGAAGCGAAATCGCGCTGGCCATTGGTGTGTTCGACGTAGGAGTGAAGGTCTTCATGGGCCACATTGGCACGCAGGCCGAACTGTTGTTCGCTGCCGAACCAGCCACCGACGTCGGTGGCCAGGTAACCGCTGCCGCGATCATCGGTGGAGACGGTGACCGAACGCACATCGGCAGGCCGCTTGGTCACATAGTTGACCAGCCCGCCGGGCTCGCTGACGCCGCTTTGCAGGCCGGAAAGGCCCTTGAGCAACTCCACCTGCTGTTTGTTTTCCAGCCCGACGTTCTGCTCGCCGGTGATGGTGCGGCCGTTGATCTTGTAGCTGCTGGCGGAGTTGAGGGAAAAGCCGCGCACCACGAAGTTTTCGTAGTAACCGACCGGCGCGTAGCTTTCACCCACCGAGGCGTCGTTGCGCAGCACTTCGCTGAGCAGGCGGGCTTGCTGATCCTTGATCAAGGCTTCGTTCACCACCGAAATCGAGGCCGGCGTATCGAGCAATGGCGCCGCTTCGAAACCACCGACCGAAGCGCTTTCGGCCTGATAACCGGAGGTGTCTTCGCCAGTGACGGTCACCGCCGGCAGTTCGGTGGCGGCCCAGGCCGAAGGCATCGCGCTGGCCAGCAGCAGGCCCAGGTTCAGGGGATTGAACGCGAACCGCGGGGCGGTCACTCCCTCGCGGGAGGTCCGGTAAAGCATATCCATGAAAACTCCTCGACGACTGCGCTCCCGGGCTAGCGGGCACAGATGCCCGGGTGCGCTTCAGGAAAGAGTCGGTTAAAACTGGAAAAGGCGATGTGTGCCCTGAGGGCTGGTAGTGCATGGCCCCTGGCGCATACGGCAATTATCGCGCAGGGGCGCTTTACGGTGGGTCAATGTTCTTTGGCTTTCCTGATCCTGATCAAAATAAACAGCAGGACACAGAGCGCGATCGGGGTCATGGCCAGCATGGCGTCTCTCGCGGAAATGTCCGCGCCCATGACGTGCAATCCCGAGTAGAGCAGCTTGAACAGGCTCAACAAGTAATAGGTGATGGCGATAATCGACAAGCCTTCGACCGCGCGCTGGATTTTGATTTGAGTATCGGCGCGGGCATTCAGGCTCTTCAGGATTTCCGAGTTCTGCTCTTCCATTTCGACCTGCACACGGGCCTGCAACAAGTCCCCGAGGTTGGCCACGCTTTCGGCCAGTTGCTCCAGGCGTTGTTCGGTGACGGCGCAGTATCTGACCGTGGGTTTAAAGCGTCTTTCGATGAAGATACCCAGTCGCTGGCAATCACCCACGTGGCTTTCGCGCAGTTCGCCCAAACGTTCGAAAACCAGTTGTGCATAGGCTTGGGTGGCGCTGAAGCGGTGTCGGGTTTTTGCGCTGCTGCTGACCACCTGCGCTGACAGGTTGGCAATGTCGGTCAGCAACGCTTTCGCATTCCCGGTATCGGGGCCGGCGTTACGTTCCGAAAGGTTTACCAGGGTCTTGTCGAAGACGTTGAGCTGAGTGCTCAAGGCTTTCGCGGTGATGAGTGAAAGCGAAGCCATCATTCGGTAGGTTTCGATTTCCAGCAGGCGGCGGATCATCCGTCCCAGCCGATACGCATTCAGGCGTTTATTAATGAACAGGAAACGGTTGGTGCCGTCGGCGCTCAGGCGAAAATCGCTCCAGACCGTCGCATCGCCTCCACCTATACAAGAGCCGCTAGGATCTTTGAATCCATAAACAGACAGATCGCCAGAGAAGGACGTATCAGTGCGCACCACAATCTGCACAGCGTTGATCATGTGCTGCATGAAGGGTTCGACCCGTTCCATCAAGGCTTTGGGTGGCGGGCTCCAGCATGGCTCGTGACTGGAGGAGGGTACCACCAGCGTCAGCGTCAGGAACTCCGCGTGCCGCTCCCACTTTAAGGCATGGCCCTCCAGTTCGGTGATGCCCTGGGCCGCATCCGGGTCGACCGGGCCGGGGCAGCAGCGACTCAGCAGAGTGTCGCACTGCCCGTCATTCGCCAGAAACGCCATATGAAATACATGGGCGGGCTCGTCGAAATACAGAGAAGGGCGCGCGTGCAACTCGTTGTGCAGGATCAGTCTTTGCGGATGCATGCTGTTTGGGCCATGTTGGAGTTGTTTGTTCTTGGGACAGGATGACGAATACCCGAGTCACAAACAAAACCTGGCGGTGCCCAATGCCAATCAGCCAAGCACGGAACCTGTGGGAGCGGGCTTGCCCGCGAAGGCGGAGTATCCGCCTACATCAGCGGTGCTACCTTTTCAGGCGAACGGCCATCACGGATGAGTCCGGCATGAGATGCACAGCACCGTTGTGAACTATTCTTCTCAAGTGGCCCCTGCAATGCCTCATTCAAGGAATTGATATAAATCAACGCTTAAGAGGCTTTAATGGCGGAGTCTGGGCCTGATGCTGGATTCTCGAGCCGGCGTCGAGGATCAACCTGTCTGGAGTCAGATCATGAGCCAGTATCAACGGTTATTGCTGATCATCAACCCGCTGCTGCGCCATTCGCCTGCGATAAACCATGGCGCCGCCCTGGCCAAGGCCAGCGGGGCGAGCTTGCACATTGCCGGCCTGATTCCCTCGTTGGACATTCTGTCGCTGCTCGAAGAAGGCGACCGCAAAATGGCCCGGGCGACCTACCTGCAGGAGCACCGCGACTGGCTCGATGAGCAGGCGGAAAAGATGCGAGGCCGGGGGATCGAGGTGACAACCGAAGTCGCATGGGCCGATAACATGCGTCAGGACATCCTTGACCATGTCACGCAAATGCAGCCCGATCTGTTGATCAAGCAAGTGCAGCATGAACCCGTGCTCAAGCGCGCGTTCTTCACGCCGCTGGATTGGCGTTTGTTGCGCCATTGCCCGGTCCCGGTTTATCTGGTGGGGGGTGAATGCCATGCCTTGCCGCAGAAGGTGGTGGCCGCGGTTGACGTGTCAGACACCGAGCCTTCGAACAATGAACTCAATGACCGGATCATCCTGCAGGCGTCGAGCCTTGCGCTGCAGTGCAATGCCGAGCTGCATCTGCTGTACGCGTGTGACATTTCGGCTGCCTTTCTGGCGGATATGGACGGCGGTCTGACGCTCGCGGAGCTTACCCGGGAGTTGCGCAGCGACCTGGAAAAGTCTTTTCTCCAGTTGGCCGCTCGGTTCGGTGTGACCGCTGACTGTCGGCATTTCATCATGGGGAACCCTGTATCAGTACTGAGCGAATTCACCAATGAGCATCAAGTGGATGTGATCGTGATGGGCAGAGCTCAATACCGTGGTCTGGAGCGGCTGCTTGGCAGCACGACGGAACATATTCTGTACCAGGTACCTTGCAGCATTCTGGCGGTCTAGGGGCGCACGCCCCTATTGGAATGATGGCCGCCGTCAAACGAACGCCCGTTTTTTGGGGCTCCCGCCCCAGGGAGGTTTCAAATGACTAGTCCTTCATTGCAAACCATCTTGCATGACCGGGTTGATGCCGGCCGAGGCCTGGTGGAACCGTTGCTTAAATACGCTAAAAGAGCCGACGTCATCGTCCTTGCCTTGCCCCGTGGCGGCGTTCCGGTCGCCTATGAAGTGGCCACGGCCCTGGAGGTTCGCCTGGACCTGATGCTGGTGCGCAAGCTGGGAGTACCGTCTCATCAGGAACTCGCCATGGGCGCGATTGCCAGCGGCGACATACGAATTGTCAATGACGATGTACTGAGGGCGAACGGTATCGATCAACGCACGCTCGATGGCGTTACTGCACGAGAAACCCAGGAATTATTGCGTCGCGAGCGTATATACCGGGCATCGCGCGCACCTGTGGCGCTCAAGGATCAGGTGGTGATTCTGATCGATGACGGCCTGGCGACAGGCGCCACGATGATGGCCGCGATACAGGCCGTGCGTCTGCAAGCGCCTTCTCGCATCGTCGTTGCCGTGCCGGTGGCACCTCTTGAGACGGCAGAGGCGCTGCGCGATGAAGTGGACGAGCTGATTTGCCCGCTGATCCCTGATTGGCTGATTTCGATCGGCCATTGGTACAAGGATTTTTCGCAGACATCGGACGAAGAAGTCATCGATCTTCTGCACCGGGCGTGGCAAAGAGAGCCAGCGATGAAATGAGGCGAACTGCTGGCCCCCCGATGTCCGTTTCGTTGTCAAACTTGCTTTCTTTTCAGAAGGTTAGGCATTGGCGATATGCGGACTTTGGTATGGATGGCTGCAACGTTTGTCCTGGTGACTCTCTCGCTTGAGGCTCAGGCAAAAGACCTGAGCAAGAACAGTCGTTTCGTCTGCAGCTGGGGCTCGGACATAGCTGCCGGCGCACAAGCGTCAAAGCTTTCCGGGCTCACGCTTTACGGGGCGCGCAGGAAACTGCAAGCGCGCAAATTTCCCCGGCCGTGGATGCGCATGACAGCCATGGGGATCACGGAACAAACCTATAACAGTCCCTCACGCCTCAAGCCTTCCGACATCAAGCAAACGTATTACGAGCAATGCATCAAGCATGAACTGGCGCAACGGTAGCCTGGAGGAGGGCTAATGTAGGAGCTGCCGAAGGCTGCGATCTTTTGCCTTTGGCGTCTGTTCAGACAACGAGTCGCCCGTTGGAAAGATCAAAAGATCGCAGCCTGCGGCAGCTCCTACGGGGGGCTCGTAACATACGCCGACAACTCACAAACCCCATCCCTCTCTGACAGCCTTTCGAATCCCCTCCAGCAACATCGCAAACGCCGGGTTGTCGTTGTTCTCGCGCCAGATCAAGTGCAGCTCACTCTGCACGCCTTCCCCCAGATCGATATCGCGAAACACCACGTTCTTGAACACGACACTGGTGGCGCAACGCGGCACCAGGGCCAGGCCCATTCCGGCGTTGACCAGAGCCAGGATGGTCAGGGACGAGCCGAGCCACTGCACATATTCCGGGGCGACGCGGGCCGAGCGAAGCATGCCGGTCAGCAGTTCGTTGAACGGCGGGTAAGCCGCATGGGAGTACATGAGGAAGGGTTGTGCGTCCAGGTCTTTGACGGACACGGTTTCGGCGCTGGCCAGCCGATGATTGTGGGGGACGGCCAACACGAAGGGTTCACGCACCAGGCATTCGGTGGCATAGCCCGGCTCGAGCAACGGCGCGCGGACGATGCCCAGATCGATCCGGCGGGCGCGAAGGGCTTCATGTTGCTGGTAGGTGTTCATCTCCGACAGATCGATTTTGACCTGAGGCTGTTTGAGCCGCGCTTCAGCGATGACCTTGGGCAGGAACTCGTAAACGGCGCTGCCGACGAAGCTGATGTTGACCGTACCGATGTCGCCTTCGGCGAAACGCCGGGCAGTCACGGCGGCTTGCTGAGCGCGCTCCAGCAGGTTCTGCGCTTCGATGAAGAAGGCGCGACCGGCGGCGGTCAAGGCGACGCTGCGCGTGCTGCGGGTGAACAACTCGACGCCCAGGTGGTGCTCCAACAATTGAATCTGGCGACTAAGAGGCGGTTGGGTCATGTTCAACCGTTCGGCGGCTCGGCGAAAGTTGAGTTCGGTGGCCACGGTGGTGAAGCAGCGCAGTTGCGTCAGTTCGAACATTGATCTAATCCGGGTATCAATCGAGTGCCAAGTTAGATTAGACGGGATCAATAGGCGCGTCCATGATCGGTTCTCCCCTAAAAAAACAATGAACGGGAGTCGCCCCTTGAATACCCATCAGAGTCCGCCGGACCCGACAGTCCTCGCCCGAGCAGCGGCCAAGGTCAAGCGCCATGTGCTGCCGCTGTTTGTGGTGATGTTCATCGTCAACTACATCGACCGGGTCAACATCGGCTTCGTGCGCAGTCACCTGGAAACCGACCTGGGCATTGGCGCCGCGGCCTATGGCTTGGGCGCCGGGCTGTTTTTCATCGGTTACGCGATCTTCGAAGTACCGTCCAATATGTTGCTGCAACGCTACGGTGCTCGCGCCTGGCTGACGCGCATCATGTTCACCTGGGGCGCGGCGGCGATGGCCATGGCCTTCGTGCGTGGCGAAACCAGCTTCTATGTACTGCGCTTCATTCTCGGCGCCGCCGAGGCGGGGTTTTTCCCCGGCATCATTTATTACTTCACCCAATGGCTACCGTCGACCGAGCGGGGCAAGGCCATGGCGATTTTCCTCAGTGGTTCGGCCATTGCCTCGGTGATTTCCGGTCCAGTGTCCGGCGCGCTGCTGCACGTCAACGGTCTCAGCCTGCATGGCTGGCAGTGGATGTTCCTGATTGAAGGCTTTGCTTCCATCGTGCTCTGTGGGTTTGTCTGGTTCTGGCTGCAATCCCATCCACGCGAGGCGAAATGGCTGAGCGTCGAAGAAAAGGACGCACTGGTAAGCGCCATTGCCCTGGAACAGCAGGCTCGCGAAGCCGTGCAGACGGTCAAACCGTCGATGTTCAAATTGCTCGCCGACCGGCAGATTGCGCTGTTCTGCTTTATCTACTTTTCCATCGCCCTGACGATTTATGGCGCCACGTTCTGGCTGCCCAGCATGATCAAGAAGATGGGTAATCTGGGCGACTTCCAGGTCGGCCTGTTCAACTCGATCCCGTGGATCATCTCCATCCTGGCGATGTATGGCTTCGCCGCCATGGCCAGTAAATGGAAATACCAGCAAGCCTGGGTGGCGGTGACGTTGGTGATTGCCGCGTTCGGCATGTTCATGTCGACCACCGGCGGGCCGATCTTCGCCTTCGTCGCCATCTGTTTTGCGGCCATTGGTTTCAAGGCGGCTTCAGCATTGTTCTGGCCGATTCCCCAGGGTTATCTGGATGCGCGCGTCGCTGCGGCAGTAATCGCTTTGATCAACTCCATCGGCAATCTCGGCGGCTTCGTGGCGCCAACCGCGTTCGGGTTCCTGGAGCAGACCACCGGTTCTATCGAAGGCGGTTTGTACGGCCTGGCGGCCACTTCGCTGGTCGCGGCCGTGGTGATCTTTTTTGCCCGCACTGCACCGCGTGGCGACACGCGCAGCTCGCTCACCGGTAAGCCGGTCGACGCCGCGGCACCGAAAAAACCTGTCAATCATCAAGCCTTGAATACCGAGCCAAAGGGAGCTGTCTCTTGAAAATCAAACGCGTCACCGTCACCCCCATTGCCTTCCGTGATCCGCCGCTGCTCAATGCCAGCGGTATTCACGAACCCTTCGCGCTGCGCTCGATCATCGAGATCGAGAGCGACAATGGCTACATCGGCCTGGGCGAAAGCTACGGCGACGCCCCGGCGCTGGCGATTCAACAGCAATTGCAAAATCAGTTGATCGGTCTCGACCCGTTCAACCTCAACCAGTTGCGCGCCATCGTGCAGGCCACCGTGGCGGCAAACAAAACCCCGAGCATCGCCGGTGCGGAACTGGCGCCCGGTTCTCACGCCAGCAAAGCAGTAAGCAACGCATATTCGGCGTTCGAAGTGGCGTTTCTCGATCTACAGGCGCATTCCCTGAATGTGCCGCTGGTGGACCTGCTGGGCGGGGCGATTCGTGATGAGGTGCCGTTCAGCGCCTATCTGTTCTTCAAGTACGCGCAACACATCGATTCACCGTACAAACCAGACAGCTGGGGCGAGGCGCTGAACGAAGAGCAGATCGTCGCCCAGGCTCGGCGCATGATCGAGGCCTACGGTTTCAAGAGCATCAAGCTCAAGGCCGGGGCACTGCCGCCGGAGCACGAAGTGTCGTGCATCAAGGCGTTGAAAAAAGCTTTTCCAGGTTACCCGCTGCGCATCGACCCGAACGGCAACTGGTCGCTGGAAACTTCGATTCGCATGGCAGAACTGCTGGGCGATGACCTGCAGTATTACGAAGACCCGACACCGGGTCTCGACGGCATGGCCGAGTTGCACAAACGCACCGGTCTGCCGCTGGCGACCAATATGGTAGTCACTGACTTTGATGAGTTCCGCCGCAGCGTGGCCCTGAACAGCGTGCAGATCGTGCTCGCCGACCATCATTACTGGGGTGGCCTGCGCGACACTCAGGCGTTGGCGAAAATGTGCGACACCTTCGGCCTTGGCGTGTCCATGCATTCCAATTCGCACCTTGGCATCAGCCTGATGGCCATGGCGCATGTCGCCGCCTCGGTGCCCAACCTCGATTACGCCTGCGACACTCATTACCCCTGGCAGGAACCGGACGAAGAGGTGATCAAGGGCGGCAAGCTGCCCATCGTCGATGGCTGCGTGAAAATCACCCGTGCGCCAGGGTTGGGCCTTGAGCTGGATCACGATCAATTGGGCAAGCTGCATGATCAATACCTGACCTGCGGCATTCGTCAGCGCGATGACGTGAAGCAGATGCAGCGTTACAAGCCGGACTGGAAGACGATCAAACCGCGTTTTTGATTTCGCATAGTCAGTTAAGTCATTTCGGCCGCAACCCACTTCTTGTAGCAGCTGGCGAAGCCTGCGTTCGGCTGCGTAGCAGTCGTAAACCCTGAGTGCACAGTGTGCCTGATGGACCGCAATGCCTGATTTTGCGACTGCTTCGCAGCCGAACGCAGGCTTCGCCAGCTGCTACAAGGCCGAAGCAGGCTTTGGCAGTTGCTACGGATCGCATTACAACCAATTGCTGGTCATGCATTGTCCGGCGCCTCACGAAACCGTTGCTCGATGGCATCCGCAAACGGGTACAACGAAAACCAGGGCCTGGCTTCGTCGATCACCCGCTGAAATGACGGTCTCTGTACCAACCTGTCGAAATAGGCGTTCAAGTGGCCGTAGTCGTCGGGGAACGGCACGAGCGTGCTGGCATAGAAAAGTGCCGGGGCGGCGGCGCAATCGGCCATGCTGAACTCCGGGCTGGCCACCCAGATTCTGGACGCCATCCGGCGATCGAGCATGCCGTACGCCGTTTCCAGTGTGGACCGCTCTCTGCTCAAATCACCGTTGGTCGCGTGTAGTCGATCACTGACAATCTGTTGCATCGGCACTTGTACATAATGGTCGAAGAAACGATCCCATAAGCGGACCTCCAGCGCGCTATCCCAATCGTCTGGAACCAGTCTGTGCTTGCCTGGATACCGTCGATCCAGGTACTCGATGATGATGCTGGACTCCGGCAGATTCCGCTGGTGAACATGGTCGCGAATAATCGGGAACTTTCCGATTGGCCACAATGCCCGAAGTTCTGCGCTGTCGGCAGCGTCCCCGAGATCGATGATTCTTCTCTCGAATTCGGTGCCGTTTTCGTAGAGCGCGATGAGCACTTTGTGGCAGAACGACGCCAGCGGATGGTAGTAAAGCGTCAGCGACATCTTTCAACTCCTCGGTGGATTGAGGGGGTAATGAACAATCATAGACGGATGTCGGTAGGGCGTCAGCGCCGCCACTTTCAAGCCTGCGTACTTGCAGACGGGAAAATCCCTGCTTAACTGTGAACCACTGGTCGGTTTGTGACTTGTTGGTCATGGCGTTCATCTCAGCGCCCTTGTACCGTTGTCGCTGGTTCTTGCTGTCAGGCTTGCCCGGAGGAAGCCGGATAGTCATTCACGCTGGGTGTTGATCCAATTTGTTCAAGGAAGAGAATGAAATGATGCTGAAGACTGCCATCGTCGAGATCGGTAAGAAGTACAAGGTTTATACCGAGCACTATCTCAACTCCGCCGCCGAAAAGACCATCATTCTGGTCAACGGCTCGCTGGCAACGACCGCATCCTTTGCTCAAACGGTGCGTTACCTGCGGCCACGTTTCAATGTGGTCCTCTACGATCAGCCCTACGCCGGGCAATCGAAACAACACAACCAGCATGACCAGCCGATCCGCAAGGAAGACGAGGCCGCAATCCTGCTGGAGTTGATCGAGCACTTTCGCGTGCAGCATGTACTGTCCTTTTCCTGGGGCGGGGCGGCGACTTTGCTGGCGCTGGCGCAGCGCCCACAACGAATCGAAAAGGCGGTGATCAGTTCATTCGCTGCGCGGATCAACACACCGATGCGCGATTATCTGGAGAGCGGCCGGGATTTTCTCCAGGCGTGCGATCGGCGCAATGTCGGGCGCTTGATCAACAGCACTATCGGCAAGCATCTGCCGTCGCTGTTCAAGCGTTTCAATGAGCGCCATGTCAGTAGCCTGGACGAACACGAATACCAACAGATGCATTTTCACGTCAATGAGGTGCTGACCCAGGACACTCACTGCTACGTTTCCTGTGCCGATGCCATCGAAGTTCCGCTGCTGTTTATCAACGGCGAACGGGATGAGTACACCTCGGTGGAAGACGCCCGTCTTTTTGCAGCTCATAGCCGTCATGCTCAGTTTCAGACCATCAAGAACGCCGGGCACTTCCTCGATATGGAACACCCGACGGCCTGGAATGACACCCAGCAGGCCTTGCTGGGCTTTCTGCAACCGGTCGCCAAAATACCGAGCCAGCCCCGTGACCTGACATTCAGTAGCAAAGCGTCAGTGATTCCGCCCCTTCAGTCAGCTAACTGGGTGCGGCTTTAACTGGCGCAGCAACTCGATCTGATCTGCCGGGACCAGGGTGCGCAAGGCTTTATACAGCGCGCGGGTTTCAAGCAGGTTCCAGACGCGCAGCATGGTTTCCAGGGCATCCAGTGGCTTGCTGATGAAGTCTTTGGCGCCCAGGGCCAGCGCGCGTAGTCGGGTATCGCGGGTGGCGTCAGCGGTGAGCACGAGGATCGGCAGGTATTCGCCGGTCGGGATGCGCCGGTTGAGTTGTTCCAGTACGGCAAAGCCGTCGAACTCCGGCATGTGCAGGTCAAGAATCACCAGGTCAGGCTCGAAGCTGTTGAACAGGTCCAGGGTTCGCAGCGGCTGGGTGCTGCTCAGTACATTGGTCAGCCCTTCGCGGACAAGCAGCTGCTCCATCAAATCGAGGTTGGGCCGTTGGTCGTCGATGATCAGAATGCGCAGGTCAGTGTTCACACGGGCTCCGGTAGATGCTGGTCAAGATGGGCGAGGAATGAAGGGATGTTAATCGGCTTGGTCAGCACCGCCGTCGCTCCCGCTTCCAGCAACGCCAGATGAGTGAGGTCGCTGGCATCGGCGGTGATCATCAGCACTGGAATGGCACGGGTGATTGAAGACTGGCGCAAGCGATGCAGAACATTGAAACCATCAAGATCCGGCAGCGCCACGTCGAGCAAAATCAGCTGCGGCGCATGTTGACGAGCCAGGTCCAGACCCATTTGCCCCTGCATACTTGAAAGCAACTGGATGTGCGGTCGTCGTTGCAGCAGGGTTTCGATCAGGGCCAGGCTCGAAAGATTGTCTTCGATGCACAGCACTTTGCCCTGGTAATCGGGGGCGGTGAGGGCGGCCGTAACCGTTGGGTGGCTGATGCGTGCCGCTGGCGGTTCGATGGCTGGCTGCAGGCGCACGAAGGGCAGTTCCAAGGTGAAACTGGAGCCTGCGCCGGGCTGGCTTTTTACGGTCAGGCTGCCGTTCATCATTTCCAGCAGACTCTTGCTCAAGGCCAGGCCCAGGCCGGTGCCTTCCACGTTCGGATCAGTCTCCAGGCGCTCGAACGGCTTGAACAGTTGCTCCAGTCGCTCGGCCGCAATGCCCTTGCCGGTATCGCAGACCGACACGGCAATTCGCTGTTGAATAACCCTGACTTCGATGTGCACCTGGCCCTGGGGCCGGTTGTATTTGATCGCGTTGGACAACAGGTTGAGCAGCACCTGAACCAGGCGTTGCCGATCAGCGACGATTCCGCTGTCGGCGGCCAGCATCGGCAGCTCAACCAGCTGAATGCCGGCGTCGCAGGCCATTGGGGACACCAGTGTCAGGGCTTCTTGCAGCACCACCGCCAAAGGCACGGCTTCAACGTTGAGTGGCAGGCGCCCGGCCTCGATCTTGGCGATGTCCAGCACCTCGTTGATCAAGGTCAGCAGGTGTTGCCCGGCCCTCAGGATGTGACCGATCTGCGCCCGCTGTCCCTTGGGCGAGTCCATGTCCAGCAGTTGCGCGAAGCCGAGAATAGAGTTGAGCGGGGTACGCAGTTCGTGGCTCATGCGCGACAGAAATTCACTTTTGGCGCGGCTGGCACGCTCGGCTTCTTCCCGTGCGGTGCTCAGCGCGATCTCGGCCGCACGGCGATCGGTGATGTCGCGGGTGATCTTGGAAAAACCGCGCAGGGCGCCACTGCTATCGTATTGCGCGGTAATTACCACACTGGCCCAGAAGCGGCTGCCATCCTTGCGACAACGCCACGCCTCTTCCATGTAATGACCGTCGCGAGTGGCCTCGCGTAGCGCCATGTCGGGATGCTGCGGGCATTCTTGCGACAGATAAAACACCGAGAAATGCTGGCCGACGATTTCTTGCTCCGTGTAACCCTTGATCCGTTCGGCGCCCGCATTCCAACTGGTAACGAAGCCCCGCGTGTCGAGGGCGAAAATACCGTAGTCCTTCACCCCGTCGATGATCAGCCGCAGGCGTTCTTCGTTGTCGCGCAACGCCCGTTCACGTTCGGCCAGCAACAGCCCGGCTTCGACCAGACGAGTGCCCAGTTGACCAATCTCATCGTTCTCCGGCGGTTGCGGCAGTAATGGCTGACCGAGTGCCAGCCGTTGTGCGTTGCCCTGGACCTGTTTGACCCGGGCGACGATGCCCTTGGACAGAAACAGTACCGCCACAATGGCGCCAAACAGCCCGCAAGCGGCGGCCAGCAGGGTAGAGAACAACAGGCGTTGTCGAGTGGAGGCGGCCGCCGCAGTACGTTCGGCCAGCAGCGTGTCTTCAAGGGTGCGCATAGCGCTGATGCGTTCGCGCAATTCGTCGAGGATGTGCTTGTTGTTGATCAGGATCGTGGTGATCGACTCGGGTGTGGCGCTGCGATCATCGAGCAGTTCAACCAGACCCTCGACCTTGGTGTCGATCAGCGGCGTGATCGCCTCCAGATGTTTACGCACTCGCTCATCGCGAACGTTGCTGTCGAGCCGGCGCAGGGCCGATTCGATCAAGGGCTTGGCTTGCCGATAACCCGGCAGGAAATCCTCGCGGCGGGTCAGCAGATAACCGCGCACGCTGGCGGCGGCCTCGGCGAGCAGGGTGTGCACCGCCTGAATGTCGCCTTGCACCAGCAGCACTCGGCGCACGTCCTCTTCCGCGCGTGCGGTCTGACGCTCGGTGATGTAGATCAGCACCAGCGAGAGCAACAGGATCACCAACGGCAGAGAAATCACCACGAGGGCTTTGCCGCGTAACGGCAGGTCGGCCCAGCGGCGAGCGCTTGAAACTTTCATGACTGGGTCACCAGGCCCAAGGCGATGCCACGGACAGCGGCCTGGGTTCGGTCGGCGGCGCCGAGTTTACCGATGACCCGTTCCACGTGGGCCTTGGCCGTTCCCGTGGTGATGCCGAGCTCTTCACCGATTTCACGGTTGCTGAAACCGCTGGCCACCAATCCGAGGACCTGGCGTTCGCGGGCAGTCAAGGTTTCGGCAGGGGCGGCGCCACTGGCGTTGCGTTCGGTCATGCGCCGTAGCAGACGGGCGCTCACGGCGCTATTGAGGGCTTCCTCACCCGCGGCGACGCGTTGCAGGGCGTTGATCACTTCATCGCGACTGGCGTCTTTGAGCAGGTAACCCACGGCACCGGCATTCATCGCCGCTTCCAGGTGATCCGGGCTGTCGTCCATGGTGAAGATCACCACTTTCAGGGCCGGCAGCCGCTGCTGAAGAATCCGCGCCGCGCCCAACCCGTTGAGCACGGGCATGCGAATGTCGAGGATGACGATGTCGGGCAGCAGGCGCTCGCACGCGTCTACTGCTTCCTGGCCATCGCGGGCCTGGCCGACCACTTCGAATTGCGGATGGCCCGCCAGCAGCGCGACGAAGCCGGTTCGGGTGACCTCATGATCGTCCGCCAGAACCAGACGTAAAACTTCAGTCATTGAGCTGTTCCATTGAGGTCGGAGGGCACGGTGGCGCGCAGTTGTGTTCCGCGGTGCGCATGGCTGACGCAGGTGAAATCACCTTCCAGCAGGCTCGCACGCTCCTGCATCGCGGCGAGCCCAAGGTGCCGGGCGCCGCAGGTGTCGAGTCGTTGTTCCATGGCAAAGCCTTTGCCGTTATCGTCCACCCGTAGCGAGGCCAGTCCTTCGTGCAACTCCAGCGCCAAGACCACGTGGCTGGCCTGTGCATGTTTGAGAATATTGTTGATGCCTTCCTGAGCAATCCGGAACAGGGCGATCTCCACCTGGCTGGGCAAGCGTGCTTCGCAACGCGCACTCCAGTTCACTTTGATCCCGGCGTCACGCAGGCGATCCGCTTCTTTGTCGACCGCCTTCAGCAAGCCAAAGTCGTCGAGCACGGTCGGGCGCAGGCCGCTGATCAATTGTCGGCCTTCACCGACACAATGCTGGGCCAACGCAAGAATCGTCTGTAAGTCCGCACCGAGTTCCTCGGGCAGTGGCGGGCAGCGACCGGCAAAACCTTGCAGGCGCTGATGCAACCCGGCGAGGGTTTGCGCCAGGCCGTCGTGCAGGTCGTAGGCCATGCGTTTGCGTTCGTCTTCCTGTGCCCTGAACAGCCGATGCACCAAATCGGACATGGTGCGTTCGCGGGCGACCAGTGCATCCAGCAGACGCTGGTTTTCCAGGTGTGCGGCCAGCAGGGTGGCGAGCAATTGCAGGGATTCGATGTCCTCGGTGTCCGGCGCACTGATGCTGACACTGTTGGCCAGCACCAACGCACCGAAGGCCGTGCCATCGCCACCGCGCAAAGGCACCCGCAGCACATTGGGCAGGATCGCGCTCGGCTGCTCCTGCCATTGCGGAGTGCGCATCGCGGTATTGGCCAGGTGTTCGAGGCTGTTTAAACGATCACGGTTGCCGTGACTGGCGGTGGTCCTGACCTGCGCATCCTCGTCCCATTCCAGCAACAGCGCGTGGTCCATCGCGAGGAAGGCACAGGCCCGTTGCAGCACGCGTTGGCGCATCGCTTCGGGGGCCAGTTGCGTCAGTTCCTGGCCGGTATCCACCAGCAGCCGCAGCCGCGCGGCGCGACTTTGCGATTGCCGATACTGGGTGCGAATGGCCAGGGCGCTGCCGGGGTCATGATCAGGAATTTGCATGGGCGGGTTCCGGCGCAGGCACGCCCGTTCGGGCAGGGGCGTCATTAAACCTTGTTAACGGGGCAGGGCGCTATCTGCCGAATGGCATAGGCAAATGACTCCGGTTGGCCGATGGCGGGCGGCGTTTCGAGCGGCACAGTATGGCCATCGACCACCATTGGAATAGCGCAATGAAATTCAAGACCTCAACCATCGCTGCCCTGTTGTTCGCCCTGGCCGCCCCGTTGGCCCAGGCGTTGGAGGCAGTGCCTTACGTTTACAGCAGCGTGGCCGAACAGCCCGGTAACGTGAAGGATCGTGAAATCGCCGCACTGTTTGATCAATGGAATAGCGCGTTGAAGAGCGGCAATGTTCAGAGCGTGGTCGACCTGTACGCGCCGAACGCGGTGCTGCAGCCAACGGTTTCCAATAAGGTGCGCACCACCCCGGCGCAGATCAAGGACTACTTCGATCACTTCATGGCGCTCAAGCCGGTGGGGCAGATCAACTACCGTGAGATCCGTCCATTGGGCGCCAATGTGGCGATGGACAGCGGCGTCTACACCTTTTTCCTGACCGAGGCCGATGGCAAGACCCGGCAGGTGCAGGCCCGTTACACGTTCGTCTATGAACAAGTGGGCGGTCAGTGGAAGATTCTCAACCACCACTCTTCGGCGATGCCGCAAGCGCAAGTGCTGCACGCCGGGAAGTAACGGCGTCTTCGACGGCCAATCGCAAAAAAATGTGCAAGACACAGCCCAATGTCAGTCAAGCACAATCCCTGTGGGAGCGGGCTTGCCCGCGATTGCGGTGCATCAGTCAACATTGATATCGACTGACTCGCCCTCATCGCGGGCGAGCCCGCTCCCACAGGGTCCGTGTCTTAATTGATTGTGTGCTCAGTTCAACGCCAGGTCGTCCACAGGCTGCTGCCCGCGGGCCAGCGCGGCGCGTTGCAAGTGGCTGGCGATCAGGGTGTTTTTCAGCAGGTAGGCAATGGTCATCGGCCCGACGCCGCCGGGCACCGGGGTGATCGCACGGGCGACGGTCCGGGCGCTGGCGTAATCGACATCGCCCACCAGACGGTTGCCGGACTCGCTGGCGATGCGGTTGATGCCGACATCGATCACCACCGCGCCGGGCTTGAGCCAACTGGCGTCGATCAATTCTGGCCGGCCCACCGCCGCGACCACGATATCTGCCAACCGGCACAACGCCGGGGCATCAACGCTACGCGAGTGCACCACGCTAACCGAGCAATTGGCCTGCAACAGCAAGGTCGCCATCGGTTTACCGACAATGTTCGAACGGCCGATAACCACCGCGTGCAAACCGCTCAAGTCAGCACCGCAGGTTTCGCGCAGCAGGCGCATGCAGCCGCTGGGCGTGCACGGGGTCAGAACCTCGAAGCCTTGCACCAGCCCGCCGACGTTTTCCCGATGAAAACCATCCACGTCCTTGATCGGGTCGATGGCATGAATCACTGCTTGTTCATCGATAGCATCCGGCAAGGGCAGTTGCACCAGGATGCCATTCACCGTGGGATCGGCATTGAGTTGCGCAATCAATTCCAGCACCTGGGCCTGGCTGGCGGTTTCCGGCAGACGGTATTCAAGGGAACGGATGCCGACTTCCTTGGCACGCAGCAGTTTGTTGCGCACATAAACGTGGCTGGCCGGGTCGTCGCCGACCAACAGGACCGCCAGGGCGGGATAGATCTGCTGGCCGGCCAAGGCCAAAACCTCTTCCCGGACCTCGTCGAGAACCTGGGCAGAAATGGCTTTGCCGTCGATATCGCGGGCAAATGCAGGGGTGCTGCTGATCAAAAGAGTCACCGTTGTCTTGATTGAAAGGGGTGAAGTGATCACCGCGTCTTCGCGCGCCGATGATCCATCAGAGACATGCAGGCAAGGGGGCTCAGATTATCAGGTGAGGGCAGGCGAATACGACAAAAGATCGCATTCGGCCGCTACAGGGATCGCATTTGATCCTCCTTGCGGGTCAAGATCAGACTCAACAGCACCGAAGTCAGAATGATCCCGCCAACAACGGCCAGCGACCATTCAACCGGCATGTGAAGCCACGGCATCAGCGTCATCTTGGCGCCAATGAACACCAGCACGATCGCCAAACCGTATTTGACCAGGTGGAAGCGGTCAGCCATGTCGGCCAGCAGGAAGTACAGGGCACGCAGGCCCATGATCGCGAAGATGTTCGACGTGAACACAATGAACGGATCGGTGGTGATGGCGAAGATCGCCGGGATGCTGTCGACCGCAAACATCAGGTCGCTGGCCTCGATCAGCACCAGCACCAGAAACATCGGCGTCACCCAGTGCCGACCGTCTTGCACCACAAAAAAACGTTCGCCATGAAACTCATTGGTGACGCGCAGATGGCTGCGTATCCAGCGTAATAAAGGGTTTTTATCGAGGTCTGGCTGCTGATGGGCGAATGTCAGCATTTTGATCCCGGTGATGATCAGGAACACACCGAACACATACAGCAGCCACGCGAACTGCGACACCAGCCACACGCCGGCGAGAATCATCGCCCCCCGCATCACGATTGCCCCAAGCACACCGTACAGCAACACTCGGCGCTGCAACTCTGGCGGTACGGCGAAGTAGCCGAAAATCATCACGAAGACGAACATGTTGTCGATCGACAGCGACAGCTCGATGAAATAACCCGTGAGGAATTCCAGCATTTTGCGCTGGGCGATTTCGGGCCCGAACTCGCCATTCAAGTACCACCGGAGCAATCCGGCGAAGACCAGCGCCAGCGCGCACCAGGCAATTACCCAGCACGTCGCCTCGCGCACCGATACCCGATGCGCCTTGCGCCCGCCGAAGACAAACAGATCCAAAGCCAGCATGGCGACGACGAAGAAGATGAAGGCGACCCACATCCAGGGTTCACCAATGTTCAGGGGTTGCATGTCGTTCTCCCTGTCTGGAGGTGTTCTGGAGCCGACGGAGTCATGCTAACGGGGAGATTGCAGCGAAGAAAAATCGAATATTCCTTACCAATAATTCGTTAATTACGAAGTGTCGCTGATGATTCTCAGCGCGATGCAGCTCTGTTGGCGGAAAAGTTGCGAGGCTGCTGGGGGCAAACTCGCCGCGAGCGCTGACCGCCGCATGCACTTTTAAAGAGCCATGCCTGACAACTTGCACCAGTGCGAAGCGGTTTCCTGAGCTACTCCTTCCTTTTGTTCCAACGTCTGCCCACCCGCTCGCGGGGGCCTGCAAAGTTGACTCGCGCCTGATGAGACCCGCCTGGGGCGCGGTGTTTATCACCTTCTCCCATCGTTCAGAGGTCGGTTTTCCCGAACTGAGGAAGTCATACACCGCAGTCTGGCACAAAGGCTGCATTCTCCCTTCAGCAACATCTGAAAAAGATGGGCAGCCCACTCGATCAACGGAGATCGACCGGCCGAGCAGGTCGTGGGCAACATCGGTGGATCAGGCGAAGGCGCCAGGTCGAACACCGCGAAGAACAGGCAAAGACGCCTGAAACCGAGAGGTTTCAGGCGTTTTTTTTTGCTTTTTTAACCGTGATTGGCTTTGGCTGGGTGCTTACTATGAATTCCAATGTTGCCGCGTTGAACAAACTGCAAACACTGATCGTGATCGGCAATGGCATGGTCGGACATCATTGTGTCGAGCAGCTCATCGAGCGCGGCGCCCTCGACCATTACCGCCTGCATGTCTTCAGCGAAGAGCCGATGCGCGCCTACGACCGGGTGCATCTGTCCGAGTATTTCGGCGGTCGCGATGCCGAGTCGCTGGCCCTGGGCGAAGCCTCTCTGTATCAGACGCCGGGCGTCACCCTGCATTTGGGCGTGCCCGTGCTGGAAATCGACCGGGCGCGACGTCAGGTGATCACCGCACAAGGTTGTGTCTCGTACGACAAACTGGTTCTGGCCACCGGCTCTTATCCTTTCGTGCCACCTATTGAAGGTGCAGAAGGCGACTCGCGCCTGGTCTATCGCACCCTTGAAGACCTCGACGCGATTCGTGCCGCGGCGGCCAATGCCCGGCGTGGCGTGGTGGTCGGCGGTGGTCTGCTCGGTCTGGAAGCGGCCAATGCCCTGAAAAGCCTGGGCCTGGAAGCGCATGTGGTGGAATTTGCCCCACGCCTGATGCCGGTGCAGCTGGACGAGCAGGGTGGCTTGGCGTTGAAAGCGCAAATCGAGCGGCTCGGCGTGGGTGTGCATCTGTCCCGTGGCACGCAGTCGATCAGTGCCGGCGAGCAGTACCGCTACCGGATGAATTTTGCCAATGACGAATTTCTCGAAGCCGACCTGATCGTGTTCTCCGCCGGCATCCGCGCGCAAGACGCGCTGGCCCGCCAATGTGCGCTGGACATCGGTCCGCGTGGTGGCGTGGTGATTGACGATCAGTGCCTGACCAGCGATCCGAATATCTATGCGATTGGTGAGTGCGCTGCTTGGAATGGCAGCCTCTTCGGTCTGGTCGCCCCCGGTTATCAGATGGCCCGTGGCGTCGCGACGCTGCTGTGTAATCAAGTGGCGGAGCCGTTCCAGGGCGCCGACATGTCGACCAAGCTCAAACTGCTCGGCGTCGATGTCGGCTCCATCGGTGATGCTCACGCCCAGACGCCGGGTGCGCGCAGCTATCAGTTCATCGATGAAGCCACGGCCAGCTACCGTCGCCTGGTGGTGGATGCTGACAGCAAACGCGTGCTCGGCGCGGTGCTGGTCGGCGACAACAGCTATTACGACACCTTGCTGCAATACATGCAGAACGGCATTGCCTTGCCGTCGGAACCTGCCAGCCTGATTCTGCCATCGTCCACCGGTGCGCCAACCTTGGGCCCGGGCGCGCTGCCTGAGGCGGCGACGGTGTGTTCTTGCCATAACGTCACCAAGGGCTCGATCTGCTCGGCCATCGACGGTGGCTGCACCGACCTGGGCCTGCTCAAGTCGCAGACCAAGGCCTGCACCGGTTGCGGTGGTTGTGCCGGGCTGCTAAAGCAAGTGTTCGAGCATGAATTGATTGCCCGTGGCGTCAGTGTCGACAAGAGCCTGTGCGAACACTTCGCCTACACCCGTCAGGAGCTTTACGCGCTGGTGCGGGTAGAAGGGGTGATCACCTTCGAAGAACTGCTGGCCAAACACGGCCGTGGCCACACCGGTTGCGACGTGTGCAAACCGGCGGTGGGCTCGATCCTCGCCTCGTGCTGGAACCAGCCGATCATGGACGCCTCGCTGGTGCCGTTGCAGGACACCAACGACACGTTCATGGCCAACATGCAGAAAAACGGTACCTATTCGGTAGTGCCGCGCATCGCCGGGGGCGAGATCACCGCCGACAAACTGATCGCGATCGGCGTGGTGGCGAAGAAATACGACCTCTACACCAAAATCACCGGCGGCCAGCGGATCGACCTGTTCGGCGCGCAGTTGCATCAGTTGCCGGACATCTGGTCCGAGCTGATTGAGGCCGGTTTCGAAACCGGGCATGCCTATGGCAAATCGACCCGTACGGTGAAGTCTTGCGTGGGCAGCACCTGGTGCCGTTACGGCGTGCAGGACAGCGTGAAAATGGCCCTGACCCTCGAGGATCGCTACAAAGGCCTGCGCTCGCCGCACAAGCTCAAGTTCGCGGTCTCCGGTTGCACCCGTGAATGTGCCGAGGCGCAAAGCAAAGACGTGGGCGTGATCGCCACCGAGAACGGCTGGAACCTCTATGTGGCCGGTAATGGCGGCATGCGCCCACGCCACGCCGAGCTGTTCGCCACCGACCTGGACGATGAAACCCTGATCCGTTACATCGACCGGTTCTTGATGTTCTACATCCGCACCGCCGACAAATTGCAGCGCACCTCGGTCTGGCGCGAAAGCCTGGAGGGTGGCCTGGATTACCTCAAGGACGTGATCATCAACGACAGTCTAGGGCTCGGCGCAGAACTCGAATCGCAGATGCAACTGGTGGTCAACCGCTACGAATGCGAATGGGCCAACGCCCTCAAAGACCCGGAAAAACTCAAGCGATTCCGCACCTTCGTCAACGATAAACGCCCGGACCCGGACATCCATTTTGTTCAGGAACGCGGTCAACGCCGGCCGATCATGGCCGCCGAACTCAACCTTATCCCTGTCACCGAGGAGAATGCCTGATGAGTCAGTCCAATACCCAGCGTGTCAACGCCCTTGTCACGGCGGCCAATGCTCAAGCCTGGCAGGCGGTGTGCAGCCAGCAGGATCTGGTCAGCAACTCCGGCGTCGTCGTCTGGCTCGACGGCGCGCAGGTGGCGCTGTTCTACCTGCCGCAGGCCGAAGGTCGCACTCTCTACGCCATCGACAACCATGATCCGCAATCCGGCGCGAACGTCATCGGCCGCGGACTGATCGGCAGCCTCAAAGGTGATCTGGTGGTGGCGTCGCCGATCTACAAGCAGCATTTCCGTCTTGAAGACGGCAGTTGCCTGGAGTACCCGGAGCAGCGCCTGCGCGTATGGCCGGTGCGCCTGAACGCCGGCGTCGTGGAAGTCGCGGCGGCTTGATTGCTGCCCTGAACCGTATCGGAGAACGTTGATGAAGACAGCCGCACAGTTGCTGAAACTGAAAGTCGTGCAAAACCAGCAGGTGCACAGCATTGCGCCGGACCAGATGGTCCTCGACGCCCTGAAAATGATGGCCGAGAAGAACGTCGGCGCGTTGCCTGTCATCGAAGACGGGCAGGTGGTCGGCGTCATCAGCGAGCGCGACTATGCGCGTAAGGTGGTTCTACAGGGCCGTTCTTCGGTCGGTACGCCAGTGCGCGAGATCATGAGTGCGCCGGTGGTGACCGCCGACAGTCAGCAGAGTATCGAGCGCTGCATGGCGGTCATGACCGACAGTCATTTGCGCCATCTGCCCGTGCTGGAGAGCGGTGAGCTGATCGGGCTGTTGTCGATCGGTGATCTGGTCAAGGAAGCCATCGTTGAGCAGGCCGATTTGATTCGGCAACTGGAGCACTACATTCGCGGGCACTGAGGACGCTGCGTCGGCCAATCACAAGATCAAACGCGATAAGGGCATACCGCAGGTCGTAAAAACCGACTCAAATGGAAATAAGCCTAAGTAACCGCTTGGAACAGTCGATAACCCCAAGAGCAAAGCAAGTCAGCCGACCATGCAGATGCCGCCAGGGGAATCATCAATGTCCATAAAGTTGCGTTTGTTTTTGTTGATCGGCACCAGTTTGCTCACCGCCCTGATCGTGAGTCTGGTCAGCTATCTGGGAAATACCCGGATGGCTGAAGCGGTGAGTGACAACGAGGTCAGCATGACCGCGCTGCGCAACCACCTCGAAGCCGACATGATGCACGATGCGCTGCGCGCGGATGTGCTCTCGGCAATGCTGGTCGGGCTGGGTAAAAGCGACAGCAGCAAAACCGAGGCGCGCAGCTCCATCAATGAACATGCGGCGCGTTTTCGTGAGGTGCTCGGTGACAACCTCAAGTTGCCGGTCAACGCCACCCTCAAGGCCGCACTGGACAAGCTCAAGCCTAGCCTTGATACGTACATCAGTGCCGCCGAACGCATTGTCGCGCTGGCGCTGGAAAATCCGGATACCGCACAGCAGCAACTCGGCACGTTCAATACCGCGTTCAGCCAACTGGAAGACCAGATGGGCACTCTCAGCGAGCTGATCGAAACCAACACCCAACAGACCAGTGCGGGCACTCAGCAAGCTATCAGCAGTGCCAATTTCACTCTCGGCACGGTCCTCATCGCCAGTTTGTTACTGCTGCTTGCCCAAGGGCGCTGGGTCATCCTGAGCATCATGGGGCCGTTGCAGATTGCCAGTCGTATTGCCGAAAGCATCGCCCATGGCAACTTGAGCGAACCTATTATTGAGCCCACCCGCAAAGACGAAGCCAGCACCTTGATTCGCAGCCTGGCGACCATGCAACGCGACCTGCGCGGCATGATCGAGGTGGTTCGCAGCAACGCCCACGGCGTGAGCGGCATGAGCCAACAATTGAGCAGTGGCTGCCATCAGGTCGCGGGCAGCAGCCAGCAGCAAAGCGTCGCCGCCAGCACCATGGCCGCGGCCGCCAGTGAGATGACCGCGAGCATCGAAGAAATCACCCGGCATGCCGAGCGTGCACTGGACATGGCCAACCAGGCTGAGGAACTGGCCAAAGACGGCGGTCGGGTGATCCATCAGGTGGTCAGCGACATGGACGGTATTGCACGTTCGGCGCAGCAGTCGGCCCAGGTGATCCGCACCCTGGACAAGGAGTCCGAGGGGATTTTCAGCATCATTCAGGTGATCAAGGGCATCGCCGATCAAACCAACCTGTTGGCACTTAACGCCGCCATCGAGGCCGCTCGCGCGGGTGAACAGGGTCGTGGTTTTGCCGTGGTGGCCGATGAGGTGCGCAGCCTGGCGGGCCGCACCAGCGCCTCCACCCAGGAAATCGCCGCCATGGTCGCGCGCATCCAGCAAAGCACCCGTGAGGCGGTCACCAGCATGGAGGCGGGCGTTGCACAGGTCGACAAAGGCATGGCGGTAACCGCCGACGTCGAGCGCGCCATTCGCGAAATCCTCCAGGCCACGCTCAGCACCACTGAACTGGTCAATGACATCAGCCGCACGATCGGTGAACAGAGCCTGGCCAGTAACGAAATCGCTCATCAGGTGGAAATGATTGCCGGCATGTCCGAAGGCAACAGCAAGGTCATCAACCAGACCGCCTCGACCACCGATGAGCTGTCCACTTTGGCGGGCCAGCTTTCGCAGTCGGTGGATCGGTTTCGTCTTTGAGGCATGGGCTGGCCCTGGATTGAGCGTAAGAAGGCCATGTCTACGGTGCAGTAGACATGGCCTTTTCGGTACAGACTTTAAGTCGGGTTCAATGCCCGTCAGCTCATCCAGTTGCCGCCATCGACGTTATAAGTCTGCGCCACGATGTACTCGCTCTCGGCCGATGCCAAAAAGATCGCCATACCGACAAGATCGTCTGCCGTGCCCATGCGTCCGTACGGGACTTCCTGACCCGCCAGCTTTTTCTTTTCCCCGAGCGGCCGGTTTTCATATTTGGCGAACAGCGCATCGACGCCATCCCAATGCTCACCGTCCACCACACCCGGTGCGATGGCATTCACATTGATCTTGTGGGGAATGAGATTGAGACCGGCCGATTGCGTGAGGCTGATCACCGCGGCTTTGGTCGCGCAATACACCGCGACAAGCGCTTCACCGCGCCGACCGGCCTGACTGGCCATGTTGATGATCTTGCCGCCGTGGCCCTGGCTGATCATCTGCTTGGCCGCGGCCTGCAGCGTAAACAGGGTGCCGGACACATTGATCGAGAACAGCCGTTCGTAGCTGTCGCGAGAAATCTCCGTAATCGGCGCGAGATCAAACAGTGCCGCGTTGTTGATCAGGATATCGAGCTTGCCTGCGGTGGCGATGACCGCGGCGATGGCGCCGTCGATTGATTGCTGATCGGTCACGTCCATCTCGACCGCATAGGCATTCGGCCCCAGTTCGGCAGCGGTGGCTTGCGCGCGTTCCAGGTTGATGTCTGCGATTGCGACCGTAGCGCCTTCGCGGATATAGGCCTGCGCGAACGTTCTCCCGATGCCTCTGGCAGAACCGGTGATAAGGGCGCTTTTTCCTTCCAGACGTTTCATTTTTTCCATCCATTCATTAGAGCTATAGAGACGCCCCCGTTGAGGGCACTAAAGGCGGTCGTCAGTCTGCGAAGAACCCTGTGGGAGCGGGCTTGCCCGCGAAGGCGGCGTGTCAGACGACATCAATGTTGAATGTGCCGGCCTCTTCGCGGGCAAGCCCGCTCCCACAGGGATTGCACCAAGCCGTTGCTACTTGGGATAACCAGCGCGTTTCATCTCGCGTTCGGTGGTTTGCTGGGCCGATGCCAGGGCCTGCTCCACCGGCATCTGCCCGGTGAGCGCCGCGGACAGCAGCTTGCCGACCGACGTGCCGATGGCCTGAAACTCAGGAATGGTCACGTACTGGATACCGACGTAGGGCACCGGTTGGACTGAGGGGTGCGCAGGGTCGGCGTGCTGCATCATTTTCAGCGTGACATTTGCGAAGGGCGCGGCCTGCAAGTAGGCGTCGCTGTAGGTGGACATCCGTGTGCCCGGCGGTACGTTGGTGATGCCATCCTTCTCGGCGACCAGTTGGATGTATTCCTTGGAGGTCGCCCAAGTCACAAAGGCTTTGGCCGCTTCCTTGTGCTTGGACGTCGCAGGAATAGCCAGCGACCAGGCATAGAGCCAGGACGAGCCCTTGTCGGTGACTTGCGTGGGCGCCGCGACGAAGCCGACGTTGTCAGCCACTTTGCTTTGGGTTTTGTCGGTGATGAAGGAGCCGGCGACGCTGGCATCGACCCAGATCGCGCATTTGCCGCTGTTGAACAGGGCCAGCGTCTCGTTGAAACCATTGCTCGAAACACCCGGCGGGCCGTACTGCTTGAGGGTGTTGACGTAGAAGTTGGCCGCAGCGGTCCATTCCGGCCCGGTGAGTTGCGGCTGCCACTGCTCGTTGAACCAGCGCGCGCCAAAAGCGTTGGACATGGTGGTCAGCAGGGCCATGTTTTCACCCCAACCGGCCTTGCCACGCAGGCACATTCCATACTGCTCTTTATCCGGCTGATGCAGCTTGCCGGCGAACTCGCCGAGCTGCGTCCAGGTCGGGTGCTCGGGCATGGTCAGGCCGGCGTTCTTGAACAGATCGGTACGGTAATAGGTGATGGTGCTTTCGCCATAGAACGGCAGGGCATAGAGCGTGTCGTTGACTGACAGTCCCTGACGAACCGAGGGGAAAATATCCTCGAGGTCATAGCTGGCGGGCAGATCTTTCATCGGTTCCAGCCAATGCTTGGCGCCCCACAGCGGTGTTTCGTAAGTGCCGATGGTGAGCACGTCGAATTGACCACCCTGAGTGGCAATGTCAGTGGTCAGGCGCTGACGCAACACGTTCTCTTCGAGTACCACCCAGTTGAGCTTCACGTCCGGGTGCTGCTGTTCGAATGTTTTGGACAGCCGCTGCATGCGGATCATGTCGCTGTTGTTCACGGTGGCGATGGTCACCGTTTCGGCAGCCTGGCAGAGCAGGGCAGAGGACAGGCCGGCGGACAGAAAAAACGCGCTTGGAATGATCTTCATCGTGTTCTCCGCTCTGCGCCTTGGGCGGCAGAGGCTCTTATTGTTGTTGTAGTCCACTGTGCGAGTCATCGCCGCAACGGGATGACTACAGGATTACAGCAACCCAAGCGGTGAACAAATGAACGGCATACGCGCCACTGATACTTTTTTAACCGCGCAGGACCATGGAAAAAAAGTATCAGTGGCCGCCATACAGCGCGCTAGGCTTACTGTCCGTTTAGGGTGAGTCTGATAACAGCGCCGTAGCGTTTCGAATCAGCTTCGATTCGTCCCGGGCTTCGCGGTAGCCTTGATAAAACCAACAAAAATGGAATCGCCAGGGTGATGAACCATCACGTAACTGCAGACAAGCCGCCAGCGCTTGAAGTCATTCTAAACGAGCCCCAGCACAGCTTTCGTTGGTATGAGCATGACTATCCCTTCGACCTTGCTCGCTGGAACCATCATCCGGAATTCGAGATCCACCTGATTCGCGAAGGCAGTGGCCGGCTATTGGCAGGTGACTACATCGGCCTGTTCGAGGCCGGGCATGTCGCCCTGATCGGCCCTGGCCTGCCTCACGACTGGATCAGCGATCTGGGCAAAGGGAAGGTGATTGCCGGCCGCGACGTCGTGTTGCAATTCGATGGTCAGATGCTGATGCAACTGCGCGACAAGGTCCCTGAGCTCAGTGAATTGCAAAGCCTGTTTCGCCAGGCGGCCCAGGGCATCCAGTTTCATGGCGTGACCCGCAAGAAAGCGGCCCGACTGCTGGAAGACATGGGCCAGTGCGAAGGATTGCAGCGGCTCTGCCTGTTCCTGTCGTTGCTGCAGTTGCTGGCATCGGCCCCCGAAAGTGAAAGGCAGACGCTCGCCAGCCTGCAATATGCGCCGATGCTCGACGCATTGACGGCCCAGCGCATGAGCATTGTCTTCGACTACATTCTCAACGATCTCGCGGATGAGCTGCGGATGTCCGTCATTGCCCAGCGCCTGGACATGAACGAACCGGCCTTCTCCAAATTCTTCAAGCGCGCCACTGGGCATACCTTCGTCGATCTGACGCGCAAACTGCGAGTCCAGCGTGCCTGCCGTTTGCTGGCGCAAAGCAGTTTCAGCGTTGCGGATATCTGCTTTGAGGTGGGGTATGCCAACCTGTCGAACTTCAATCGACACTTCCGCCATGAAATGCAGGAGACGCCCAGCCAGTATCGACAGCGGTTGCAACGGGTGGTGGCGGTCAGTCATTAAAAGGCGGCGATCTTTCTGGGGTACAAAAACCGACACTCATCTTGCGATAGGTAGCGTTTTTTGTGGCGCTGAAGTGTTAGGCTCGAAAGCGACCGGGTATTGGCGATCGCGCATCTCGAATTTTTTTCCTCCAGTTCTTGACATGCCTTTCGAACCAGTCCAGAATTGCGTCCATTCCTGCTTAGGGAAGACGAAAACCCCTTAGATTTCAAAGGGTTGGAAGCTAGATTAGAATCTTGTTTCCAGATACGAGTTTACACGTTTGATGTTGTGCTACTGACATCAGATGTTTGAGGCCGAATAGCAAAATGGTTATGCAGTGGATTGCAAATCCACCTACGCCGGTTCGATTCCGACTTCGGCCTCCACTTTAAACGAGCTCCGTAGATCCATGATCTACGGAGCTTTTTTATTTTCGCAGTCCTGCAAGATTTAGTCTTGAAAAGGATCTTTGCGAACTTGCTTCACCGGGGCGGGATGTATATATTTCCCCCTCTGTTGCACAAGCGTCAGAACTGCCAGATCGTTATTGGTCAGTCTTCAGACCGCTTTACCGCGCTACCGCCCGAATGGCGAAACTGGTAGACGCATGGGACTTAAAATCCCCCGCTCGTAAGGGCGTGCCGGTTCGATTCCGGCTTCGGGCACCATATTTATCAAAGGCCTGCATGAGGTTTCTCATGCAGGCCTTTGTCGTTTCTGCCTCCTCGATGCCAGTCGGTTAAGCATTTCAGCCGCGACGCACGCGTTGCATCTGCTACAGATCCACATCAAACACCTACTTCTCCGTCCATTTCCCCCCGCCGGTTTCGCAATCGATCTTGGCCTGCGGCAGGTTCTCGATGCTGTAGTAATACGTGATGACCTGGGCATTGTCGGGGATGTTCAGCGGTTTGCTGTTCTTGTCCTTGCTGATGGACTGAGGGTTGGCCAGCGCCTCTGCAGTCAATGTGCCCAGGCAGGTAGCCCGATAGTGATCGCCGCACTGTGCGACTTTTTTCTTGGTGCTGGTCAGCATTTCCTTGCTCTCGTTGCTGCAGGACCAATCAATAGAGTCCACGGGCATGCCATCGTACTCATAGCAGGAGTGTGTTTCGATCACGGGAACTGAAGGGCTTTGGGATCGGGTTTTGACGTCGCATCCTTGCGCCATCACCCACGTGGGGCACAGGCAGACGATCAGAAGCAGAAGAAGTCTGTTCATCGGTATTTCCTCTCCTATAGCGCCCCATGTTGGGATCAAGGAGTCAGCTACACGAATGGCTGGCCAGTAAAACCACGCGGCAGTCTTTGCAGTCCGGGCATTTCAATCAGCCGCTGGGTCCAGGCTGCGCGCCAGTCATTGGCGGTGTGGGTGGCTTTGGCCTTGCGTGCGGCCCGACGTGCAGCGTTGCGTTCGGCTTTGCGTGCTTCTTTGAACGCATCGGTGTTGCGGCAGCTTCTGCATTTCACGCGGGTCAGTATGCTGCTTGAAGTCAGGTTGCTGCCTTTGTGTCCGCAGGCCAGGTGCCCGCCGATTTTGAAGTGAGTGACCATGGGGTATCTCCTTCTTGATATGTAATCGTTCGACAGGCGGGCGAAGGCGTTCGTTCGTTATATCGCAGGCAAAAAAAGGCCCGCATGCGGGCGGGCCAGGGGATTTCTTGAAAGGAGTGGATGCACTGTAGAGGGGGAATTGTGAAGGCGGTGTGAAATGGGAAAGAGCACAAACAAAAAAAGCCCGGCAAACTTGGCCGGGTTGGTGTGTAGCGCAGGCAGGGATAATCCTGGTGACGATGATGTCACCGATCAGGCGTCCTGACTCGGGCTCTGTCCCTGGTTTGAGTACCTTGGTCGACTCATCTGAAACGAGGCAGCGGCGGCTCGACAGGTTTGAGTGAAGACAGCGCGCTGCGAATCTGCGGCGTGTCTTTCTCGATGTCGTTCAGACGATCGCGAATCCTGAGGGCTGTCGGATGCCCCCCTTGATTATCAACCCAATCGGCGATTTCCTTACACGCAGCGGCAAGGCGCGCCTGACGGGAGTCAAGCAGGGTGAGCAGGGTGGTGATGGACTCTTTCTCGGACATGACATACACCTCCGTTCAAAGAAATCGGGTAAAGGGCAACAAAAAGCCCGCGGGGAGCGAGCTTTCTGCCGATGGGTCGCTGATCCTTCAGCTCCTTTGAGTATAGACCCGGAAACAAAACCGGTCAGCTTCAGGCTTGCAGGGACTTCGGCGAGCTGACCGCGTTAAGCCGCCGACATTCGCGCGCGGCGTCCTCTTCAAGATCGAAGCCGTCACCGATGAAGCCGCGAGTGCGGGTATCGGCGATGCGATACCAGACGGCAGCGTCGGGTGGCGGGTGATCGGGTTCTCCAGCCCGGCGACCATGAATAATGATCTTGTTGCAGCGTTTCACAACGAAAATGTCTTCCATGGCGTCACCGAAGCTATTCGTATTCAGATCAAGCATAGAAGCCCTCTGCAATCACGCAAAAAAAGGGCAGGTCAGTTCGTCGGTTTAGTTCGCCTTGAAATGGCTCACGGTGTTTCAGCCGTCTCGATAAGTTTATCCAGAAGCACAGCCAGCGCGACTTCTTCTGCCCTCAACCTTTTGCGTCCTCTCGATCGCGGCAGTTCAGATAACGCGCCCTGCATGAAACCATCGACGACCGCCGGATGGATGTAGCACTTGCGGCAAACCGCCGGCGTGTTGCCCAGTTGCCGGGCGACGTTTTTGACCATTTCCACCACATGCCGCTTCGCGTCGGCTTCCGATTCCCATTGCAGCTCGCGCAACACCGCCAACGCCAACGCACTGCCGGCCCAGGTGCGGTAGTCCTTGGCGGTGAAATCGGCGCCGGTCAGCGTCTGCAAGTAGGCGTTGACGTCAGAGGAACTGATGGTGTGCCGTTCGCCGTTTTCGTCCAGATACTGAAAGAGGTTTTGCCCGGGAATCTCCAGGCAACGTTTGATAATCCGCGCCAGGCGCCGGTCTTTTACAGTGATCTGGTGTTCGATGCCGCTTTTGCCGCGAAACTGGAACAGGATCGCACTGCCGTTGACCTCGACGTGACGGCTACGCAGGGTCGTCAGGCCATAGGAGCGATTGTCCCGGGCGTATTGAGTGTTGCCGACCCGGATCAGCGTCGCATCGAGCAAGGTAATCACCGTGGCCATGACCTTGTCGCGGCTGAAGCCGGGCGCGGCGAGCAGCGCTTCCAGATGTTTGCGCAGTTTCGGCAGGGCCTGGCCGAAGTCCCGCAAGCGCGAATATTTGTCGGCATCGCGCACTTCCCGCCAGCGCGGGTGATAACGGTATTGCTTGCGGCCGCGAGCGTCGCGGCCAGTGGCTTGCAGATGGCCGCGCGGGTCGGGGCAAATCCACACGTCGGTGTAGGCGGGCGGCACCGCGAGTGCGTTGATGCGTTTGATTTCATCCAGATCGGTAATGCGCTGACCCGCCGGGTCGAAGTAGCAAAACTTGCCGCGCAGGCGCTTGCGGGTGATGCCGGGCTGGCTGTCATCGACGTAATGCAGGTCGGACGGCAGAACATCGGGCAACGCGGTATCTGGCATGGCGGGCAATCCTGTGCGACGAATCATGGGGCGTTAAGCCATTGACCGCGCGCTGTTGCCGGGGTGCCTAGAGAATGCCTGGAGAGTGCCGACAGATTTTATGCCAGCACCGCCACCGCTTTGATTTGCGCCCAGAGTTGCTGTCCGGGGTGCACGCCTAACTGATCCCGGGAATAGCGGGTGATCCGCGCCAACAGCGGTGTGCCGGCCGCGTTCAGGCGGATCAGTACGTGAGCGGCATTATCGGCGCCGATTTCACTGATCACCGTGACCGGCAGGCGATTGAGGATGCTGCTTTGCTCGACGCCTTGCAGGCTCAGGCTGACATCTCGCGCCTGGACCTTGCAGCGTAGTGCCTGGCCTTCAGCCATCGGCGAATGGGTGACCCGAATGCTCAGCTCCGTGTTGGGCAGTTGCAAGGTCAACAACTGATAGTCAGCGTCATAGGCGCTGACGTGTCCTTCGATCACCACGCCGGCGTCGTCGCCCAGCGCCAGCGGCAGATCGAGCCGGGCCAGGGTTTCGCCGATGGGGCCGCTGGCCAGCGCCTTGCCATCGCTGAGCAGGACGAGATGGTCGGCGAGCCGCGCGACTTCGTCCTGAGAATGGCTGACGTACAGCACGGGGATGTCCAGCTCATCGTGCAGCCGTTGCAGATACGGCAGGATTTCGTTCTTACGCTGGGTATCGAGCGCCGCCAGCGGTTCGTCCATCAGCAATAATTTCGGGCTGGTGAGCAGGGCGCGAGCGATGCCGATCCGCTGGCGCTCGCCGCCAGAAAGGTTCTGCGGATCACGACCCAGCAAATGACCAATCCCCAGCAACTCAGTGGCATGCGCCATGTCGACCCGGCGCTGTTGGCGCGGGATGCGCCTGAGGCCGAACTCCAGATTGGCCCGCACCGATAAATGCGGGAACAGGCTGGCTTCCTGGAAGACATAACCCAAAGCGCGTTTATGCGGCGGGACGAAAATCCCCTTGTCGCTGTCTTGCCAGACTTCTTCGTTGACCTGAATAAAACCCTGCGCGGCCTGTTCCAGACCGGCGATGCAGCGCAGGCAGGTGGTTTTGCCCGAGCCGGAATGGCCGTAAAGCGCCGTCACTCCGCGGCCGGGCAGTTGCAGGTCCACATCCAGGGAGAATCCCGAGTAATTCAGTTTCAAGCGCGTATGAATCATCGATCAGCTCCAGACCGCTTTGGTTTTACGGCTGGAGTAGAGCGCCAGCAATACCGCAAAGGAGAACACCAACATCGCCCCGGCCAGCCAATGCGCCTGGGCGTATTCCATGGCTTCGACGTGATCGTATATCTGCACCGAGACCACGCGGGTCTTGTCGGGAATGTTGCCGCCGATCATCAGTACAACGCCGAACTCGCCGACGGTATGGGCGAAACCGAGAATGGCCGCAGTGATAAAACCGGGGCGGGCCAGCGGCACAATCACGCTGAAGAATGTGTCCCAGGGATTGGCGCGCAAGGTTGCAGCCACTTCCAGTGGGCGAGTGCCGATGGCGGAAAAAGCATTCTGCAGTGGTTGGACCACGAACGGCATCGAGTACAGCACCGAGCCGATCACCAGTCCCGCAAAACTGAAGGTCAAGGTGCCAAGGCCCAGCGATTGGGTGAACTGACCGATCCAGCCGTTCGGGCCGAGCGCCAGCAACAAATAAAAGCCGATCACTGTGGGCGGCAGCACCAGGGGCAGGGCGACGATCGCCCCGATCGGGCCGCGCAGCCAGGAACGGGTGCGCGACAGCCATAACGCAATCGGAGTGCCGATGACCAACAGGATCACGGTTGTCAGGGACGCCAGTTTGAGCGTCAGCCAGATGGCGGAATAATCGGCACTCGATAGCGTCATTTAGAGTTGGTAACCGTAGGATTTGATGACAGCGGCGGCTTTCGGACCTTTGAGGTAGTCAACCAACGCCTTGGCGGCCGGGTTGTCCTTGCCCTTATTGAGGATCACCGCGTCTTGTTTGATCGGGTCATGCAGATCGGCCGGGACGATCCAGGCCGAGCCGCTGGTGACTTTGCCGTCTTTGTAGATTTGCGACAAGGCCACAAAACCGAGTTCGGCATTACCAGTGGAAACGAACTGGTAAGCCTGGGTGATGTTCTGACCTTCAACGATCTTGTCTTTGACCTTGTCGGTCAGGCCTTGCTTGGTCAGCACTTGAGTGGCTGCCAGGCCATACGGGGCGGTTTTCGGGTTGGCGATGGACAGATGCTGATACTGATTGTCGCTCAGCACCTTGCCCTTGGCATCGACGTAACCGTCCTTGGCCGACCACAGCGCCAGGGTGCCGACGGCGTAGGTGAAGCGCGAGCCTTTGACCGTATCACCTTCGGCCTCGAGTTTTTGCGGGGTGGTGTCGTCTGCCGAGAGGAACACTTCGAACGGCGCGCCGTTCTTGATCTGGGTATAGAACTGGCCGGTTGCGCCAAAGGAGGTGACCAGTTTGTGCCCGGTGTCTTTCTCGAAATCGGCCGCGATGGCCTGCATTGGCGCGGTGAAGTTGGCAGCAACAGCGACCTGGACTTCATCCGCCTGGGCGGACCCGAAAGCGAACACGGTGAACAGGCACGCGGGGGCAATACGTGAGGCACGAATGATCATGAAACGGCTCCGGGGTAGGCGAGATGAGACGCTATATAGCGGAATATATAGCGAATTGCCTGTAAACGGAACTTGCAGAGTGCAAGGTTGGCACCGGACTGTGGCGAGGGGGCTTGCCCCCGTTCGGCTGCGAAGCAGTCGTAAAATCTCTGAGTCTGGCTGGAGGGAGGAGGTTGCCTGGCCTGTTTGAGGGACCGCTTCGCGGTCCAACGGGGGCAAGCCCCCTCGCCACAAAAGCTCCCCCGCCACAAGTTTTAGTCAGGCTCAGCCTGTTTAGCGATGAGTCAATTTGGCCAACGCCTCATCCGCCAACCGCCGGGTCAGCTCCACCGAAGTCATTTCAACGCCCAGCGTAAACGCCTGACCCGCCCAAAGGTTGCTGAAATCCGCTTCCCCTTTAGGCCGCAACGGCATCAACGCACCGCCCGCCAGTGGGAAGGCCGGCGCTTTGGCGCTCATCGGTCCCAGTTCACGCATCACCCGATTGAGAATCCCGCGCGCCGGGCGCCCGGTGAAAATGTTGGTGACCGCCGTCTCGCTTTCCTTGGCCGTGCGTAACGCCTTCTGGTGAGAAGCGCTGACCTTGGCCTCCGGCGTGAACAAATAAGCCGTACCCACCTGGACCGCCGACGCGCCCAGCAGAAAAGCTGCCGCGACGCCCCGCGCATCTCCAATCCCGCCCGCCGCAATCACCGGCACTTTCACCGCATCGACGATCTGTGGCACCAGGGCGAAGGTCCCCACCTGGCTGCTCAGGTCATCACTGAGGAACATTCCCCGGTGGCCGCCGGCTTCGTAACCCATGGCGATGATCGCGTCGCAACCATGCTGCTCCAGCCAGACGGCTTCTTCGACCGTAGTCGCCGAAGAGAGAATTTTCGCCCCCGTAGCTTTTACCCGATCCAGCAGGGACTTTTCCGGCAGGCCGAAGTGAAAACTCACCACTTCAGGACGAAACTCTTCGAGCACTTCGCAGGCCGCATTATCGAACGGCGCGCGATTGGACACTGGCGTCGGTGCGTCGAAATCGACCCCCAATTCCCGATAGTACGGTTCCAGCAGGTTCTTCCAGTCCTGGGCGCGCTGCTCATCGGGCGGTGGAGGTTGATGGCAGAAGAAGTTGACGTTGAACGGATGCTGGGTGTGTTGGCGAATCGTTTTCAGCTCCTCACGCAACTGCTCGATGCTCAGCATCGCGGCGGGCATCGAACCCAAGCCGCCAGCGTTGCTCACCGCAATCACCATGGCCGACGTCGTCGCGCCGGCCATGGGGCCCTGGATGATCGGCAATTCGATCCCGAGCAGGTCAAGAATGCGGGTGTCTGGCCATTGACTCATGTGCAGTGTTCTCCGACGTCGGTAGAAGCGAATTTGTATCAGTAATGTCTGACCCAAGGCCAGTCGAGTTTGAGGATTGGCTAAAAGTCGGCTACGGCGATGTGTTTTCATGTGTTATTTCAACAGCACGACAACTGAGCGATTCCATCGGGAGGCAGTGATGTTCAAAGGCATTTTGATCGACAAGGACGACCGCGGTTACCGGGCCACGCTGCAAGAGATCAGTGATGATCAATTGCCTGAAGGCGATGTGACGGTGCGTGTGGCGTACAGCACGCTGAATTTCAAGGATGGCCTGGCGATCACCGGCAGCAGCCCGGTGGTGCGCAAATTCCCGATGGTGCCGGGGATCGATCTGGCGGGCACTGTCGAAGTCAGTGGTCATCCGGACTACAAGGTCGGCGATCAAGTCCTGCTCAATGGCTGGGGCGCGGGCGAAGGACACTGGGGCGGATTGGCACAGAAAGCTCGCCTGAATGGCGACTGGCTGATCCCGTTGCCCAAAGCATTCACCGCCGCGCAAGCAATGGCCATCGGCACGGCCGGTTACACCGCGATGCTGAGCATCCTGGCGCTGGAGCACAACGGCGTGAACCCCGAGCGGGGCGAAGTGCTGGTGACGGGCGCCAACGGTGGCGTAGGCAGTTTCGCCATCGCGCTGCTGAGCAGACTCGGCTATCGCGTGGTGGCATCCACCGGTCGTACCTCCGAGCACGAATATCTCAAGCAATTGGGCGCCAGCGAAATCATCGATCGCGCCACGTTGTCCGAACCGGGCAAACCGTTGGCCAAGGAGCGTTGGGCGGCGGTGATCGACTCGGTCGGCAGCCACACCCTGGCCAATGCTTGCGCAAGTACTCGGGCCAACGGCACCGTAGCTGCCTGCGGTCTGGCCCAAGGAATGGACTTCCCGGCCTCCGTCGCGCCGTTCATTTTGCGCGGCGTGACCCTGGCCGGTATCAACAGCGTGACCCAGCCCAAAGCCAAGCGGATACTGGCCTGGGATCGCCTGGCCAAGGATCTGGACTTCGCCTTGCTGCCGCTGATCAGTCACGAAATCGGCTTGAGCGAAGCCATTAACGCGGCGCAGCGCCTGCTTGCCGGCCAGTTGCGCGGCCGGGTGGTGGTCGACGTCAATCGTTGATCGTCTTGGCGCCAATCAAACAGACAAACTGTAGAAACAAGGAATAGCGACAATGGATGTAAAGCTGCGTGAAGTGCTGCCCTTTAGCGTCTCGGGGTTGCAGGTGCGAACCCTCAATGCCGCAGAACAGCAGCCAGATTCCGCGCGTATTGGCCCTATGTGGGAACGATTTTTCGTCGAGGACGTTTTCGACAAGATCGCCCACAAACAGCCGGATTCGTTTATGTACGGCGTCTATTCCAACTACGAGTTGCTGGGCGAGCTGATATGCCTAGAGAAAGCGTTCGTAGGTGAACGTAGGTTGGCATAGCTGGAGGTCCCGTAATACGTGGTGTTAAGCGTAATTTTGAGAAGGTTGCTCAAGCTGAGTACTGTACCGTGGTTGTACTGATTTTGCGGCCTTTGAGTTTCGCAATTCGCCCCGCAGTGAAATCTTCGCCCACGATCTTCTGTAGTGCCCCCGGGCTAATTCTCTCGCAGCTCCAAACCACGTTCCATTCACAGATCGAGAAGCAAAACGCGGCTTGGCCTAAGGCGTGCGTATAGTCTGACTTTAAAGGTTGGCGATTGCGGTGACCTTTCATGTGCGCTAGATCCGTGCTGTCTAGGATCAGAATTAGGCCGCGTCCGCAGAGTTGGCGAGGCTGGTCAATGTGGCATTACACATTTCCGACTGCACCTGGCCTGCGTTACAGTCGCCACCCATCATTTAGCAGTGATTTTGGCGGCATCTAACCTAGGTTAGGAGTTACCAGTATGTTCAAAGTAACCCCCAATCCGCCGGCAAGGTCCAACGCTAAGATCATCGATCAACGCGCTGTTGATCGACTGTTGTCCCATATGATTTTGGGTCAGAGACGGCACCGAGAAATCGTGCCAGGGCTTCAGTCCCCCTCCGTGAACCGCCGCCGCGTCAGGAAAAGCACCACGCCCAGCGGCACGGCCAGCAGTGCTAGCAGCTCCAGGTCAAAGCCCAGCACCTGCTGCTCACCAACCTTGAAGATGCTGACCAAGCCCGTTGCCAGCAGCGCCAAACCCAGCCACTTGCGCAGCGGGTATGGTTTCAGAAACTGAACGAGGATCGCGCCCAGCACCAGAAGGACGACAGTTTGCATGATGTAGGGCATGTGCAGTTCCTCAGACCTTGATGACCAGCGTCACGACAGAGCGCTGTGGGCCAATCCCGCCATGGACCTCTCCCTCGATGCTGACCAGCACGTCACCTGCATGCAGGTTCGGCAGGGCCCCTTTGAGGTACCAGTTGACACCTGTCGTCACGACTGTACCTGAAGCCCAGCCAATGAGCGGCCCGCCCAACGCACCTACCTTCCCGGCAACGCCACCTGAGGCCGCAGCAATTCCCTTGGCGACGTTGCCGCGCATAGTGCTGATAGCATCGGCCTGCTGCCGGGTGAGGGGATTGGAAATGCAGACTGTCAGCAGGCATGGCAGGTTTCGAGCCTGCATTCGGTCGTACATATCGACGACCATGCTGTTGACTTGGTAATGGGCGCGTTTCGCTTCGCCAAAGTGCAGCTCGCGCAGGCGACCTCGGTCGCTTTCCATGAGGGTGATTTGAGACAGATTGAAGACGATCCCTTCCGCGGACCTGTACTGCGTGGTCTTCTCGAACTTCATGCGCGTATCCATTCGTGCAAAAAGACGATGATTTTCTACAAGTGGTGACTAAGATGCAAACGGTCTTTGATGTGAGGCCCCGGGGAATTTGACGTCTGCACGGGTCTCATCGCCAGCAAGCCAACTCCCCGGTAACAACACATCGAGCGCGTCGGTTTTGGAGACGTTAGGCCGAGGCGCCTCCGCACGAGGCACTGGCCGGGGTATGCTGTGACCGTGTAAAGCTCCGTCGACAACTTCTGCATTGCGCTGAGGGTTAAGGGCGTGCAATCAAACTGCAATCGCGGAATCCCGCCGCACCTCTCTCACGAGCCTGAAGGCGGCGGATGATAATCGGGATGCCCCTCGGTGCGCTCACCACGTGCAGAAGCCCAGAAGTATTTCGCGTGATGCTTGTAGACGTCGGTGACTTCCGATAGGTCTAAGCCCAGACCTTGAACCAAACTCAACAGTAGGCGCATGATTTCGAGATTGTCTTGATAGAACGTCTCAATCTCGTCATCGGTCGCCCAAACAGGCGGCTCACCTTCTTCGTCTTGTTGCCCCAGGGTATCCGACCCCGCTACTGCCACCGGTGCATTTGGCAATTGCCGGTGCGCCAGATGCTGGTGAGGTAACATCTTTAGCTTTTCCAGAACCTCGAAGGCTGTGCCATTCACGCTGTACTTGTCGATCAATTTCAGTACCTGATTGCGTTTTGGCGTGAGTGATTCCCTCATGGTGTCGGTGTTGCTCGCCTCACGGACTGTGAGTCCGATGCTTCGGGCCACTTCGATGTGACCGCGGGTGCGGCGGTTACCGCGTCCTCCGAGGACTTTGCGCAGATTCAGGTTGAGGGCGGCGATTACCTGGTGTTCAGCGCCAAAGGGTCCATGCCCGACAGCGTCATTCAGACGTGGGGTCTGGTCTGGGCTTACTTCGAGGATAACCCGCAGGTTCGCCGCAAGTTCGCCACGGACTTCGAGGTCTACACCGGCCCGGAGACCGTGGCGGTCTACATTGGCATTCAGGACTCGGCCGCGTTTTCGCGTTCAAGCAACTGACGTTTGCGTTCCACGCCCCAGCGATAGCCCGACAGGTTGCCATCGCTGCGCACCACGCGATGGCAAGGGATTGCCACTGCCAGGCTGTTCGCGCCACAGGCCTGGGCCACGGCACGCACGGCTTTCGGTGCGCCGATGCGCTGGGCGATATCGGCATAACTGGCGGTGCTGCCGGCGGGAATCTCCCGCAACGCTTGCCACACCCGTTCCTGAAACGCCGTGCCGCGTACGTCCAGCGGCAAGTCGAGGCCGAGCGCCGGTGCTTCGATAAAACCCACCACTTTAGCGATCAACTGCTCGAACTCATGATCGGCGCCAATCAGGTTGGCGCGCCGAAACTTGTCCTGCAGATCACAGACCAATTGATGCGGGTCGTCCCCCAGCAGAATCGCGCAGACGCCGCGATCACTTTGCGCCACCAGAATCGCCCCGAGGGAACACTGGCCGACAGCAAAACGAATGTCGTTGTTCTGTCCGGCCGCACGATAATCGCCGGGCTTCATGCCCAGCACTTGATCCGCGGCCTCATAGAATCGGCTGTTGGAGTTGAATCCGGCGTCATACAGCGCATCGGTGACCGTGCCGCCGTCCGCCAGGCGCTCGCGAACCTTGCGTGAACGATGGGCTGTGGCGTAGCCCTTGGGCGTCAGGCCGGTGATGGCCTTGAACACGCGATGGAAATGGAAACTGCTCAGGCCGGCAGCGTCCGCCAGTTCATTCAATGCCGGTAACGTCTCGGCGGATTCGATGTGGCGGCATGCAGCGGCCACCGTCGTGGCGTGCTGTGCCGCGACGTCGCTTTGATCCTTCGCGGCTCGCTTGCTGGGGCGATAACCCGCCGCCTGAGCTTGCTCGGCGGTGTCGAAGAACTCGACATTCTGCGGCTTCGGCAAGCGCGCCAGGCTGCTGGGGCGGCAGTAGATGCCGGTGGTTTTCACCGCATACACAAACTGCCCGTCGGCGCGGGGATCGCGTGCGACCACGGCGGCCCAGCGAGGATCGTTTTCGGTGGCGATATTTTTCGAATGAGTTGTCATGGCTTCATGTCCGTTGACCCGTTTCATGTAGATTAACCAGCCGGCAGAGACGCCACACTCCGGGTCTTGCGGTTGAATTCAACGGTTTCATCCTGCGGTACGAAAGGTGAAGTTGATCCGCTGTTCGCCCAACTGAGGGTGATAACCCTCCTTGATCGGCAATACGCCGTGATAACGCAAACGGTCGACGCCGCCCCAGACCACAATATCGCCGTGCAACAGCGGCACCCGCTGGCTTTTGGCGCTGCGTTCGAAGCCACCGAACAGAAACGTCGCCGGCAACCCCAAGGACACCGACACAATGGGCGCCGCGTAGGAACCTTCGTCTTTGTCCTGATGCAACGACATCCTGGCACCGGGAATATAGCGGTTGATCAGGCAGGAATCCGGCACGAAATCCATAAACCCTGCCTCTCGCGCTGCCGCTTGGGCCAGCTCGAAAAACACCTCAGGCATTTCGGGCCATGGGTCGCCAGTCTGCGGATCATTACGGGTGTACTTGTAACCGCTGCGGTCAGTCGTCCAGCCCCAGGTGCCGCAACTGCTCAGTGCCACCGACATGGTAAAGCCGCCGGGCGTGACCATCTGCCGAAAAGGGGCTGCAGCCAGAACCGCCTCCAGCGCCGGCAGCAACCGGTCGAGCCACGGCAGGGCAAAGCCTCTGAGAACGTAGGATTGTTCGCCGATCTGCTCGCGCTTGGGCTGTTGCTTGGGTTCGGCGTCGCCAAACAAATCGAGGGTGATCGGGCTCATGGGGTCATAGCGCATCGTGAAAGATGATTCCAAGGGTATGCCGTTTTCCACTGTGCAGGCGACTCACCCCGTGACGCATGGTCACTCGGTAATAGCCGCGAACACCTTTTACCGGGCGCTGATTCACGGCAAAAATCAACGCGTCGCCTTTCTTCAGACCGATGACTTGCGGGCGTGACTGCATCCGTGGGCGTTGTTCGGTCAGCACAAATTCACCGCCGGTGAAATCTTCTCCCGGTTCTGACAGAAGAATCGCCACTTGCAGCGGGAAGACGTGTTCGCCGTACAGATCCTGATGCAAACAGTTGTAGTCCTGCGGGCCGTATTGCAGCAACAAAGGTGTCGGGCGTTCCTGACCGGCGGCATGACAGCGTTGCAGAAACGCTTCGTGCGATTCGGGGAAACGGGTCGGCAGGTCCATCGATTCGTACCAGCGATTGGCGATCGGAACCAGTCGAGGGTAGAGCGCACTACGCAACCGGGCCACCGGATCCGGCAGCGGGTACTTGAAGTACTTGTATTCACCACGGCCAAAACCGTGGCGAGCCATCACCACTTTCGAGCGAAAGGGCCCGGGCCGGTCGTACAGGGCGCTTATTTCATCGCAGGTCTCAGGGCTTAAAAACGACCTGATGACTGCGCAGCCATCCTGATCGAGTTGCTGCACAAGCGCGCCCCAGTCGAGGGCGTCGTTGTGAATCGGGTCGGTAAACAAGGGTTCTGACTCCTTGACCAAAAGGTCGAGGCGGCCAGTTTAGTGAGCGTTGCGGGAGTGGACACTCCGGCGCTTGCGGTCGAATTCGAAAGGGGAGCAGACGTCCATGTTGTCGCTCCAGATCGCTTTACAGCGCTTTGCTCACGCTGATCTCGCTGATGACATCTTCAGTCTGGCCATGAATAACGTCCAGTGCAGCTTTGGCTTCTTCTTCGGTGCCGTTTTCAAGCTGGGCGAATTCGAAGCGGCGCTCGCCGTTGAGTTTGTATTTGATGACGTACTTGGTCGTCTGGGCCACGGTCATACCTGCCTGTTTTGGTGTGGGCTCAGCTCAGTTTCGAGCTGGAGCGGCGGATGATTTTGATCGAGTGCGTCAGGCTCGGTTTGCGAGTCACGCTGATCGGACGGCGGGTGACCATGTCGATGGTGATGTTCCAGAAACCGGTGCTCGGCGCAGTGATGCGGGCCGGGAACGTGTCGAATGCGCCGCCGTGGTAAGTATGACGGCCGCCATTCTTGAAACTGCGGAAGTTGGCGTCGTTCATCAAGCGGATGTTGCACATTTGGGAGCACTGAATGACGACGATGTCGTCCTCGTTGAGGTGCTCGCGCTGGTGGATAAATTTCATGAGGCGCCTCCAGAAGGGCTTTTTCTACAAAATCAAAACGATAGCATGGGCGATTGACGCAGTTTATCAGCCCGAACAGGTTATTATCCGGCTCTCGAGGTGCGCTTTGACAATTAAAAACAGTTATACGGAATTCTATGAGCGATAAAAGCAGTGAGCCTCGGAGAAAACCAGCGTTTGAGCTGTCGGAAGGTCTTTATCGGAGGTTTTGTATGAAGTGGGGTGTTCTGGTCATGCCGTTGGCATTGGCAGTGGGTGGATGTGCGAGTGTCTCGGACATCAATGAGTCGCTGCCCACTATGAGCGTGATTTCAGGCAAGAAACCCCATGAGTACGCGCAATGCCTGGTCGAAAAACTGGCCGAAAGCCGTGGAGCCCTGCAAGTCGAGCCGCACAAGGAAGGCGTGCGGGTTATCGTGCCGCAGAAGTTCTCGTCGGGGCCGGCAGCGGTATTTGAAATTGAAGACCGCTCCGGCGGCAGCAGCATCAAGCTGCATGAACGCATCTCCAATGTGCCTTTGCGCCCATGGGATGTGCGCAATGCCGCCACCGCGTGCATATCCGGCTGATAAACTACCCCCAGTCAGCATCGATGCCGTCAAAGTCGCGCTTTGACGGCATTGTCATTTCTGGAGTTAAGCATGAAGCGAGAGCAGGTGCGGGAGCGCCACGCAGAGGGTCATATCTCTGCCACCCACGTGATTCAGAACCCGGCAAATCCGGGGGAATGGATCGTATTTTTCAAGAAAAGCGCCGGGCGCAGTTTTTTCCTGGTGGATGACAACGATGAAGTCGAGTCCTTCAGTCGCCTCGACGATTTGATCGAGACCGTGCGCGGGCTCGGGATCAAATTTGCCGAAATTCATATGTAGGGCAGGGAGAGCTCTAATGCCGGTAAGTTAAGACACAGAATCTGTGGGAGCGTGGCTTGCCCGCGAAGAATGCACCGCGGTTTTTCAGGTATTACGCGTCATCGTTCTTCGCGGGCAAGCCTCGCTCCCACAGGATTTGCGTATCTCAAGTGTCTTGACTTACCGGCATTGGGGGGCCCTACTTGCAGACCACTACCACACTGCGGTTCTTGTAGTTGCCGATGTCCGCGCCCAGGGTCTTGTCGCTTTCCTGGGGCGACGGTGTGCCGTCGGTACCGACAATCCGATAGCCGGTGCCGGCGCAAGAGGCATCGGCTTTTTCGTAGCAGGTGGCCCAGGAATTGGCCTCACCGGAGCAATCGATGGTCAGCCCCTGTTCACCATTGTCCAGGTAGGTTTTTTCAGCCGAGGCACAGCCCGTCAAGGCCAGAACTGCAAACAGCGCCAGTATCGTTTTCATGAATCAGTCATCGGGAAGGGAAGGGCTGGCGCGAGGGTATAGCGAATGGCTATTTCGGTACAGATAAACCCATCACCGAGTCCCCGTTCAATGCTCGAACGGCATTTGCCGGGGCCGGTCCTGGTCATTTCTTGCGGCGGGGGCTCCGAGCTGGCGCTGCTTCACGGGGTGCGGCCGGGGCAGAACGGTCGTCCTGGAACACCGCAGCCACTTCCACCGCCATCGCCTTGTTGGGCAATGGGCCGGCGACCTGTTCGCCGTGGTAATTGACTATCCACCACTGACCGTCCTCGTCCTGGCTGACCGAATAACCGTTTGCGTTTTGTGCTGCCGACATATAACTGCCTCGTTGGCGGGATCAAGGCGGCCATGATACGTCAAATGCACGCAAACGGCGCTCATGGGCGTAGAGTGGGACCGCTCGTTCCGTCGAACCGGAAGGCGATTGAACTATTCGCCGGTTTATTTCTCTATGATGGCATCGGTTAGCCAGTGCGGGGCATTGTAAGGTGCTCGCCGCCTGATTAGACTGCGCCGAAACTCGAACACACAGCCCTTTCAAGGACTTATATGATCAAGAAATGCTTGTTCCCAGCAGCCGGTTACGGTACTCGCTTCCTGCCAGCGACTAAAGCCATGCCCAAAGAAATGCTGCCGGTGGTAAACAAGCCACTGATCCAGTACGGCGTAGAAGAAGCACTGGACGCCGGGTTGACCGAAATCTCCATCGTCACCGGTCGCGGCAAACGCGCCCTGGAAGACCACTTCGACATCAGCTACGAGCTGGAAAACCAGATCAAGGGCACCGACAAAGAGAAATACCTGGTCGGTATCCGCAAGCTGCTCGACAACTGCTCCTTCTCCTACACTCGCCAGACCGAAATGAAAGGCTTGGGCCACGCGATTCTGACTGGCCGTCCGCTGATCGGCGACGAACCGTTCGCCGTGGTACTGGCGGATGACTTGTGCGTAAACCTGGAAGGCGACGGCGTATTGACCCAGATGGTCAAGCTGTACAAGCAGTTCCGCTGCTCGATCGTTGCCATTCAGGAAGTCGATCCGCAAGAAACTCACAAGTACGGCGTGATTGCCGGTGAGATGATCCGCGACGACATCTACCGCGTTCACAGCATGGTTGAAAAACCAAAGCCTGAAGATGCACCGTCGAACCTGGCGATCATCGGCCGTTACATCCTGACCCCGGACATCTTCGACCTGATCGAACAAACCGAGCCAGGCAAGGGCGGCGAAATCCAGATCACCGACGCCCTGATGAAGCAGGCACAAAACGGCTGCGTCATGGCCTACAAGTTCAAAGGCAAGCGTTTCGACTGCGGTGGCGCCGAAGGCTACATCGACGCGACCAACTTCTGCTTCGAGAACTTCTACAAGACTGGCAAGGCTTACTGATAGCGCCTGAGCTGCTTGTACTGAAAAGCCCCCACCTTCAGGCGGTGTGAAAACACACTGGTGAAGGCCCAAGCAAACGCCCCGACTTGTTCGGGGCGTTTGCTTTTGTGCGGGCGACAGGCAAAAAAGGCTTTTCCTCCGATCAACATTTAAATGTCATCGAGTCGGTGAGATTGATCGTACAGATCAGGATTACGACGAGTTCAGAAACGACCTACAGCGAATTTCAAATACATTCACGGCAGCATTGAAAAATGTCCCGTGAATTTTTTTTGTGTGCAGTAGGGAGTTTTACCCATGGCATTAATAAGTGAGGCGACACACCGCGGAGCGAGATCAAAACGTTGGTTAGGCCTAAGCGTGCTGATGCTGCCTGTGTTGCTGGTGACAGTTGATAATACGGTGCTTGGATTCGCGCTACCAAAAATTGCCGAGGCCCTGCGTCCGAGCGCTAGCCAGCAGTTGTGGATGATCGATGCTTATTCGCTGGTCTTGGCGGGATTGCTGGTGTCGATGGGCAGTCTGGGAGATCGAATCGGTCATCGTAAGTTGTTGCTGGCCGGGTCTTTGGGTTTTGCCATTGTGTCGGTGCTAACCGCGTATTCCGATACTGCCACGCAACTGATTGCCGGGCGAGCTTGTATGGGCGTTTTCGGTGCAATGCTGATGCCCTCAACGTTGGCGTTGATACGTTCGGTGTTCGAGGACCGAGAAGAACGCAGGCTAGCAGTCGCGATCTGGGCAACGACGTTGACGGTCGGCTCGGCACTCGGTCCTTTGGTGGGCGGGGTGTTGCTGGAATTCTTCAGTTGGGGATCGATTTTCCTGTTGGCGGTGCCCGTATTGGTGCCACTGCTGTTATTGGGACCACTGTTGTTGCCCGAATCCGAGCGAGATGCTTCAGGGCCGTTGGATCCAATAAGCATCCTGCAATCGATGGTAGCCCTTGGTGCCATTGTTTATGGCATTAAACACAGCGCCAGTAATGGTATCGACTGGATGGCGCTGACAACATTTGCAGTAGGCGCAGTTGCAGGCTGGATGTTTGTGCGTCGACAGTTACGACTGCCAGTGCCGCTGATGGACCTGAGTCTGTTCCGCAGTGGCACCTTTAGCGGCTCTGTCGCGATCAATTTGATGAGTCTCGCGTTTCTCGTCGGCTTCGTATTCTTTACCACTCAGTTCCTGCAGATCGTTCTTCAGATGTCGCCCTTGAGTGCTAGTCTCGCGTTGGTGCCGGGTCAGATCATGGCAATTGTAGTGGGGATGGCGGTCGTGCCTGTTGCACAGCGATTACAGGTGCATGTGCTGATACCGATTTTGATGGCGTTTGCTGGAGCGGCGTTTTTGCTGGTCGCCAGCATGGGCAGTAGCCTGACCGTTCTAGTGGTGTCTTTTGCCTTGCTGAACATTGGCGTGGGCGCGATCGCGACGGTCTCCAATGATGTGATTTTGTCAGCCGCACCACCGGCAAAGGCGGGCGCTGCGTCCGCCATTAGCGAAACAGCCTATGAAGTGGGCGTAGTTTTGGGGACGACAGTAATCGGCGGTCTCGTCACTGCCTACTATCGCGGTGCATTGCAGCTTCCGGGGTTTTTGAGCGAAGTGCAGATGATGCTGGCGAGTGAGACGCTATCTGGTGCCCATCATGTGGCGGCAGACTTGTCGGGTGATCAAGCAAGAGAATTGATGATGCAGGCGGGAAGGGCATTCGAAGGTGGAATCAGTTTGGTTTCGTGGGTGACGTTCGGCTTGGCACTCATGGCTATTTTGATTGCTTGGCGAACTCTGCGGACACCGAAAACGCAATCTGCAAAGGGGCATTGATCAAAAATGAAGGTTGGGCCGCGCATCGCACGGCCCGAGCATTTCAGCGCAATGCTTGCTCAACAGCCGCCCGCAGGTATGCTGGTGACCTGCCAAGGAGATAGAAATGGCCTACGATTTTGACTTATATGTGATTGGCGCCGGTTCCGGCGGTGTGCGGGCTGCGCGGTTTGCGGCGGGTTTTGGCGCGAAAGTCGCCGTGGCCGAGAGCCGCTATCTGGGCGGTACGTGTGTGAACGTCGGCTGCGTGCCGAAAAAATTATTGGTCTACGGCGCGCACTTCGCCGACGACTTCGAGCAGTCGCAAGGCTTCGGCTGGGCCCCGGGTGAGGCGAAGTTCGACTGGGCGACGCTGATCGCCAACAAGGATCGCGAGATCAATCGCCTGAACGGCATCTATCGCAATCTGCTGGTCAACAGCGGTGTGGCCTTGCATGAAGGCCACGCGAAAATCGTCGATCCGCATACTGTCGAGTTCGATGGCAAACGCTACACCGCCAAAAACATCCTGATCGCTACCGGTGGCTGGCCGCAGATCCCGGAGATTCCGGGGCACGAGCACGCGATCAGTTCTAACCAGGCGTTTTTCCTTAAAGAGCTGCCAAAGCGCGTTCTGGTGGTGGGTGGTGGTTACATTGCGGTGGAGTTTGCCGGGATTTTCCACGGGCTGGGTGCCGAGACCACGCTGCTGTATCGCGGTGATCTGTTCCTGCGTGGCTTCGATGGTGCGGTGCGCAAGCATTTGCAGGAAGAGTTGACCAAGCGCGGCATGGACCTGCAATTCAATGCCGACATCGAGCGCATCGACAAACAAGCCGATGGCAGCCTGACAGCCACGCTCAAGGACGGTCGTAAGCTCGAGGCAGACTGCGTGTTCTACGCCACCGGTCGACGTCCGATGCTCGATAACCTGGGGGTGGAAAACACCGGTGTCAAACTCGACAAGAAAGGTTTTGTCGAGGTCGACGAGCAATATCAAACCGCAGAGCCATCGATCCTGGCCCTGGGCGATGTGATTGGTCGCGTGCAATTGACGCCGGTCGCGTTGGCCGAAGGCATGGCCGTGGCGCGGCGTTTGTTCAAGCCCGAGCAATATCGCCCGGTGGATTACAAGATGATCCCGACCGCCGTCTTCAGCTTGCCGAACATCGGCACTGTCGGCCTGACCGAAGAAGAGGCGCGAGAGGCCGGGCACGATGTGGTGATTTTCGAAAGCCGTTTCCGGCCGATGAAGCTGACGCTGACCGAGTGCCAGGAACGCACCTTGATGAAGCTGGTAGTGGACGCGAAGACTGATAAGGTCTTGGGCTGCCACATGGTTGGCCCGGATGCCGGCGAGATTGTTCAGGGGTTGGCGATTGCGCTGAAGGCGGGCGCGACCAAGCGTGATTTCGACGAAACCATCGGCGTGCATCCTACGGCCGCCGAAGAGTTCGTCACCATGCGTACACCAGTCGCGGGTTAATCGTCCTTACGCGAGGCTGATGCGTCTGGCCCTGTCGCAACGACAGCGGCCAGGCGCGTGCTTTCATCCAGGCTTGCTTGCAACTTGATCAGTTCAACTTCCAGCGTTTTGTTGATGTGCGACTGTTCGTCGATGTTCTGCTTGAGTGACTGGTTTTCCAGCATGGCAATGCGCAAGCGTTCCTGGAGGAGGGTGCGTTCGCTGTCGATACGGTTGACCTGTTCCAGCAGCTGATCTTGTCGGCTGTTGGTGTGCTTGAGTTGCTCTTGCGACAGGCTCAACTCGCGCAGCGTTCCGCGGTTTTCCGTCAGTAAACGCTCGTTGTCGCGATGCAGTTGGGTGATTTCATCCTGGCGTACCAGTGCGCTTTGCTGCGCTTGACGCAACTCCATCTGAATCTGCTGCACCTGACCTTCGTGACGGCGCTGTTCCTGCTCGCGCTGGTCTTTGACGGCGTTGCGGTAGTGTTCCAGTGCCTCGCGGGCGTGCAGGTGCTTTTCTTCCAGCGAGCGGATCTGCTCGTCCTTGTCCTGCAAGCGTAATTCGAAATCCGCCAGCGCCTGGTTCAGTCCGGCGTTGCGGGTTTGCTCACTTTGCAGCGTGGAGCGGGTGTCTTGCAGTTCCGCCGACTCCTGGGTCAGCGCCAGGCTTTGAATTTCGTATTGCTGGTGCAATTCGGTATTGGCCTCGCGGGCCTCATGCAGTTGGGTTTCCAGCTCTTTTCGTTGTTGCTCGAACTGTGCGCGTGCCTGATCGATGGGTTCTTGCGCCTGTTCTTTCAGGCGTTGCGCCAGACGCGATACCAGGTTTGTCAGCTCATCATCGATAGGTTCGGAAGGCGCTTGCGCGGGCTCGGTGCCGTCATCGAGCTCCTTCATATAGCGATGGATTGTGGTTTTTGAACCGGTATTGCCCATCTCGATCCGCACCGCATCGATGCTCGGGTGCTCGCCCCGGGCGAGGATTGCCGAGCGTGCCGCCTGCACCAGTGCCTTGTTTACGCCGCCACGTGCCATGTGTTCTCCTACGATTTGATACTGTGGTACGTACCACTAATATGAGCAATGTACCATGATATGAATAAAGTTTAAATTCTGTGATTCATCATGCGGGATATACTGGTATTACCCCGTGTGATGCGCTGTAATCCGGGTTTCGCCCGCCAGCGCCGTACGTTTTCGAGAAGTGAGCCCATGACTGAGCTGGATCGCTACCTGCAAGCCGCCACGCGCGACAACACCCGTCGCAGCTATCGCGCGGCCATCGAGCATTTCGAAGTCAGTTGGGGCGGGTTCCTGCCGGCGACCGGCGATAGCGTGGCGCGCTATCTCGTGGCTCACGCAGGTGTGCTGTCGATCAATACCTTGAAGTTGCGCTTGTCCGCGTTGGCGCAATGGCACAACAGTCAGGGGTTCGCCGATCCCACCAAGGCACCCGTGGTGCGCAAAGTGTTCAAGGGCATTCGCGCGCTGCACCCGGCGCAGGAGAAACAGGCCGAGCCGTTGCAGCTTCAGCATCTGGAGCAAGTGGTGGCCTGGCTGGAGCAGGAAGCGCAAACCGCCAAGGCGCAGGGCGATCAGCCGGGTTTGCTGCGGGCCCGGCGTGACACAGCCCTGATCTTGCTGGGCTTCTGGCGTGGTTTCCGTAGTGATGAGTTGTGCCGCGTGCAGATCGAACATGTGCGGGCCAGCGCCGGCTCAGGCATCACCCTCTACCTGCCTCGCAGCAAGAGCGACCGCGAGAACCTCGGCCAGACCTACCAGACGCCGGCCTTGCAGCGCTTGTGTCCAGTGCAGGCCTATATCCAATGGATCACTGAAGCAGCGTTGGTCCGCGGGCCGGTGTTCCGGGGTATCGACCGCTGGGGCCACTTGAGCGAGGAGGGCTTGCACGCCAATAGCGTGATCCCGTTGTTGCGCCAGGCCCTGGAGCGCGCCGGTATTCCGGCCGAGCACTACACCAGTCACTCCTTGCGTCGTGGCTTTGCCACCTGGGCTCATCAGAGCGGTTGGGATTTGAAGTCGTTGATGAATTACGTGGGCTGGAAGGATATGAAGTCGGCCATGCGCTATGTTGAAGCCAGCCCATTTCTCGGGATTACCCGCATCGCTGAAAAGCCGTTGGCGCCGTAGATCACGTTTTCTTCTATTAATACTGTCGGCTAATAGCGAAAACCAATCAGCAGCATCAGGTTTGCCAATGAGTCAACCGGCGATCGACTGGGTAGGATTCACCTCATCAACTTCTTAACCCCTGACGGAGAGTCATCGATGCCTATCATCAACAGCCAAGTTAAACCGTTCAAAGCTGACGCCTTTAAAAATGGCGACTTCGTAAAAGTGTCGGACGCTGACCTGAAAGGCAAGTGGTCTGTCGTGTTCTTCTACCCAGCCGACTTCACCTTCGTCTGCCCGACCGAACTGGAAGACCTGGCTGACAACTACGCCGAGTTCCAGAAACTGGGCGTCGAGATCTACAGCGTTTCCACCGATACCCACTTTGCCCACGCTGCCTGGCACAACACTTCGCCAGCCATTGGCAAAATCCAGTACACCATGATCGGTGACCCGACTCATGCTATCTCCCGCAACTTCGACGTGCTGATCGAAGAAGCTGGTCTGGCTGACCGTGGCACCTTCGTGATCAACCCTGAAGGCCAGATCAAAATCGTTGAACTGAACGACGGCGGTGTAGGTCGTGACGCTTCCGAGCTGCTGCGCAAAATCAAGGCTGCTCAGTACGTTGCTGCTCACCCAGGCCAGGTTTGCCCAGCCAAGTGGAAAGAAGGCGAGGCCACTCTGGCTCCGTCCCTGGACCTGGTCGGCAAGATCTAAGTCTGTGACGCGCTTCATCAGGGCGGAACTCCGCACCTCCTAAGTAAGCTGCACCGCCCTTAAAAACGCCCGGGCGAAATTCGCGCGGGCGTTTTTTTTCGACTTTTTTTTATCAAATACATGGAAATCGCCCGTATGTTGGACGCCAATCTTAAAGCCCAGTTGAAATCGTACCTGGAACGGGTCACCCAGCCGATCGAGATCGTTGCCTCCCTCGACGACGGTGCGAAATCCCAGGAAATGCTCGCATTACTCAAAGACGTTGCCAGTCTTTCCACCCAGATTACTTTGTTTGACAACGGTAACGATGCGCGTAAACCATCGTTCTCGATCAACCGCCCAGGGGCCGATATCAGCCTGCGTTTTGCCGGTATCCCGATGGGCCACGAATTCACTTCGCTGGTGCTGGCCCTGCTGCAAGTCGGTGGCCACCCCTCGAAGGCCAGTATCGAAGTGATCGAACAGATCCGCTCGCTCAAAGGCGAGTTCAACTTCGAGACTTACTTCTCACTGTCCTGCCAGAACTGCCCGGACGTGGTCCAGGCCTTGAACCTGATGGCTGTACTGAACCCGAACATCCGTCACGTCGCTATCGACGGCGCGCTGTTTCAGGCTGAAGTCGACGAGCGCCAGATCATGGCTGTCCCAAGCATCTACCTGAACGGTGTGAACTTCGGCCAGGGCCGCATGGGCCTGGAAGAGATCCTCGCCAAGATCGACACCAGTGGCATCGAGCGTCAGGCCGAGAAAATCAGCGCCAAAGAAGCCTTTGACGTACTGGTCGTCGGCGGTGGCCCGGCCGGTGCTTCGGCGGCGATCTACGCTGCTCGTAAAGGCATTCGCACCGGTGTGGCGGCTGAGCGTTTTGGTGGTCAGGTGCTCGACACCATGGCCATCGAGAACTTCATCTCGGTGCAGGAAACTGAAGGGCCGAAACTGGCCGTGGCGCTGGAAGAACACGTCAAGCAGTACGACGTGGACATCATGAATCTGCAACGCGCCGACAAGCTGGTGCCGGGCAAAAATGGCGAACTGCACGAAATCCATTTCGCCAGCGGCGCCTCCTTGAAAGCCAAAACCGTGATTTTAGCGACCGGTGCCCGGTGGCGTGAAATGAACGTTCCCGGTGAGCAGCAATACCGCAACAAGGGCGTGGCGTACTGCCCGCACTGTGACGGTCCGCTGTTTAAAGGCAAGCGTGTGGCGGTGATTGGTGGCGGTAACTCCGGCGTCGAAGCGGCCATCGACTTGGCCGGTATCGTGTCCCACGTGACCCTGCTGGAGTTCGACGTCCAACTGCGCGCCGACGCGGTGTTGCAACGCAAGTTGCACAGCCTGCCGAACGTCACCGTGATCACCAGTGCGCAAACCACTGAAGTGACCGGCGACGGTCAAAAGGTCAACGGTCTGCGCTACAAGGATCGTCAGTCGGACGAGTTGCGCACTGTCGAGCTGGAAGGGATCTTTGTGCAGATCGGTCTGTTGCCTAACACCGATTGGCTCAAAGGCACCATCGAGCTGTCGCCGCGCGGCGAGATCATTGTCGATGCCCGTGGTGAAACGTCGATGCCCGGCGTATTCGCGGCCGGTGACGTGACCACCGTGCCGTACAAGCAGATCGTGATTGCGGTGGGCGAGGGCGCCAAGGCTTCCCTGAGCGCATTCGATCACTTGATCCGCACCTCGGCGCCTGCATAAACGCCGACGCTGAAAACACAAAACCCCATGAGCGATCATGGGGTTTTTTGTGTCTGATCGTTCCCACGCAGAGCGTGGGAACGATCAGTTCTGCGGTGGGGCTTACATCGGTGCAGGCTGAATGATCTCGACCCAGTAACCATCCGGGTCCTTGATGAACGCCAGGCTTTTCATGCGACCGTCGTTCAGGCGTTTCTGGAAATCGCAGCCCAGCGCTTCGAAGCGCTCGCACGCCACGCGAATGTCCGGCACCGAAACGCAGATATGGCCGAAGCCGCGTGGGTCGGTGTTGCCATTGTGATAGGCGAAATCCGCGTCGTTCTCGGTGCCGTGATTGTGGGTCAGTTCGAGAATGCCGGGGATCGATTTCATCCACTCGGTGCGCGCCGCGGCATCGGCCGGGATCTGGTTTTTATCGACCAGCGCCAGGAAATACAGGCTGAACTCGGCTTCCGGAAAATCACGCTTTTCCACCAGCGAGAAGCCCAGGACGCGGGTGTAGAAATCCAGCGACTGGGTGATGTCCTTGACCCGCAGCATGGTGTGGTTGAAGACGAACTTCTGGGTGGCGGTGTCGGGTTGGGCGGTCACACCGGGAAATGTATTGAGTTCGTGCAGGCTCATGGGCCCTCCGGAAAATAAGTGGGGCTAGGGTCGCAATGATACGCAAGGGCTCCGGCATCGCCAAACCAAAACAGCAGGCTTGCCTGATAGCTGGGTGACGCTCAGACTTCACGGCTCAATTCGTGAGTGTTCATTGCAATGACCCGATTCTGTCAATCGATGTTCGTCCTGGTGTGTCTGCTTTCAGGTGTTACCCCCGCTTTTGCAGAGTCTCCGGTCATGACCTGGCCAAACGGATGGACCGTCGAGGTCGTTCCGCAAGACGAGGCCAAACCGCAGGTTTCCCGGCAACGCGCGGTAAAAAACGATCAGGAGGGTACACCGGTGATGGTGATGGAGTTGACCATGACTCAGGTAGAAAGTGGTCACCAGGTGAATCTGGAAGGCGTGCTGCTGGAAATGCGCAAGTCGGTGCAAAAGGACTTTTTTCAGAGTGGGTATCAGAGCGTTTGCACTAAAATTCACCCGACTACCTTGAGCCGGCTATCGGCGCTGGAAACTACCTGCACGATTACGCAGAATGGTCGACATGTGCTGTCTCAAACATTGGTCGCTGCGGTAGACACCGATAAGGCCTATGTTCTTTCCTATGCGGGGCAGGCAGAGGTTTATAAGGCAAGTCAGGACGAGATAGCGGCTGCTCGAAACAGCTTGAAACTTTAGTTTGAGGTTTGCGTATCAGTAGATTTCAGCGTGTTCGGCATTTTTTAGATAGCCAAAGGAATTAAGCATAAAGTTGGACGATATGTAACGAATTGATCGGCGACTATCGTTGCATTTAGACGCTATCCATGAAAAAGCCCTGCATTGGCAGGGCTTTTTTTATGATCGCGAGTGCTTAGCCTCGCAGCCAGGAATCAACGGTGGCGGCACCGTATTGTTCCTTCCAGGCTTTCAGGCCGCGGTGGTTGCCGCCCTTGGTTTCAATCAGTTCACCGGTGTGCGGATTCTGATAGACCTTGACCACGCGAGCGCGGCGGGTTTTAGGCGCTGCTGCCTGCTGCAGGCCGGCTTTCGCCGGGTTCGGATCGAGGATGGCGATGATGTCGCGCAAGCTCTTGCCGTAGGTTTTCATCAGCCCCTGGAGCTTTTCTTCGAATTCGATTTCTTTCTTGAGCCCGGCATCGTTCTTCAGCGATTCCAACTGCTTGAGCTGTTCTTGAAGGGCCTTTTCAGCTGCACGGAATTCAGCGAGTCTGGACAATATCTTTACTCCAATAGTGTGTTTGGCTGATACCAACCGCAAACAAAGCTATAAGCCAAGAGCCTTGAAGCGACTCGGTGATAATGGCGCACCTGCCAGTTCTGCACAGGTATGAAAAATTGTAGTAGTTAATTGGCCAAGAGTAAATCCTGACTTTTTCTTCATGTAACAAGAGTAGTCTTTTGATTCAATTTGGTGCGTATCATCATGATCTCGGTGCTTAAAGTGGTTAGTTAATGATCACTTAATGCTCTAATGAATTCTGCCCCGGGCATCGGCCGAGCAAATAGATAACCTTGCAGAAAGTTCACGCCGTGGGCGGTCAGATAGTCACTTTGTTCCGCAGTTTCCACGCCTTCGGCGACGATACCCAGATCGAGTTTGGCCGAGAGCTCGATGATGCTGTCCAGAATGTGCCGGGAGAGGGCGTCGACACCGATCATGGCGACAAAGCTCTGGTCGATCTTCAGAAAGTCCACATTGAATTGACGCAAATAACCCAGGCTTGAGTGGCCGGTGCCGAAGTCATCGATCGCGATCATCACGCCCAACCCGTGAAGCTGTTCGAACAATTGCTGGGTGATGGCTGTCGGCTCGATGAGTTCGCGTTCGGTCAGTTCCAGTACCAGGTTGATGCTGCCCGGGGCGAAAGCGCTGAGGAATTCACGGCAGTCTTCGACCAGTTCCAGATCCCGGCAGTGACTGGCGGTGATGTTGATGCCAATGTGAAATGGCCCGTCGAACGACGCCGACAAGGGGGCCAGCAGTGCGGAGGTCTGTCGCATCAAGGAGCGAGTCATCGGCACGATCAACCCGGAATGTTCGGCAAACGGGATGAACAGATCAGGGCGCACCAGGCCTTCCTTGGGATGTTGCCAACGCATCAATACCTCGGCGCCGGACCACTGCTTATTGTCGCCATGCACCACAGGCTGGAAATACGGAATGAACTCTGCGGCCTCCAGCGCACGCTGCATTTCACGGCTGGGCGACGTCGAACGCTTCTGCAGGATATGTCCGATCGAGCCCGATACCACACCGAAGAACATCAACAGACTGAACAGCGGCGGGTACTCACTGCGCATGTAACGCCAGGTTTCTCCTTCGGGGAAACCGACGGCCACGGAAAAGGCATAACGCGAGGACGCCAGCGTATTTTGCGCCACGGGCAAGGCGGGCAGGGCATCGTCGTGGACCTTGCCGTCGGCCGACAACCAGTGGGGGCCGACTTGCAGCAACAATAATGTTTTGCGACCGATCAGGCGCAGCACGTTACTCAGGTGATAACCGTCCAGTGTGGTCAATGCGCCCTGGTTTCCTTCGCTCAGCCGATACACCAACAACGCGGTATTGGGCGTGACCGGATTGCCGTTCATGAGCCATAGCTTGCCTTGGGTGTAATCGCCGGGATTGATCTTTTCCTGATATTCACCGAACAACGAACTGCAATAGAGATTGGTGTTCCATACAAGATTGGTCGAGCGCACGAACGGCCGGCGGGTGACTTGTTCACGCAGGGCCAGTTTGACGTCGTTGCAATTCTGGCCGGCCAGCGGCAGTAGCTCTTGAGCTGCTTGGGCGGTGTTGTCGAGCATCAGCTCGAATTGGCGAACGGCTTCTTCGCCAGTCAGTTCGGTACTTTGCTTGAGGGTACGTTCAGCCTGCAGATAGAGAATGGCGACTCCCAGCAACACCGGAAGCAATCCGCTCAAAACAGTCACAGCGATCCGGGTGCCACGTTTACGGCGGCTTTTGACGTTCAGTGGCATTCGCAAATCCATCGCGATAAAAGAGGGCTCTCAAAGGCTGGCAGGACGACACGCCTCCCAGAAGAGTTCAGCCATGATAGTTGGCCGACGGCGCTTATGCCGCTCAACGTTCATTCAGGCTAGAGGCCAGTTTGATAAAGGCCAGCGTCGCAGGTGATGACTGACGCTGATCGAGCACCGCCAGCCCGACCTGGCGGCTGACCGGCGGCGACAGCGGTTTTTTCACGTAGCGGTTGTCGTTGTCGTCAGGCAATGAGCCTTCGGCGACAACGGTCAGGGCATCGCCACGGCCTACGGTGTCCAGCGTGCTGAGCAACTGCGAGCAGCGATAGCGAATGTTCGGCGTCAACCGCGCCGCATTAAACAGGCGCGAGACCAGTTCCGAAGAGCCGGCTTCGGTCAGCACAAAAGGGTCGTGGCACAAATCGCTCAAGCTCAAACTGTCGCGACCGGCCAGCGCATGGTCGGCAGGTAGCAGCGCGACCATCTGGTCTTCGATCAGCCTAAAAGTGTCGAAACGCTCCAGGGGCAACACCACGAAGCCGATATCGATACGCCGTTCTTCCAGCCACTGGATTACCTGACGATCCGGACCTTCGTCGATGTGAACCTCTATGCCCGGGTGTGCGGCGCGGTAATGCTGCAGGATGTTCGGCAGCAGTTTGATCGATGAAGTCGGGCCGAACGAGCCAATGCGCAGGGTGCCGCGCTTCATTCCGCGAGCATCCGCCGCTTCCTGGCGCAACGTGTTGGCCAGCCCGAGCATCGCCCGCGCGCGCAGTAATAGCTGCTGGCCGATGTCACTCAGCTCGACCTGGGACTGATGCCGGCGCAGCAGTTCAACGCCCAATTCCTGTTCCAGTGATTTGAGCGCGTGGGACACCGCGGATTGGGAAATCTCCAAACGATGGGCTGCCGCCGTGAAGCCGCGCAGTTCTGCCACCAGCGAGAAAATCTCGAGTTGAGTAAGGGTCATGAGTGTTTACTCATTTTACGATGATCTGGCATTAGTCGAATGATACGCCATGTGCCCGATACCAGTCGCAATCTGTAGCAGCTGCCGAGCCCGCGAGGCTGCGTTCGAGGACGAAGTCCTCGCAAATCTGGCGTACACAGTCCTCCTGAAAAAAAGGTTGCCTGATTTTACGACTGCTGCGCAGCCGAACGCAGGCTTCGCCAGCTGCTACAAGGAGTGCGTCGGGGCTGGGATGGCTTAACTGAAATGTGCCCGATTTCTGATGGTGGAGACTTATGACTACGTGTGAACAGACCCTGGCGAATTCCTCGAATGTACCGGTTTATCTGAAACTGGCAGCGGTCACCATGATCTGGGGCGGGACGTTCGTCGCCGGGCGGTTTCTGGCTGATAGCCTCAGTCCGTTATTGGCCGCGAGCCTGCGGTTCTTGCTGGCGAGCGTGGCGTTGCTGCTGTTTCTGTTGTTGGCGCGCGTGCCTTTAGTGCGCCCCAGCCCTCGGCAATGGCTGCAACTGACGCTGCTGGGTTTTTTCGGGATCTTCTTCTATAACCTGTGCTTCTTTTACGGGCTGCATTACATCAACGCATCGCGGGCGTCGTTGATCGTGGCATTGAACCCGGCGGTGATCGGCCTGGCGTCGTGGCTGTTGTTCAAGGAGCGACTGAGCGGGGCGAAAGTGGCGGGTATTGCGATCTGCATTGCCGGCGCCAGTCTGGTGATCGTCAGCCGCAATCCGCAATTGCTGGCAGGTGGTACGGATGCCTGGATCGGCGATCTATTGATCTTCGGCTGCGTGCTCGGCTGGGGCATTTATTCGCTGTTCTCCAAAGGCCTGAATCAGACGCTAGGCCCGGTGCAGACGGTGACGTACTCGATTCTGCTGGGCACGCTGATGCTCTGGGTGACCAGTGCCGTGCGCGGCGAGCTGAGTGTCGCGGCGCTGGCCGAACTCGGCACGCAACAATGGTTGAGCCTGATGTACCTGGGCGTGCTGGGTTCGGCATTGGCTTATATTGGTTATTACGACGGTATTCGCAAAATCGGTGCAACACGTTCAGGTGTGTTCATCGCCTTGAACCCGCTGACCGCCGTTCTTTTTGGCGCGTTGTTACTGGGCGAGCAATTGACCCTGGTGATGTGCCTGGGCGGCGGGCTGATCCTGGCGGGGATTTTTCTGTGCAACAAACCGCTTGCACAGGCTGCGAAAAGGGGGATTTCATAAGAAGGATGGACAACTGATTTACGCTGTGTAGAATCGGGTTACGCATATAAGAATAATCGTCTTCTGGCAGCAGAAGCCTCGCCCGTAATAGCCTTGGGTCGACAATGAAGATATTTGGGTTTCAATTGATCTACGGTGACTTCCTCGCCCGCAGCGTGCGGGGCATCTCCTGCGCGCCACCCGCCGGTCTCAGCATTGCTAGCAACTAACGATCCGTTAATTGATAAGAAATGATGAGGCGCCAAAATGGCAGATTTATACGAAAACCCAATGGGCCTGATGGGCTTTGAGTTCATCGAATTCGCATCGCCGACCCCTAACACCCTGGAGCCGATCTTCGAGATCATGGGCTTCAGCAAGGTCGCGACCCACCGCTCCAAAGACGTGCACCTGTATCGCCAGGGCGCGATCAACCTGATCCTCAACAACGAACCCAACAGCGTGGCGTCGTACTTCGCGGCCGAGCACGGTCCGTCGGTGTGCGGCATGGCGTTCCGCGTCAAGGATTCGCAAAAGGCCTACAAGCGTGCCCTGGAACTCGGCGCCCAACCGATCCACATCGAAACCGGCCCGATGGAACTGCACCTGCCGGCGATCAAAGGCATTGGCGGTGCGCCGCTGTACCTGATCGACCGTTTCGGCGAAGGCAGTTCGATCTACGACATCGACTTCGTATTCATCGAAGGCGTTGACCGCAACCCGGTCGGGGCCGGCCTGAAGATCATCGATCACCTGACCCACAACGTGTATCGCGGTCGCATGGCCTACTGGGCCAACTTCTACGAGAAGCTGTTCAACTTCCGCGAAATCCGTTACTTCGATATCAAAGGCGAATACACCGGCCTGACTTCCAAGGCCATGACTGCCCCGGATGGCATGATCCGTATCCCGCTGAACGAAGAGTCGTCCAAGGGCGCCGGGCAGATCGAAGAGTTTCTGATGCAGTTCAACGGCGAGGGCATCCAGCACGTGGCCTTCCTCAGCGATGACCTGATCAAGACCTGGGATCACTTGAAAAGCATCGGCATGCGCTTCATGACGCCGCCGCCAGACACCTACTACGAAATGCTCGAAGGCCGTTTGCCGAACCACGGTGAGCCGGTCAACGAATTGCAAGCTCGAGGCATTTTGCTGGACGGTTCGTCCGAATCTGGCGACAAGCGTCTGCTGCTACAGATCTTCTCGGAAACCCTGATGGGCCCGGTGTTCTTCGAATTCATCCAGCGGAAAGGCGACGATGGTTTCGGCGAAGGCAACTTCAAGGCGCTGTTCGAATCGATCGAGCGTGATCAGGTTCGTCGGGGTGTGCTCTCCACCGATTAACCTGTTTCAGGCGTAAAAAAGCCCGGTCAGCAGCAATGCTGGCCGGGCTTTTTTTGGACAATTACATCGGCCGGCGCCGTTGCCGGACCAGGTGCTTGAACCCTTCAAACACCAACACCAGCACCGCCAACCAGATCGGAATATAAGTCAGCCATTCGCCGGCCTTGATACTTTCCCCCAGCAGCAACGCAACGCCGAGCAACAGCACCGGCTCGACATAGCTCAACAACCCGAACAGGCTGAACGGCAGCAGCCGGCTGGCAATGATGTAGACCACCAGCGCCGAAGCGCTGATCACTCCGAGTATCGGGATCAACAGCGACAGCCACGGATGTTGATCAAACACGCCGAAACCTTGCTCACCGCCCTGCACGAACCAAAACGCCACCGGCAGCATCAACGCCATATCCAGCCAGAGCCCGCCAAGGTTGTCCGTCGCCAGGCGCTTGCGCAGGATGAAATAGATCGGATAGCCAACCACCACCAGCAAGGTCGCCCAGGAAAAACCGCCGACCTGATACAACTCGTTGAGCACGCCAAGGCTGGCGAAGAACACGGCTATTTTCTGCAGATAGGAAAGACGCTCGCCATAAACAATTCGCCCAGTCAGGACCATGGACAGCGGCAACAGGAAATACCCCAGCGACACGTCAAGGCTATAACCGTTGAGCGGTGCCCACATGAACAACCAGAGTTGCAGGCCCAACAGCACCGCAGAGCCAATCAGGCCGACAATCAGCTTCGGCTTGCCAGCCAGCCGCCGAACAATCTCGACCACACGCTTCCATTCACCGGACACCACCATGAACACAGTCATGCACGGCGCGGTCAGCAGCATCCGCCAGCCGAAAATCTCCACGCCGCTCAGAGGTGAGAGCAACGAAGTGTAGTAATACATGACGGCAAACAGCACCGAGGCCGAAACCGATAAAGCGATACCTTTAGACAAACTGTCCTCGCGAGGTTGAACGTGAAACGGGTGCGGAGGATACGTGGTTTTCGAAGCGAATATTGTCCGAACGATCAACACCCAACGAGTGTGGCAGAAGCACAGGCAAATGGTGGATGCAAAACCGCCATCGCGAGCAGGCTCGCTCCCACATTTTGGCCGGTGTTGTACTCAATACCTGCGGCCCACACAAAACCCTGTGGGAGCGGGCTTGCCCGCGAAAGCGGACTCCCAGCCAACATCAATGCTGAATGTGAAACCGCAATCGCGGGCAAGCCCGCTCCCACATTAGTTGATCGCGACGCCCACAGACCTTGTGATCTACACAAGCCCCCTGTGGGAGCGAGCCTGCTCGCGATTAATCTCAAGCCGTACGCGGTTTACGACCTGACACAAAATGGCTCACGTCATTGAACCCCGGCGTCGACGAATGCCCCGGTGTCACCAGCGAATCAATAAACGCCTCGTCCTCAGCCGTGATCTTCACCGCCTGCGCCTTGGTGTACGCATCCCACTGTTGCTCAGTCCGAGGCCCGACGATGGCCGAAGTCACAGCGCCATTGTTCAGCACCCAGGCAATCGCGAACTCGACGATGCCCACGCCACGGCCCTGAGTGTATTCCTGGATCTGCTGGGCAATGCGCAGCGACTCAACCCGCCATTCTGTTTCGAGGATGCGTTTGTCCTGACGTCCCGCGCGACTGTTGGCGTCCGGCGTCACGTCGGGCGCGTACTTGCCGCTGAGCACACCGCGCGCCAGCGGACTATATGGCACCACACCGAGGCCATAGTTTTGCGCGGCGGTGATCTGCTCGGTCTCTGCCTGACGGTTGACGATGTTGTACAGCGGCTGGCTGATGACCGGCCTGTCAACACCGAGTTTGTCGGCGATGCGGATGACTTCGGCAATACGCCAGCCACGGTAGTTCGACAGGCCCCAATAGCGAATCTTGCCCTGGCGGATCAAATCGCCGATGGCCGACACCGTGACTTCCAGCGGCGTGTCGTGGTCTTCGCGGTGCAGGTAATAGATGTCCAGATAATCGGTGCCTAACCGCGTCAGGCTGGCATCGATGCCGTTGAACAGGTGCTTGCGGCTCAGACCGGTGCGGTTCGGTACGCCGTCCACCGGGCCATAACCGACTTTGGTGGCGAGCACCCATTCGTGGCGGTTACCGGCAATCGCTTCGCCGACGATCTCTTCGGAGCGGCCGTTGGTGTACACGTCCGCGGTGTCGATGAAATTGATGCCCTGGTCCCAGGCCTTGTCGATGATTCGCAGGGAATCTTCGGTGCTGGTCTGTTCGCCGAACATCATGGTGCCCAATGTAAGGGTCGACACCTGTAAACCTGAATGACCCAGCGTGCGATAGCTCATGACGAAATCCTTTTACCGGTCAGAAAGCCCTAATCAAATACCAGAACTGTTGTCGGGAGCAATTGGATTTGTCGCGCAAACGGTTTGCCAGAGCAGAATGCCGGCTAACCACTCGTCGTCACTGTCAGATCTGATAGTAGGCAAACAGCCCGCGAATCGGGCCTGATCATGACCGACGGCGTGAGCCAAAAGACCGACTTCATTCTTAAAGTCAGGAGAGTTTTCATGACCACTCAGCCTTTCGATCAAGTGCCACTCGGCAACGCCGAGCTGGCTCTCTACTCGCCGACACTTCCCGATAGCAACACGTCTGTGGCCGGTGCGGATTGTGGTATTGCGATAGAGTTTTATGACCTGAAGCCTAATGGCGCGAAGGTTATTGTTAACCCCTATCTAGGCCAGGCACCACTGGACACGGTGTCACTCAATTTGAACGGTGAGGAAAAGATCGCCAGCGAGCAGACCCAATCCACCGATGATCCGGTGACCCTATACATTCCAAAAAACAAACTGAGATCTGATCCGGGTTATGTCAATGAACTCACTTACACCATCAAGCGCACTACCGGTGTCGAAGAGACCTATCAGCCGCCATATACGATCTGGTACAACAACATCCGTCCCGGCATGGAAGATAAGATCAAGGGTGATGAAGGGCATTCCGAACTTGAACTCGTCTTGCCTCTAGACGTGATTGAAGACGGTATCGATGCCGACCGCGCAGTGCAGGTGCAGGTTTATTTCTTTTACCCGTATTGCCGACCGTACGACAGTATCTTGCTCAACTGTAACGGTCATGACGTTTATCGCGACGTCCACCCTGATGAGGCGCCGGCCATACCCGCCAGTGTGCCGACCAGAATCGGTCTGATGCTCGATAAAACCGTCTTTGAAGACGCAGGCGACAATCCTCAGTTCCCTTTCTCCTATACGGTCCGCGACCAGATTGGCAATGGCGCCGATCTGAACTCGCCATGGTCGGCGGCCATAAGAGTGGATGTCGACCTGAACGGCATACGGATGGCAGCCCCCGATATTGCCGAGGATCCGGATGATCCCAATGATGCCCCAGACACCATTGACCTGAACAAACTCGGCAGTAAGGACTTGACCATCCAGGTGCATGTTCTTGAGCCTGTTTGGGCAACCGACGACATCATCCGCGTGAAGTACACGGCGACGCCGAATGTAGGAGGGACGGCAACGGAACATGTAGTTGAAGCGCCAGTCGAGAGAATTCCTTTTACGCACAAGTTGCTGGTGCCCAATGCCAAGGTAATTGCCGACAGTGTGGTCAAGGTGACCTATGAGCAAGTTCGAGGGGGCGTCGTTACCGCGAGATCGAAAATTGCGCGGGCACGGGTGATTGTAAAACCCGTGATTACTTCGGTGAAAAACTCGTTTGGCGCGGAAATAGAAAATGGGGGAACTGTCTCTGACAATAAAATCATGTTGTCGGGTTCTGCGCTGGCGGGGGCCGAGCTGCAGATTTTTGATGGTGAGACACTCATCGAGGATGTTCAAACCAGTGCAAGTTATAAATGGCAGAGCAAGCTGGTACTGATTACCGTTGGGCCGCATCGTTTCACTGCACGAGAAAAAAACGGCCAACAATTCGAGTCCGAGCCTTGGTCAATTGAGCGCCTGGCGTTCAGTATCGATAAGCTACCAATGATCTTGCAAGGGTTCTCGGTGAAGATTCCGCAATGGCCAAAGACTGGTGAGGATTCAATTGGCAATACGGCTGTCCGTACTCCCATTGGAGGGGTTCCGCCTTACACATATTTGTCATCTGAACCGCTTACCGCTTCCGTGACGCCGCAAGGAAAAGTCACAGGATTGAAAAGTGGTGTATCGACGATTTATGTAGTAGACCAAGAAGGCACGACATTAACCTATCTCGTCTCAGTCACAAATGTTTATCGGTTGCAGATCAACGATCAGTTGCTGACGTCACCTGAGTCCGTTAGCTGGATGAACTCGATGCAGGGTTACCCAGCTTTCTATACATTTATAAATGATGTTCGGCGGGTATATATTGCGCCTGAGCGGCCGAATCATATTTGGACGTGTAAACTCGGGGCGGTACTGACGCCCGACGACAGGCTCGTTTATTTTGTCCCGACCCTAAAATATAGTGCGTGGTGCGTCATTCCTATTTAAGCCATATACAAATAAAACGGAGCGAGGCGCAACATTGCACTTGTTGGTCCCGTTCTCGCTTATAGGCAAGAACATTGAAATTAAATTGTCCATCACGCTTTATTTTGAACGAGTTATTAATTCGGCGCTTCGCAACGTACCCAGCTCAGCGCCTGATAACACTCCTGCAGAAACGCCTGCACCGCGCCAGTCATTGCTATCGCGAGCAGGCTCGCTCTCACATTGAGGCGGTGGCAATAAACGGCAATGTTTAAATGGCGTCGATGGATGCTCTCAGAGGCTACACATCCTTGCGCCGTTGCCTACGACTACGCCAGAATCCGCCGGCTAGTGCGCCTTGAGCCGGAGCTATATCGTTTCCCTGTCGCTGAATTACAGCGATCGGGTTTGGTAGCCCGGTTACCTGTCGCATAACGCAACGTAATGCAGAGATTTTTTTCGTCTTCTGTTTTATGGCGGTCATGCGTAGGGCGTCCTCGGATGCGCCGGGTTTTTGCACCAGGTAACCGGTCTACCAACCTGCGTATGGCCGCCACCCTTCGTTTGGTAGCGAGGGTGATGGCTCCTTAATGTCTTACCTGGAGCTTCTTTTATGTTCAAACCAACACCCAACCCGCCGGAATCAGATCCGACATCCCCCTACGAATCACTCGATTCAAAAAAACTCCACGAAGCCGCAGACCGCGCCCTCGATCATTACCTCAAGCCACCCAAAGAGCCTGTTCGCAAACCCAGCAAGATGTTTATCGTTGCGCCCGATGTCGATTCGGAAAGCCTGCTGGCCCACGCCTGCGAATCCATGAAATCGGCAAGCGTGATGCTCAGTGATTTCGCCGCATTGGTGGGCGAACCCTATCGCAGCACGATGCTCGGGATTCAACAGGTCGTGATGAACGGTGAGCTGGCGGTCAATCGAGTGCTGGATAATCTCGATCCGCAGGGCTAGTACACATCTGTGGTTCGGAGCTTGACTGTGGCGAGGGGGCTTGCCCCCGTTGGGTTGCGCAGCGACCCCAAAACCATTCAACCCGGGTGCATCAGATAAACCGCATTTGCTGGTTTTACGACTGCTTCGCAGCCGAACGGGGGCAAGCCCCCTCGCCACAACAGCATCTGTGCGCTCATGAAATGAGAAACGGCCCTTTCGGGCCGTTTTTGTTTTCGCAGAACCTTAAACCCGCAACGTCCGCGTCATGCGCAACGCCAGCAAACTCCCACAAACAATCACACCCGCCAGCAGATACAGCGCCGCATCGGTCGACCCGGTGCTGTCCTTGACCCAGCCCACCAGATACGGACTAAGAAAACCCGCCATCTGCCCCATGGAGTTAATCAACGCCAACCCACCGGCAGCCGCACCCGCGCTAAGCATGGCGGTCGGCACAGGCCAGAACATTGGCAGGCCGGTGAGGGCGCCCATGGTGGCGATGGTCAGACCAAGAATGGCGATGGCCGGGTTGGCGGCGAAATTCACCGCGATCAACAGACCCACCGCGCCCATCAGCATCGGCACCACCAAGTGCCAGCGGCGTTCTTTGCGCAAATCTGCCGAGCGACCGACCATCAACATGAACACCGCCGCCAGCAGGTACGGAATCGCACTGAGCCAACCAATCACCAGGTTATCGCTGAAACCGAGGTTCTTGATGATCGACGGCAACCAGAAGTTGATCGCGTAGACACCGCTCTGGATGCAGAAATAAATCAGGCCGAAGGCCCAGATCGCCGGGTTCTTGAACACCGCCAACAGCGAATCGGTAGCGGTTTTCGGTTTGCTGGCCAGGTCTTCAGCGTGATCGGCCTCAAGCACCGACCGCTCGTAAGGGGTCAGCCATTTGGCATTGGCGTAACTGTCGCTGAGCAGGAAGTAGGCGAGGGCGCCGAGGATAACGGTCGGAATACCTTGCAGCAGGAACATCCACTGCCAGCCGGCCAAACCAGCCTGGCCTGCGCCGAAGTGATTGAGAATCCAGCCAGAAAACGGGCTGCCGAGCAAGCCGGACACCGGGATCGCCGACATGAACAGCGCCATGATGCGACCACGACGGAACGTCGGGAACCACTGCGAAAGGTAAAGCACCACGCCCGGGAAGAACCCGGCTTCCGCCGCACCGGTAAACAGGCGCAGGGTGTAGAACTCGGTCGGTGTGGTGACGAACAACAGGCAAGTCGACAGCGTGCCCCAAGTGATCATCATCAGCGCGATCCAGCGTCGCGGGCCGAATTTGGTCAGGGCCAGGTTGCTCGGTACGCCGCAGAGTACGTAGCCGATGAAGAAGATCCCGGCACCGAGGCCGTATACGGTTTCGCTGAATTTCAGTGCGTCGAGCATCTGCAGTTTGGCGAACCCGACGTTCACCCGGTCGAGGTAGTTGAACAGGTAGCAGATGAAGATGAAGGGGATCAAACGCAGGGTAATGCGCTTGTAGACGGCGTTTTTGTCGTCAGCGGTGGCCAGGGTAGCTGCGGCGCTCTGTGACATGGCGGGCTCTCTCTTTATTATGATTTTTTGCGACGCAAGGGTAACGTTGATCGCCCAGTGAGTCTCGGCCACCCCTTGGGTGGTTGTCTTTGTGCCTGAGCACAGGGTTTACAACCAAGGCCTGTGCGGGTGAACAACCCGTTCCATCACGTTTTCAAGGAACCGCGCTATGTTCGAACTCGATCACGACCTGGCCCAGGACATCGTCGACCGGGCGATGGCCATCCTGCCGTACAACGTCAATGTCATGGACAGCCAGGGGCTGATTCTCGGTAGTGGCGAGCCGGAACGCATCAACACCCGCCACGAAGGCGCGCAATTGGTGTTGGCCAACGGCCGTGTGGTGGAGATCGACGCGCAAACCGCGATTCACCTCAAAGGCGTGCAACCGGGGATCAACCTGCCGCTGTTGCTCGATCAGCGTTTGATTGGTGTGCTGGGCATCACCGGCGAGCCTGAACAATTGCGCACCTACGCCGAACTGGTGCGAATGACCGCCGAGATGCTGGTGGGCCAGCGCAATCAGCAGGCCGAGCAGCAATGGCGGCGTCAGCGTTGCGATGATCTGTTGGCGCTGTTGCTCAGCGAGGCGGGGGATTCGCCGCGGTTGCTGGACGAAGCGCAGCAACTGGGGCTCAAACCGCAGTTGACGCGAGTGCCATACCTGTTCGAGTTGGGCATGGAACACGGCCCGGGCCAGACCGTCGAAGCGCTCAGCGCCTGGTTGATGTCGCGTTATCCGGACAGTTGGTGCGTGAGCTCGGCCAAGTCTTCGTTGCTGTGGTGCCGACCGGCGACGCCTGCGATCGAGAATGATCGACTGCTGGAGAAGCTCGATGGCTTGGGCTGGAATATTTTGCGCATTGCCGTGGGTGGGCAGGCCGATGGATTGTCGGGGCTGCGCCGTTGTTATCGTCGGGTTGGTGATTTGCTGGCCTACGGACGGGATGTGTTGCCGCATTCGCGCCTGTTGACGCTGAACCGCTATCGGCTACCGGTGATGCTCTGGCGGCACCGCAACGACGATGCGCTGGATGAACTGCTGCGGCCGCTGCGCAAAGTCATCGCCAAGGATGGCAACGGCCAACTGCTAACGACCCTGCGCAGTTGGTGCGAACACGACGGCCAGAGCCAGGCCTGCGCCGATGCCTTGGGCATCCATCGCAACAGTTTGCGTTACCGCATGGAGCGGATCGCCGAACTCAGCGGCGTCGACCCGCTAAAACTGGATGGGATGCTCGCGCTCTACCTTGGCGTCCAGCTCCTGCCCCAAACCGAACTACCGACCGCCACCCCGTAGCAGCTGCCGAGCCTGCGAGGCTGCGTTCGGCGGCGAAGCCGTCGTGAAATCATGCACCGCGGTGTGTCAGGTAAACCGTGCTTGCTGGAATTACGACGGCTTCGCCGCCGAACGCAGCCTCGCAGACTCGGCAGCTGCTACAACGAACGGTACGGGCCAAGGGTTTTGTGAAAATGAACAATAATCCTCATGCCAACTTGTGCAGCGGACCGGCGTTATTGTTCATGGCGGCTGGCAGCATGGACGCATTGGAACTGGAGAATTCGCATGAAAATCGTCATCGCCCCCGATTCGTTCAAGGACAGCCTGAGTGCCCAAGGTGTGGCCGAGGCCATTGCGCTGGGGTTGGCCGAAGTCTGGCCGGATGCACACTTGCTCAAGTGCCCGATGGCTGACGGTGGGGAAGGCACGGTCGAGTCGATTCTGGCCGCGTGCGACGGCGAACTGCGCCGCACCCATGTTCGCGGGCCGCTGGGCACCACGGTCGATGCCGCCTGGGGCTGGTTGCCACACAGTCACACCGCGATCATCGAAATGGCCGAGGCCAGTGGTTTGCAACTGGTTGCGCCGAACCTGCGCGATGCCTGCACCAGCAGCACCTACGGCACCGGTGAATTGATCCGAGCCGCGCTGGATGCCGGCGCGCAAAGGGTGATCCTGGCGATTGGCGGCAGCGCCACCAACGACGGCGGCGCCGGGGCGATGCAGGCCTTGGGTGTGAAACTGCTGGATGCTCAGGGCCAAACCCTGATGCAGGGTGGCCTGGCCCTGGCACAATTGGCCCGTCTCGATCTGAGCGACATTGATCCGCGTCTGGCCAAGGTGCGCTTCGACATCGCCGCCGACGTCAATAACCCGCTGTGCGGCCCTCATGGAGCCTCAGCGATTTTCGGTCCACAGAAAGGTGCGTCGCCCGAGCAGGTCGAGCAACTGGACCACGCCCTCGGGCACTTTGCCGAACTCTGCGCGCAAGCGCTGGACAAAGACGTGCGCGACGAGCCGGGCAGCGGCGCGGCGGGCGGCCTGGGGTTTGCCGCCAAGGCGTTTCTCGGTGCGCAATTTCAGGCTGGGGTAGAAGTGGTTGCCGAACTGGTGGGGCTGGCCGAGGCGGTCAAAGGCGCCGATCTGGTGATCACCGGTGAAGGTCGTTTCGATGCCCAGACGTTGCGCGGCAAAACCCCGTTTGGCGTGGCACGCATTGCGCGGCAGCACGGCGTACCGGTCATTGTCATCGCCGGGACCTTGGGCGAGGGGTATCAGGCGCTGTACGAGCACGGCATCGATGCGGCGTTTGCCTTGGCCAGTGGACCGATGACATTGGAGCAGGCCTGCGCCGAAGCGCCGCGTTTGTTGCGCGAGCGCGCCCGTGATATTGCGCGGGTGTGGCGGGTGGCGGCCCGCAAGGCCTGACTCAATCCCCAGCAGAAAGAAATCCCTGTGGGAGCGGGCTTGCCCGCGAACGCGGTGTGTCAGGCACCGCCAATGTTGACTGTGCCGCAGCCTTCGCGGGCAAGCCCGCTCCCACAGGTCCGCATCTTGACTACGGAGTGTTTCACCGCTGAAACACTCCTGCCTCCCTTGAAAAATATTTCTCCAACCCCTGCAAAAAACCTCAACCCCGGCCGATACAACGCATAGGCGCACACAAACCAACTACAACAGTGGCGCCAAGCTGAAAGGTGCGCGCGCCATCGCCCGCCCGAACAGTGATCACCGCAAGGATGCTCGCCGCCTCAATTACCGAGATCATCCTATGTCACTGCGTAATCTGAAAATCGCGCCTCGAGCTTTCCTGGGTTTCGCCTTCATTGCCTTGCTGGTGATCGTGCTGGGTGTGTTTGCCGTCAACCGCATGTCGATCATTCGCCAGGCCTCTGTCGATATGGAAATGACGCAGTTACCCAGCATCGGGTTTCTGGGTAACGTGACGGAAAACGTCCTGCGGCTGCGGATTCTCTCGTTCCGCGTACTGGTCAACCGTGATCCGGCAGCGTTGCAGGAAGCTCAGACCCGCATCGGCGTGCTGGTCGACAAGGTGCGCAGTGCCCAAGCCAGTTATGCCGTCTTGCCGGCCGGCCCTGAAGAAGCAGCACTGTACAAAACCTTCGCGACAACCCTCGACAACTACATGCAGGCCCAGAGCCAGATGCTGGAGCTGTCGCGACAGAACAAACTGGATGAGATGCGCGCCCTGATCAATACGAGGATCAAGGAAGGCACCGATCAGATGGGCGAGCAACTGAACAAACTGGTGGCGCTCAACGCCGCCGATGCCAAAGCTGCGTCGGCCAAGGCGGGCGAGCATTACAGCGAAGCCTTTATCGGCATCGTGACGGTGGCGGTGATGGCTTCGTTGCTGACCGTGCTGCTGGCCTGGCTGTTGACCCGCAGCATCCTCACGCCGCTGAACCGTGCGGTGCTCGCGGCCGAAACCATTGCTGGCGGCAACCTGAGCAAGGTCATCGAAGTCGACGGCAACGACGAACCCGCGCGTTTGCTCGGCGCCTTGTCCGCCATGCAGGCCAACCTGCGCAAAACCATCGAACAGATCGCCGGCTCCGCAACACAACTGGGCGCCGCCGCGGAAGAACTCAGCAACGTGACGCAAGAAGCGTCCCGCGGCCTGCAACAGCAAAACAACGAAATCGAACAAGCCGCCACCGCCGTCAACGAAATGACTGCCGCCGTGGAAGAAGTGGCGCGCAATGCGGTGTCGACGTCCGAAGCCTCGAACCAGTCGACCCAAGCGGCCCGCGAAGGTCGTGACCGGGTGGTGGAAACCGTCGATGCGATCCAGACCATGACCCACGACGTGCAAAACACCGCGTTGATGATCGAGGGCCTGGCGGCTCAGGGCCGCGACATTGGCAAAGTGCTGGACGTGATTCGTGCCATTGCCGAACAGACCAACCTGCTGGCCCTCAACGCCGCGATTGAAGCGGCCCGTGCCGGGGAAGCCGGGCGAGGTTTTGCGGTGGTGGCGGACGAGGTTCGGGCGCTGGCCCATCGCACCGCGCAGTCGACCCAGGAAATCGAGAAAATGGTCGCCGGCATCCAGAACGGCACCGGCGAAGCGGTCTCGTCGATGCAGCAAAGTAATCAGCGCACCCAAAGCACCCTGGAAATGGCCCGTGCGGCGGGTATTGCCCTGGAGCAGATCACCCAATCGATTCAGCTGATCAACGAACGCAACCTGGTGATCGCCAGCGCCTCGGAAGAACAGGCTCAGGTGTCCCGTGAAGTCGACCGCAATCTGGTGAACATTCGCGACCTGGCCACTCAGTCCGCCGCCGGTGCCAACCAGACCAGTGCCGCCACCCACGAACTGTCGCGATTGGCGGTTGATTTGAACGCGATGGTGGCGCGTTTCGTGATTTGAGATAGGGTTGAAACTGGAACTCGCGCGTTAGGAGAAGTACATGCGCTATTCAGCCTTGACCCAACGAATCGCCGGTGACGGAGCGGCAGCCTGGAAGATTCACGATCGAGCGCTGGAATTGCGCGAGCAGGGCGTCGACGTACTGTTGCTGTCGATCGGCGATCCGGATTTCGACACGCCGCTGCCCATCGTCCACGCCGCCATCGATAGCCTGTTGGCCGGCGACACCCATTACTCGGATGTACGCGGCACTCGCACACTGCGCAGCAGCATCGCCCGCCGTCATCAGCGGCGCAGCGGTCAGGAGGTGGATGCCGATCACGTGATCGTGCTGCCCGGTGCGCAGTGCGCGGTGTATTCGGTTGCCCAATGTTTGCTCGATCCTGGCGACGAAGTAATCGTCGCTGAACCGATGTACGTGACTTATGAAGGTGTGTTCGGCGCCTGCGGGGCCAGTGTGGTACCGGTGGCGGTGCGTCCGGAGAATGGCTTTCGGGTTGAACCGGCGGATGTCGCGGCGCTGATCACCCCGAAAACCCGCGTCATCCTGCTCAACAGCCCGAACAATCCCTCGGGTGCCAGTTTGTCGTTGAAGAGCTGGCAGGCGTTGGCGGCGCTATGCGTGAAGCATGACCTTTGGCTGATCAGTGACGAGGTCTACAGCGACCTGTTGTATGAGGGCGAGCACATCAGCCCGGCCAGCCTGCCGGGCATGGCCGAGCGCACCGCGACGATCAACAGTTTATCCAAGTCCCATGCCATGACTGGCTGGCGGGTGGGCTGGATGATCGGCCCGAAACCGTTGGCTGAGCACTTGATGCATTTGTCGCTGTGCATGCTGTTCGGCCTTCCGGATTTCGTCCAGAACGCCGCGCAAGTAGCGCTCGATAAAGACTTGCCGGAAGTGGCGCTGATGCGCGAGGAATATCGCCAGCGTCGCGATCTGGTGTGCGCGAGGCTAAGCGGTTGCCCTGGCATCCGGCCGATCAAGCCCGATGGCGGGATGTTCGTGATGGTCGATGTTCGCCAGACCGGGCTCGGTGCGCAAGATTTTGCCGAGCGGCTGCTTGAAGTGTATGGCGTGTCGGTGCTGGCCGGCGAAGCCTTCGGGCCGAGCGCGGCGGGGCATATTCGCATTGGCCTGGTGGTGGATCAGGCGAGGCTGGCGGATGCATGCCAGCGGATTGCATCGTGTGCGGCGGATTTGCTGCAGGTGCGACGGGCCTGAAAGACTTGTGTTGAATTGGATGGCCTCTTCGCAGGCCGACCTCGATCGAGTCATCCATTAGTTTGATTTTGATCAACCTCTCCATTGCTTTGCTGGCTAGACTGAAAATCAATACGACGTAATAAGTCGAGGTTGTACTTCATGTACTGGTTCCGCCGTCACCGCCGACGCCTGTTGCACCTCATCCTCGTGGTGTGGGTGTCAGCTGTGACTGTGATGGCAATCCAGGGTTGTCTGGTGCAACCGAATCACAATATAGCCGCGCCACACAATGCCGAGCTGTATGTGGTGGATGGCCATACCCTCCACACCAGTGGCTGCCTTCAGAACTGTGAGGACACTGCCACGGCGATAAAACCTGCAGCGCAATTTCCTGCGTTGGATCCCATCCACTGGGCCGTCCTTTTGGTGCTAACTGTGGCAGTAATAAGGGTGCTTGACCCAGAGGAGAAATTCTCCTTCGCCGCGCTTGTACTGAAGCGCCCCGCACCGCCGGAAGTCCCCGTCCGCCTGACGTTCGTCCGTTTCAACGATTAACCCCTCCCTGCGTCAGAGTGGCAGAGCACGGGTTGCTCTGTCCTGCTGCGTCGCTTTTTCGCGACTCGGTTATTCCTGCTCACCTCCTCACAAAAAGGCGAACAGCAAACACACCCGACAAAGAGGAGTATCCACCATGAACCCTACCGAATCGGCCTACGGTCTCTGGTCGCTGGTCATCATCAACTCATTGGTGTTTATCTTGTTCGCCTTCAGCTTCGCCCGGCCGAAGACGAGCCGCGATTGGCGTTCCTTCGGTATGTTCTCGGCGTTCCTGGTGGCCCTGTTTACCGAGATGTACGGTTTCCCGCTGACGATCTACCTGTTGATGCCCTGGCTCACTCGCAACTTCCCTGGCATCGATTTCCTCTCGCACGATGCAGGGCATTTGCTCGAAATGGTTCTGGGCTGGAAGGTCAACCCGCACTGGGGACCCTTCCACATTCTCAGCAACCTGCTGATCGCTGGCGGCTTCTGGTTATTGGCGGCCGCGTGGCGCGTGCTCTACAAGGCCCAAGGTAGTGGGCAACTCGCGCTCGAGGGGCCCTATGCGCGGATCCGTCACCCGCAGTACGTTGGCTTCGTGCTGATCATGTTTGGCTTTTTATTGCAGTGGCCGACATTGATCACCCTGGTGATGTTTCCAATCCTCTTGTTCGTCTACGCCAAGCTGGCGAAGCGGGAAGAACGGGAGATGCTTGCGCACTTCGGCGATGCCTACCGCACTTATTGTGAACAGACGCCGGCGTTCTTGCCCTGGTCAGCCCCCCGCAGCCCCGACATCCCTACTGACGCGCCTCCCAGCTCAGGAAAACAATCATGAACGCTCCCTGGAAAACCGGCATTGCTCTGGCCCTGACCATGGCCATTTCCTACACCGTCTGTGCGCTGCTCTATGCGCTATGGCCGGTGCAAGGTATCGCTTTTCTCAACGCCTTGTTCCATGGACTCGACTTCGGTCGTCTTCAAGCCCCGCAAGACTACGCGGTGATGACTTTCGTTGGGCCACTGCTGGTCTTGACCGTATGGGGCGCGATAGTCGGCACCTTGTTTGCCTGGCTGTCCGGCAAGCTCCATGGCAAGTCTTGATAGCCGCTACAGGCAGGAGACAGTGATGAACGAATCACACATGCAGCACAGCCAGCACCCGCCGGCGTTTGCATCAGGGAAAATGGCGAAAGATCCGATCTGCGGGATGATGGTCGATAAGACCACCGCGTTGTCACGGGAACGTGGCGGGCGCAGCTATTACTTTTGCAGCGATACCTGCCTGCGCACCTTCGAGTCGCCAGAACGAGAACTGAAGGCGATGAAAACCCGCGTGACTATCGCCCTCACCGGTGTACTGGCTCTGGCGCTTCTGCGTGCGGGCGCCTTCATCGCGCTGGCCGCCGGTGCCACGCTACTGACATGGGTGCCGATCCCTGCGCTCCCTTGGTTCACGTGGGGTATATGGCTTTTCCTGTTGGTCACTCCGGTGCAGTTCATCGGTGGCTGGAGTTTCTACAAGGGGGCGTGGAACGCCATTCGCACCCGTAACATCAACATGGATTTCCTGATCGCCCTCGGCACGTCGGTCGCCTATTTCTACAGTGTCGCGGTGCTGTTTTTCCCCGACGTCCTGCCGGTGAAAGTGGCCGAGCGCGACGTCTATTTCGAAGTGTCTGCGGTGATCATCGCCTTCGTACTGCTGGGTAGGTACATGGAGGAGATCATCAAGAAAAAGTCCTCGGCCGCAGTACGGCGCTTACTTGATCTCAAACCGGCGATCGCGCATGTGATTCGTGATGGGCAAGAGGTCGACTTGCCCGCTGAAAACGTCATGGCCGGCGAGTTCCTGGTCGTCAAGCCTGGCGAAAAAATCCCCACCGATGGTGATGTCAGTGAAGGTCAGTCAACGGTAGATGAGTCCATGCTGACCGGCGAGTCGATGCCGGTTGATAAACACCCGGGCAGTCCGGTGATCGGAGGTACGCTCAATGGCAGTGGGGTGCTCACTTTCAAGGCGAGCAGGATTGGTGCCGATACCGCACTGGCGCAGATCATCAAGATGGTCGAGGAGGCACAGAACAGCACGGCACAGATCCAGCGCTTGGCCGATCAGGTCACTGGCTATTTTGTACCGGCGGTGGTGACGGTCGCGCTGCTGGCCCTGGTCGGCTGGTCTCTTGCGGGGAGTTTTCCACAGGGGCTGCTGGCCTTTATCGCGGTTCTGATCATTTCCTGCCCTTGTGCATTGGGCGTGGCGACGCCCGCCGCGTTAATGGTCGGTGTCGGCAAGGGGGCTGATAACGGCATCCTTATCCGCGGCGGCGAAGTACTGGAGCGGGCAGAAAAACTGAGTACGGTGGTGTTCGACAAAACCGGCACCATTACCCGAGGCGAACCCAATGTCACCGATGTGATTTCGCTAGACACAGCGTCCGAAAACGAGGTCTTGATGCTCGCCGCCGCCGTGGAGTCCGGTTCAGAACATCCGCTTGGCGCAGCGATAGTGCGCGCCGCCCGGCATCGCGACATCAGCCTGCCGAAAGCGACCGGCATCAACGGGATCGCCGGTCACGGCATCGAAGGCAGTGTCGACAGTCGCAAAGTCTGGCTGGGCAATCGGCGTTTGTTTGCTCGCCAAGGCATTGCGACCGAGGCTGCCGAGGAGCACCTCATCCGCCTGGAAGCCGATGGCAAGACCGCCATGCTGGTCGGTGTCGACAACCGTTTGGTTGGGGTGATTGCTGTGGCCGATACCATTAAACCCGAAGCGGCTGAAGCCGTTGCGGCATTAAAGGCAAGCGGCATCAAGGTCGTGCTTCTGAGCGGTGACAACCACCGTACTGCCGAAGCTGTCGCGCGACAGGTCGGCATTGAGCGAGTAATTGCCGAGGTCTTGCCGGACGACAAGGTCGCAGTGATCCGTCAATTGCAAAGCGAAGGACAGGTCGTGGCCATGGTTGGCGATGGTGTCAACGATGCACCGGCCCTGGCCACTGCTGACATCGGTATCGCCATTGGCTCGGGGTCCGATGTGGCGAAGGAAACCGGCGGCATCATCCTGCTCAAGAACGATGTACGCGACGTAGTCACCGCGATCAAGCTGTCGCGCGCAACGATGGTCAAGATCAAACAAAACCTGTTCTGGGCATTCATCTACAACAGTATCGGCATTCCAATCGCAGCCTTTGGACTGCTCAATCCCATCATCGCTGCCGCCGCTATGGCGCTCAGTTCCCTGTCGGTAATCGCCAACTCCGCACTGCTGAAGCGTGCCCGCATTGGCTTGGGTCAGGAGGCTAACTCATGAACCGCGAAGTTTTAATTATCTGCCTGCTGGTGAGTATCGTGGGCATTGCAACGGTGGTTTACCTGTTGGGGCTGACGGGTAAATCGTTTGCTATAGCAGCGATTTTCCTGCTGTGCCCGGTCTTGGTCGGGGTGCAACTTTTTCGCGGTGTCCGTCAATTTGACAAGGACATGGCCGAGGCCCGTCGCAAACTGCAAAGGAAGAATCTGCCATGAAACCCCATTACGTTCCCGTTCGCAGCGCCGGTCGTGTCAACTGGTTCTTCCTCGGCTTCCTTGCCATTGCCGCGTACTTCCTGTTGACCGAGCACCGGGCTCACGTCGTTCCTTACCTGCCATTCCTGCTGTTGCTGGCCTGTCCGCTGATGCATCTGTTTATGCATCATGGACACAGTGGGCATGGCGGACACGAACAGGCTGGCCGCGATACGCATGACGTGCATGGTGGCGGTTGCGGCCACCAGCACCGTGACAATCACGCAGGCCATGCGCCCGAACCCGGCAGGCAGCCGGACGACGCGACGCAACGCCCAGACCGCCCGGCATGAGGCCTGTGCCGTATACCAGCATGCTGGCAGCGAGCGGTGAGGGCACCCGTCCGGCGAACAAATTCCGGGACAGTGCCTTCATCAGTGAATCTACTTGCGGCGGCAAGCCACCGAAGGGAGCGTGATCATGCCGATACACAGTGTTTTTGAATTGCGCGTGCGTCGGCTCGGCATTGATACCCATCAACAGCCAGTGGCGTTCATGCCGCGCGATTGCCATGTGTGCCGCTCGGAAGGTTTTTCCGCCTTGTCACGCATCGAACTGGTCAAAGGCACGCGCCGGGTGATCGCGACGCTGATGGTGGTAGATGGACAGTGGATAGGCGGCGGTGAGGTTGGGCTATCGGAGTCGGCCTGGAGGCTGCTCGGTGCGCAGGAGGGCGAAAGCGTTGCCGTGCATCACCCGGCGCCGGTAGAGTCGATGAGTGCCGTGCGCGGTAAGATCCATGGAAGTGCGCTGTCGCGGGAGGCGCTGACTGCGATCGTGAATGACATCGAGGCCGGCCGATTCAGCGACGTGGAGCTGGCGGCCTTTCTAACCGGCTGCGCCGGCAACCAAATGTCGTTCACCGAAATCCGCTATCTGACCGAAGCCATGGTTGAAGCCGGCGAGCGTCTGCACTGGGATCGCCCGCTGGTCCTGGACAAGCACTGCGTCGGCGGGCTGCCGGGAAATCGGACCACGCCCATCGTGGTGGCCATAGTCGCGGCCAACGGCCTGTGCATACCCAAGACCTCGTCGCGGGCGATAACTTCGCCAGCGGGCACGGCCGACGCCATGGAGACCTTGGCCCCGGTAGATCTCGATTTGCCAACGATGCGCAGGGTCGTGGAACAAGAGGGCGGTTGCGTCGTTTGGGGCGGGGCTATGCAACTGAGCCCGACCGATGATGTCCTGATCCGGGTCGAACGCGCCTTGGACCTGGACAGCCAGGGCCAACTGGTGGCCTCGGTGTTGTCGAAGAAACTGGCGGCCGGTGCGAGTCATGTATTGATCGACATCCCTGTCGGCGCTACCGCGAAAGTACGCGATATGCCAGCGGCGATCCAACTGCAAACGCTGTTGGTCGAAGTCGGCAGCCTGCTTGGCCTCAACGTCCAGGCACATGTCTCGAACGGCGATGGCCCCGTGGGGCGGGGCATTGGCCCGGCACTGGAAGCACGCGATGTGCTGGCGGTGCTGCGTGGCGATACGCAGGCGCCACAGGACTTGCGTGAGCGTGCCCTCGACCTCGCTGGCCTGTTGCTGGAAATGGCCGGCAAGGTGCCGACCGGTCGTGGCTATGCGCTCGCCGCCGCAACCTTGGCGAGCGGCAGCGCCTGGCGAAAATTCCAGGCCATCGCGAACGCCCAGGGCGGGCTGCGCGAGCCGCCGCAGGCGCGCTATCAGCATCCGGTTTTGGCCGACCGCGACGGCCGTGTGAGCCGCATCGACAACCGCGTACTGTCGCGCATCGGCAAATTGGCTGGGGCGCCGGCGGCCCCCGCAGCCGGGCTGGTACTCGGTACGGCGCTCGGACAACGGGTCGAGGCCGATCAGCCCCTCTATACTGTGCATGCTGAAAGCCCGGGCGAACTGGCCTATGCGCTGGAGTATGCGCAGCAGCACCCGGAACTCTTCGTCATCGAGGAGGACGCGCCATGAATCCCCTGCTGTTTTGTCTCGACGCTAACCTGGCCTTGCAGACCGGGCTCGCGGCCCGTGCGCGGCTGCAACCCGCGGCCTGCCAACGGCGGCAGTTCCCCGACGAGGAAAGCTACGTGCGTGTATTGAGCGATGTGCAGGGCCGCGACGCGGTGGTTTTGTGCAGCCTGCACCGCCCGGACACCCTGTTCATACCGCTGTGCTTGCTCATGGAAACCCTGCGCGAGCTAGGTGCCCGCTCCGTGGGCCTGGTGGCTCCCTATTTGGCCTATATGCGTCAGGACCAACGTTTTCATCCGGGGGAGGCCGTCAGCGCGCGCCTGTTCGCCGATCTGTTGGCTCCGCACATTGACTGGTTGGTGACGGTGGATCCGCACCTGCACCGTATCCATGATCTGGGCACTCTATACCCGGTACCGCATCGAGTCGTACATGCCGCACCGGCCTTGGCCGCCTGGGTCGCCAGCGAGATCGCGCAGCCGTTGTTGATCGGTCCCGACAGCGAAAGCGAGCAATGGGTGTCGGAGGTCGGCCGGCTGGCGAAAGCGCCATTCATCGTGCTGCAGAAAGTGCGACTCGGCGATCGGGAGGTCGCGGTCTCCGTGCCCGATATCGAGCGTTGGCGTGAACACACTCCGGTGCTGATCGACGACATCATCTCGACGGGACGTACCCTGATCGAAACCGCCGGTCATCTTCAACGAGCAGGCATGCGTCCACCGGTGGCCTTGGCGGTGCACGGTGTGTATGCAGAACACGCCGAACGTGATCTGCAAGCGGCCGGCATTCAGACCTTCACCAGCAATAGCATCTTGCACGCCAGCAACACCATTGATCTGTCGGAGCTGCTTGCGCAAGCCATTGAGGAGCTTGCTCCATGACTTTAAATGGATAATCGAAAGAAGGACGTGACCCGGTTCGTCATCACTGCCTGCGAACGCTTGCACCGAATGAGCGAAGTCGAGATGTGCGAACACAAGGGCATCGGTCATCCGGACAGCCTGTGCGATGGTGTCGCGGAAGCCGTGTCGCTGGCCCTCAACCATGCCTACCTGCAAGCTTACGGACGCATCCAGCATTACAACGTCGACAAGGCCTTGTTGATCGGCGGCGAGAGCCAGCCTCGCTTTGGCGGTGGACGAGTACTGACGCCGATGCGCCTGATTCTTTGCGGCCGAGCCAGTCCCTTGCCGAACGCCGGGCTGGCCGAATTGGTGAGGACCGCTGCCTACCACTATCTGTCCGAGAACCTGCGCTGCGATCCGGCGCTGTTCGAAATCGAATGTGCGGTACGCAGCGGCAGCCCCAATCTACAACAGGCTTTCGGGCGCGGGACGTCCCTCGCCTTGGCCAACGACACCTCCTTCGGCATTGGTTTCTCGCCATACTCGCCCATCGAAAATCAGGTGCTGCAACTGGGGGCGCTATTGCACTCGGCCGGGTTCCAAGCGCGGTTTCCGGCAGCAGGCGACGACTACAAAATCATGGGCGCGCGGGTTGGCGACAGGATGACATTCACCGTTGCATTGGCGCTCATCGATCGGGAGATTCACCATGCGGCAGAATATTTCGCGGTCAAGCAGGCAATCACGGAGTATCTACTCGCGTCCCTGGCGTTTCCCTGTGATCTGGCCATCAATACGCTCGACGATCCGGGCGCGAGTGGCGTGGACGGGATTTATTTGACCGTGTCCGGGTTGAGTGCGGAGCAGGGCGACGACGGCCAGGTCGGGCGCGGTAACCGTATGAACGGCCTGATCACACCCTGTCGCAGCATGTCGCTGGAAGCAGTGGCAGGAAAAAACCCGGTTTCCCATGTCGGCAAGCTATACAACGCACTCGCGTGGGAAATAGCACGCGCCATCGTCACCGAGGTCGAGGGCGTGGAAGAAGCCACGGTGCAACTATTGTCGCGCATCGGCCAGTCGGTCGACTGCCCGGCACTGGTTGCTATCGAACTGGGCTGCCGCACGCCTTTGAACGAGGCCATGCGCCAAGCGGTGCAAAACCTTGCGTATGCGCACCTGTCCGACATCGAGCGTACCACTGCGCGTTTGGTGCGCGGCGATTTGCCCGCCTTCTGATAAAAGACCTGATCGATTGGTGCTGAGTTTGATGGCCTCTTCGCGGGCAAGCCTCGCTCCTACAGGGTTGGTGTCGATCACATGACGCGTGCACGACACTAAACTCGTAGGAGCGAGGCTTGCCCGCGATGGCTGCCTGACAAACGCTAAATTTCTTAAACCCGCCACGCCCCGGCATTCACCAAATTAGCCGGCCGCTCCCCAGCCAACGCCGCCAACAGATTCTCCACCGCACACCGGGCCATCGCCTCCCGCGTCTCATGCGTCGCCGACCCAATGTGCGGCGTCGCCACTACGTTGTTCAACTGCAACAACGGCGAGTCATTCCCCAGCGGCTCCCGCTCGAACACATCCAGCCCCGCCGCGCGAATCCGTTTCTGCTGCAGCGCCTCGATCAGCGCTGGCTCATCCACCACCTTGCCCCGGGAAATGTTGATGAAGATCGTCTCGGGACGCATCAAGGCGAACTGTTCAGCGCCGATCAACCCCTCGGTTTCAGCAGTCAGCGGCAACGTCAGGCAGACGAAATCGGCCTGCTGCAGCAATTCGCTCAAACTACGATATTGCGCGTTGAATCGCTGTTCCACCGCCGGCTTCGGCGAATGGCTGTGATACAGAACCGGCATACCGAAACCAAAGTGCCCACGTTGCGCCAAGGCTTCGCCAATCCGCCCCATGCCGATGATGCCCAGCGTCTTGCCGTGCACATCGCTGCCGAAATGCGCCGGCCCGATATTGCGGTTCCACTGGCCGGCGCGAACCATGTTGGCCAGTTCCACCACGCGCCGGGCGGTGGCCAGGATCAGCGCGAAACCGGTGTCGGCGGTGGTTTCGGTCAATACGTCAGGGGTGTTGCTGAGCAGGATCCGCCGCTCGGTCAGGTAATCGATGTCGTAGTTGTCGACACCGACGGACACGCTGGCAACGGCTTCCAGGTTCGGCGCCAGATCCAGTAATCCGGCGTCCAGTTTCAGACTGGCACCGAGCAACCCTTGGGCGCGGGGCAGGGCCTGGCGCAGCTTTGCCAGACCCTCGGCGTCGAGGCTGTCGATCAGCGTCACTTCGGTCTGCTCATGCAGGCGAGCCATCAGCAGCGGCGAGAGTTTCTTGTACAGCACAACCTGCTTTTTCATCGTCATCATCTCTACATCAATTCACGAATGAGCCGCCACTGAGCGGGGCACAGCGGCCTTGGCCAACACCCGGTCACTGGCGCCGGGCTTGAGGAAAATTGTCAGCACCACCGACAGCAGCAAGGCGCCGCTCATCAGCAGATAAGACGCACCGGGCGATCCGGTGGAGCTGTTCAGGTAACCCACCAGATAAGAACCACCAAACGAACCGAGTGCGCCCATGCTGTTGATCAACGCCATGGCGCCCCCGGCCACGTTGGCCGGGAGGATTTCCGGGACGATGGCGAAAAACGGCCCGTACGGGGCGTACATGCAGGCGCCGGCAATCACCAGCAGCGTGTAGGACCACCAGAAATGTTCCGCGCCCAAGGCGTAGGAGCCATAGAACGCAATCGAGGCGATCAGCAGCGGCGGCCAGACGAAGCGTTTGCGCTTTTGCAGTTTGTCCGAGCCCCAGGACACCAGCAGCATGGCGATCACCGCCGCCAGATAGGGCAACGCCGACAGCCAACCGGCTTCGATCATGTCCATCTGCGCGCCGGCCTTGAGGATCGACGGCAGCCACAACACGAAACCGTAGACGCCGATGCTCCAGCAGAAAAACTGCAAGGCAAGGATGATCACTTTCGGCGAGCGGAAGGCTTCAGCGTAGTTTTTCACCGCTTTGATGCCGACCTGTTCGGCGGCCAGGGCGCTTTCCAGGTCCTGCTTTTCCTGGTCGCTCAGCCACTTGGCTTGAGCCGGACGATCATCGGCCAGACGCCACCAGATAAACGCCCACAGCACCGCCGGAAGTCCTTCGATGATGAACATCCAGCGCCAGCTGAAATGCTGGATCAGGTAGCCCGAGACCACCGACATCCAGAGCATGGTCACCGGGTTGCCGAGGATCAGGAAGGTGTTGGCGCGCGAGCGTTCGGCACGGGTGAACCAGTGGCACAGGTACACCAGCATCGCCGGCATCACCGCGGCTTCGACCACCCCGAGCATGAAGCGAATCACGATCAGCCAATAGGCGTTGGAGACGATCCCGGTCAATGTCGCCAGACCACCCCAGAGGATCAGGCTGACGAAAATCAGCTTCTTTACGCTGTGCTTCTGGGCGTAAATCGCTCCGGGAATCTGGAAGAAGAAATAACCGAGGAAGAACAGCGCGCCGAGCAGGGACGACAGCCCGGGAGTGATCATCAGGTCGGCCGCCATCCCAGAGGCGGCGGCAAATCCATAGTTGGCGCGGTCCAGATACGCCAGGCTGTAGGTGATGAACACGATGGGCATGATGTACCACCAGCGGCGGGTGGCCAGTGTTGCGGTTTTCATAGTGATGCTCCTGAGCTTGTTGTTTTTGTCGCAGCAGGTAACGGTTTTGAATCTTCAGTGACTATGCGGGCCTCATCGCGGGCAAGCCCGCTCCCACAGGATTTGCGCGAATCCCTGTGGGAGCGGGCTTGCCCGCGATAACGGCCTCAAACTCGGCGGACATTTCCAGCCTGTTGGGCAACCCCTCCATATCCCCACGGCTCTGCACCGCGCGGCTACCGATCCAGTTGGCACGCTGCACGGCGTGGGCGACGCTGTGGTTTTCCAGCAGGGCGCTGATCAGGCCGACGGCAAACCCGTCACCGGCACCGACCGTATCGACCACCGTCTCCACCGGTACGCCAGCAACGAAACCTTCGTCCACATGGGTTCGGTAATACGCGCCGTGCGGCCCGAGCTTGATCGCCACAATTTCAGCACCCTGGTCGAGGTAAAACGCGGCGATGTCAGCGGGGTCTTCGAATCCGGTGAGCAAACGCCCTTCGCTCAAACCCGGCAGCACCCAATGGGCGAGGGCGGCGAGGCGGTTGATCTCGGTGATCATCTGTTGCTCGCTGGCCCACAGACTCGGGCGCAGATTTGGGTCGAACGACACGCTGCGCCCGGCATTGCGCATGCGGGTCATCAGCTCGAAGGACATTTCCCGGGCCGATGCCGACAATGCCGGGGGAATGCCGGTGGCGTGTAAATGCCGGGCATTGAGCAGTTGCGGGGCAATGGATTGCACCGACAAATGACTGGCCGCCGAGCCACGGCGGAAATACTCGACAACCGGATCGCTACCATCATCGGCGCGAGACTTGAGTTGAAAACCGGTGGGGTGCGCCGGGTCGATGTCGACATGGCTGCAGTCCAGGCCTTGTTTTTCCAGCGTATCGATGACGAACCTGCCGAGCGAGTCCGCGCCCACCCGGCTCAACCAGGCGACGTTAAAACCCAACCGCGACAAGCCAATGGCGACATTGCTGTCGGCCCCGGCAATGCGTTTGTGGAACTGGTCGACGTCGGCCAGCTCACCGTTCTGCTCGGCAACGAACATCGCCATGGTTTCACCGAACGACAGAATATCGATCTCAGACATGAGCAGGCTCCAGACGGGATTGACCGAGGCGGGCGAGGGCGGTTACATGCTCGGTGGTCAACTGCACAAGGTCATCGCCTTGCAGCGGATACTCTGCCGCGCGCATCACGCCGTGATCCATGTGCCGCAACAGTTGTCCCCACAGATGCAGGTCGCTGGCGGCCGGAGGCACCGCCACCAGTTTGCCGTCGGCCCGGCGCGCCACCGCTTTGCAGTGCACATAACCGACATGTCGACCAAGCAACCGCGCGGCGCTGGCGGCGGATTGGTCCTGCCATTGCCAGTTGCCAATGTCGAATGTCATTTTGATCGGCAGGTTGTGTTGCTCGACGTCGGCGAAGAAGCGCTGGAACGGTTCGATTCGGCCGCCGTGCAAGGTCTGGTCGTTTTCCACCAGCAGCTTCACCGGGCTCTGTTGCAACTGCAGCGCCAGTGTTTGCAGATCATTGTTGTCGGTGAAATAACCCAGAGAGACTTTCAGCCATCTGGCGCCGAATACCTCGGCACGCTTCAGGGTCGAGAGCAGTTCAGGATTGGGTGCCGATTGCCCGGCCAACCACAATTCCATCGGCGAGGAATACACACTTTCGAGACCCCGGGATTGCGTGGCGTCTTCGAGGGTCAACAGCTCTTCGCGCCATTCGATGTGCGTGGCATGGGCTGCGGCCAATATCTCGACAAAGCTACCTTGGCCGCGTTGGCGTACAAGGTCCGCGCCGTAGCTGGACAGGCTGATGGAAACGGGTGGTTTGTTCATTGTTATGCACCTCTGAAACCGGTTTCATTTTTGGTCAAAAAAAATGGCTGCTTTAAGGATGTGCTGTTCTTTCGGGCCCCATCGCGGGCAAGCCCGCTCCCACAGGTTTCGTGAACACCACAGATCCCTGTGGGAGCGGGCTTGCCCGCGATGGGATCCGAACATTCACCGAAGATTCCCCTGGGTCGACCCTCGAACAATCAATCGCGCCGGAAAATCCAACGTCCGCACCGGCCCGTCATCCCCACGCAGTCGCTTGAGCAAACATTCAAACGCATTCGCGCCAATCTCCGCCGTCGGCTGGGCGAGGGCGGTGATCCCGCTGCCCACCAGCGGATACCAATCCAGATCATCCAGGGCAATCAGCCCGACATCCTCGAACAGGTTGCACTTCAACTCACGCAACGAATGGGTGCTGGCCAGCGCGGCGATACCGTTGGCACAAAACAACGCTTTCGGGCCAGGGCCGGGAGTCTCCAGAAAGGTTTTCAAATGAGCGGTCAGATCGCTACCGGTTTCAACCACCGCGCCCGAGAGAGCCGGGCGCTGCTCGATCTGCGCCTTGAAACTGTTGACCCGCTCGATCCGCGAACTGGTACCGTCATAAGGCTCGGTGACCATCAGCACATCGCGATAACCGCGTTCTTCAAGGTGAGCAATGGCAACCTCGACAGCGGCCGGATTATCCAGCCCCACCAGATCGCTCTCGAGCTGATCGACCTTGCGATCCACCAGCACCATGGGCATTTCCTGATGAAGCTCGCGCAGCTCATCGCGGTGATGACCGAGGGTGTTCACGATCAAGCCTTCGATGTTGTACGAGCGCAGCAACGCCAGGTGCTGACGTTCCTGCTCGTCATCGCGATCGGTGTTGCACACCACCAGGCTGTAGCCGTGCTGACGGCAAGCGGTTTCCACCCCGTGCATCACGGCAATCGAATAAGGGTTACGGATATCGGCCACCAGCATGCCGATCAGGCGGGTGCGCCCACGTTTCAGGCCGCGGGCCATCTGGTTCGGGCGATAGCCCAACTCGCTGATCGCCTGCTCGATGCGCAGGGCAATGGCATCGGAAAGCAGGGCGCGGTCGTCGCCAATGAAGCGCGAGACACTGGCCTTGGAGACGCCCGCGTGTTCGGCAACGTCGAGCATGGTCACGCGGCTGCGTTGGGCGGCGGAGAAGTCGTTCACGGTCTGAAACCTTCTTATTGGAATTCTAAGGTTTGTGCGTTTGAGTTCGCACTGAAACCGGTTTCAGAAGACACCAAAAACGAATCTCCCGTCAAGTGCCTGATTGACCATGGCGCGATGAATACCGACGGAGGGCACAAATGTCGGGAAGTTGAATTGTTGAACGGCACACTTTGAAGCTTGCCCACAATCAGTTTCAGCCAAACAGACCCGCCGCAATATTGATCGAAAACCCCAAAATCGCCGTATTGAACACAAACCCGATCAACGACTGCGCCAGGACGATCTTGCGTAGATCCTGCGTCGCCACTCCAACGTCGGCCGTCTGCACCGCCACGCCGATGGTGAACGAGAAATACAGGAAGTCCCAATAATTGGGGGTTTTCAGATCCTCGGCAAAACGCAGCGCCGGTTCCTTGCCGTTCCAGGTGTAATACAGCCGGGCATAGTGCACGCTGAAAATTACCCCGATCAGCAGCCATGAGCCGATCACGGTCAGTGCGGTGAAGCCGTAGCGCAGCAGTTTGCGGGTGGTTTCCAGGTCCCTGCTGCCGGCGAGTTCGAAGGTGATGGTGCCGAGGCTGGCCAGTGCGGCGATGCACACCAGCAGCAACACCAGACCGGCGTTTTCATCTTCGACCTCGGCAATGCGTTTGACGTCTGGGGCCTTGGCCCGCATGGTCAACCAGAGCATCAGCACCAGATAGGTCCAGACCCCGGCGTTCCAGCCGATGAGGATTTTGCCGAGGATTGAATCGGCGGGAGCCAGAATGCCTACCGCGACGCCGAGTGTGGCAGCGGCGGACAGGCGAGGGTGGGTGCGGGCGAGTAGGGGCATGGAAGTTCACTTTGACGGCGCGTCTCTGCACCATAGCGCACGCAACACCGCTTTTGTAGGAGCTGCCGAAGGCTGCGATCTTCTGATCTTGATCTTTAAAAGCAAAGTCAAAAGATCGCTGCCTTCGGCAGCTCCTACAGGTGGGATCAGTGGTGTTTGGTGGATTTGCGCACCAGTTTCATCACCACCACAAAGAACACCGGTACGAACACCACTGCCAGGGTTGCGGTGATCATCCCGCCGATCACGCCGGTGCCGATGGCTTGCTGGCTCGCGGAGCTGGCGCCGGTGGCAATTGCCAGCGGTACCACGCCGAGGATGAATGCCAGCGAGGTCATCACGATGGGGCGAAGTCGCAGGCGTGCGGCTTGCAGGGTGGCGTCGATCAGGTCATGGCCTTCGTCGTACAGGCTTTTGGCGAACTCGATGATCAGGATCGCGTTTTTCGCCGACAGACCGATGATGGTAATCAGCCCGACCTTGAAGAACACATCGTTGGGCATTCCGCGCAAAGTCACCGCCAACACTGCACCGAGTACCCCCAGCGGCACCACCAGCAGTACCGAGGTCGGAATCGACCAACTCTCGTACAGCGCCGCCAGGCACAGGAACACGATCAGCAGCGACAGCCCGAGCAGAATCGGTGCCTGGCTGCCGGACAAGCGTTCCTGCAACGACAACCCGGTCCATTCCTGACCCAACCCGGCCGGGCCTTGCGCCACCAGCCGTTCGATTTCCGCCATGGCTTCGCCGGTGCTGTAGCCGGGCGCCGGTTCGCCGGAAATGCTGATGGCCGGGTAGCCGTTGTAACGGGTCAACTGCGCCGGGCCTTGGGTCCAGTTGGCCCGGACAAAGGCCGATAGCGGCACCATTTTTTCGGCGTTGTTGCGCACGTGAATCTTCAGCAGGTCGTCGACCTGACTGCGTAGATTACCTTCAGCCTGGACCACCACCCGTTGCATCCTTCCCTGGTTGGGGAAGTCGTTGATGTAGGCCGACCCGACCGCCGTGGACAGCACGTTACCGATGTCGGCAAACGAAATGCCCAAGGCGTTGGCTTGCTTGCGATCAACCTCCAGTTGCACCTGCGGCGCTTCGGCGAGGGCGCTTTCGCGCACGTTCATCAACACCGGGCTGTTCTCGGCGGCGGCCAGCAATTGGCTGCGCGCCTGCATCAGCGTGGCATGGCCAAGGCCGCCACGGTCTTGCAGGCGGAACTCGAAACCGCTGGAAGTCCCCAGGCCATCGACTGGCGGCGGCAGGACCGCAAAGGCCATGGCGTCCTTGATCTGACTTAGCGCGATGTTGGCGCGATCGGCAATCGAACTCGCCGAATCATCGCTGCCCCGATCCGACCAATCCTTGAGCGTGGTAAACGCCAGCGCGGCGTTCTGCCCGCTACCGGAAAAACTGAAACCGAGAATCACCGTGCTGTCGCCGACACCCGGTTCGGTGGCGTTGTGCGCTTCGATCTGCTCGACCACCTGCACCGTGCGGTTCTTGCTCGCGCCCGGCGGCAGTTGAATGTCGGTGATGGTGTAACCCTGGTCTTCCACCGGCAGGAACGAGGAGGGCAGACGACTGAAGCACAACCCCAGACCGATCAGCAGCACGCCGTAGATCAGCAGGTAACGGCCGGTGCGTTTCAACGCATACGCGACCCAGCCCTGATAGCGCTCGGTGAGTTGTTCGAAGCGTCGGTTGAACCCGCCGAAGAAACCACCCTTGACGTGATGCTCGCCCTTGGCAATCGGCTTGAGCAGCGTCGCGCACAGCGCCGGGGTCAAGGTCAGGGCGAGAAATGCCGAGAACAGGATCGAGGTGGCCATCGACAGCGAGAACTGCCGGTAAATCACCCCGACCGAGCCCTGCATGAACGCCATCGGAATGAACACTGCCACCAGCACCAGGGTGATGCCGATGATCGCCCCGGTGATCTGCTTCATCGCCTTGCGGGTCGCGTCCTTGGGCGACAGGCCCTCGGTGGCCATGATCCGCTCGACGTTCTCCACCACCACAATCGCGTCGTCCACCAGAATGCCGATGGCCAGCACCATGCCGAACATGGTCAGCACGTTGATCGAGAAGCCCAGCGCGAGCATGGTCGCGAAAGTGCCCATCAGCGCCACCGGCACCACCAGCGTCGGAATCAGCGTGTAGCGCATGTTCTGCAGGAACAGGAACATCACCGCAAACACCAGTACCATCGCCTCGGCGAGTGTATAGACCACTTTGGTGATCGAGACTTTGACAAAGGGCGAGGTGTCGTACGGAATCTTGTATTCGACGCCGGCCGGGAAATAGCGCGCCAGTTCATCCATCTTCGCCCGCACCAGGGTGGCGGTGCTCAGGGCATTGGCGCCCGGCGACAGTTGTACGCTGACGGCGGTCGACGGTTTGCCGTTCAACCGCGTGGAAAATTGGTATTCCTGGCTGCCGATCTCGACCCGCGCCACATCGCCGATGCGTACCGTGGAGCCGTCAGGGTTCGCCTTGAGGACGATGTCGGCGAACTCTTCAGGCGTCGACAATTGACCTTTGACCAGAATGGTCGCGGTGATTTCCTGCGTGGTGCGAGTCGGCAAGTCGCCGATGCTGCCCGCGGAAACCTGAGCATTTTGCGCAACGATGGCGGCGTTGACATCGGCCGGGGTCAGGTTGAACCCAATCAGTTTCTGTGGATCGATCCAGATCCGCATTGCCCGTTCGGCACCGTACAACTGGGCCTTGCCGACGCCGTCCAGACGCTTGATCTCATTCATCACGTTGCGCGCGAGGTAATCGCTGAGCGCCACGTCGTCGAGCTTGCCGTCACTGGAGGTGAGAGTGATCAACAGCAGGAAACCGGCGGAGACTTTCTCCACCTGCAAGCCCTGCTGGGTGACGGCTTGCGGTAAACGTGACTCGACAACCTTTAGACGGTTTTGCACATCGACCTGCGCCATTTCCGGGTCAGTGCCTGGCTGGAACGTCGCGGTGATGGTGGCGCTGCCGAGGCTGCTCTGGGATTCGAAATACAGCAGATGATCGGCGCCGTTGAGCTCTTCCTCGATCAGGCTAACCACGCTTTCGTCCACGGTCTGCGCCGAAGCGCCCGGGTAGGTGGCATAGATTTCGACTTTCGGCGGCGCAACGTTCGGGTACTGCGCCACCGGCAACTGCACAATCGCCAACGCACCGGCGAGCAGGATGAACAAGGCGATCACCCAAGCGAACACCGGGCGGTCGATAAAGAACTGCGGCATAAAAAAGCGTCCTGCTTACTGACCAGAAACCTGGGCAAGTGGAAGAGGGGTGTTGTCGATCTGGACTTTTTCACCGGGGCGAGCATGTTGCAGGCCTTCAGTGACGATGCGGTCGCCGGGCTTGAGACCGTGGGTGACGATCCAGCGATCGTTCTGCACCGCGCCCAGTTCGACCGGTTGCTGGCCAACCCGCTGCTCGGCGTCGAGCAGCAACACTTGGGCGATGCCGGCGCTGTCACGCTGGATGGCCCGTTGCGGCACGCTGATGCCTTGTTGATTGAACGCTTGCTCCAGGCGCACGCGAACGAAGCTGCCCGGCAGCAAGTCGAGGTCCGGGTTGGGGAACTCGCTGCGCAGAATGATCTGACCGGTGCCCGGATCGACGGTGATGTCGGTGAACAGCAATTTGCCCGGCAATGGATAGAGGCTGCCGTCGTCCTGAATCAACGTGGCTTTGGCCTGACCTTGGCCCACTTCCTTTAACTGGCCGGAACGGAACGCGCGACGCAGGTCGTTGAGTTCACGGGTCGATTGCGTCAGGTCCGCGTGGATCGGGTTCAACTGTTGAATCAGTGCCAGCGGCGTGGTTTCGTTCTGCCCAACCAGCGCGCCTTCGGTCACCAGCGCTCGGCCGATGCGTCCGGAAATCGGCGCGGTGACAGTGGCGTAACCCAGGTTCAGTTTCGCCCGCTCCACGGCGGCTTTGTTGGCAGCGACATCGGCGGCAGTCTGCCGGGCATTGGCGCGAGCATTGTCGTAATCCTGGCCGCTGATGGCGTTGCCTTCGATCAACTGGGCATAGCGCTGCTCTTGCAGTCTGGCCTGGAACGCGTTGGCTTCGGCCTTGCGCAATGCGGCTTCGGCGCTGTCCAGGTCGGCCTTGAACGGCGCCGGGTCGATACGGAACAGAACGTCGCCTTTTTTTACGTCGCTGCCTTCGCGGAAGGCCTGCTGCAACACCACGCCGGCCACACGGGCGCGCACTTCGGCGATGCGTGGCGCGACAATCCGCCCGCTCAGTTCGCTGCTGATCGACAGCGGCCGGGCTTCGATGGTCTCGATCCGCACCGTGGCCAGCGGCGCCTGTTCTTCGGCGGTCGAGGACTGGTCACAAGCGCTCAGCGTCAACGCCAGTGCAACCAGGCTGAGCCGTGCAAGCAGATTCTTTGACATGTAAATACCCCAATAATGACCTCCCTTATCCTACGGGGGGCCGGCGAGGGTAGCGGTGAAGCTTTGTAGGCGCTGTGTGAAATTGTGTAAGGGTTTTGCTCGCGCAAGCGTGAGGGCGTATATCCTTGGCGCCATGAAATTTATTGCGACAGATGTACCGCTATCGCGGGCAAGCCCGCTCCCACAGTGGTCGGTGATGCTCACAAAATCTGTGTCCACATCAAATCCCTGTGGGAGCGGGCTTGCCCGCGATGACGATCTATTCAGCGCCACTGCACTTTCTGGAAACACCCCATGCCCAACATCCTCCTGGTCGAAGACGACACCGCGCTCTCCGAACTGATTGCCAGCTACCTGGAACGCAACGGCTATTGCGTCAGCGTGATCAGCCGTGGCGACCATGTGCGCGAACGGGCGCGGGTCAATCCTCCGGACCTGGTGATTCTCGATCTGATGCTGCCGGGGCTCGACGGTTTGCAGGTCTGCCGCTTGCTGCGAGCCGATTCGGCGACCCTGCCAATCCTGATGCTCACCGCCCGCGACGACAGCCACGATCAGGTGCTGGGCCTGGAGATGGGCGCCGACGACTACGTCACCAAACCCTGTGAACCACGCGTGTTGCTGGCCCGGGTGCGGACCTTGCTGCGCCGCAGTAGCCTCAGTGAACCGATGACCGCCAACGATCGCATTCTCATGGGCAATCTGTGCATCGACCTGTCCGAGCGCACCGTGACCTGGCGCGAACAACTGGTCGAGCTGTCCAGTGGTGAATACAACTTGCTGGTGGTGCTGGCCCGGCATGCCGGCGAAGTGCTGAGTCGCGACCAGATTCTGCAACGCTTGCGCGGTATCGAATTCAACGGCACCGACCGCTCGGTGGACGTGGCCATCTCCAAACTGCGACGCAAGTTCGACGACCACGCCGGCGAGGCGCGCAAGATCAAAACCGTGTGGGGCAAGGGTTACTTGTTCAGCCGCTCCGAGTGGGAATGCTGAGTCGATGTTTAGAATCCTGTTTCGCCTCTATCTGGTGACCATCGTCTCGTTCAGCGCCGCGATTTATTTGGTGCCGGACTTGGTGATCCAGGTCTTTCATGAGCGTTTTGTCACCTACAATCTCGACTACTCCCGAGGTTTGCAAACGCTGATCGTCAAGCAGTTTCGCGCGGTGCCGATTGAGCAGTGGCCGGCGTTGGCGGCCGAGATGGACAAGGAATTCCAGCCGTTGCACATCGTGCTGGCCCGCAACGACGACGCAGAATTTACCCTGGATGAACGTGCGCGCTTGCAGCGTGGGGAAAACGTCGTGCGCATCGGCGATTGGGGCTGGCGCACCTTGGCCGTGACGCCGTTGAACGAGCAGATGGTCGTGGAGATGGTCGTGCCGCCGGACCCGACGGACGTCAGTTGGTTGTACTGGAGCATCAACGTACTGATCGGCGCGACCATGCTCGCCTGTCTGTTGCTGTGGTTGCGCCCGCACTGGCGCGACCTGGAACGCCTCAAAGGCACCGCCGAACGCTTCGGCAAGGGCCACTTGAGCGAGCGCACGCAGATTTCCCCCAGTTCCAACATCGGCAGCCTGGCCCACGTGTTCGACACCATGGCTGGGGACATTGAAAACCTGCTCAACCAGCAACGCGACCTGCTCAACGCCGTGTCCCACGAACTGCGCACGCCACTGACGCGGCTGGATTTCGGCCTGGCCCTGGCGCTGTCCGACGACTTGCCCGCTACCAGCCGCGAACGTCTGCAAGGCTTGGTCGCGCACATTCGCGAACTGGATGAGCTGGTGCTGGAACTGCTGTCCTACAGTCGATTGCAAAACCCGGCGCGGTTGCCGGAGCAGGTCGATGTGTCGCTGGATGAGTTCATCGACAGCATCCTCGGCAGTGTCGACGAAGAACTGGAATCCCCGGAAATCGTCATCGATGTGCTGCTTAACGGCCAGCTCGAACGCTTCTCGCTGGACCCGCGACTGACCGCCCGAGCGATCCAGAACCTGCTGCGCAACGCCATGCGCTATTGCGAAAAACGGATTCAGATCGGTGTGCAGGTGTGCGCCAAGGGCTGTGAGATCTGGGTGGATGATGATGGCATCGGCATCCCAGAGGAGGAGCGGGAGCGGATTTTCGAGCCGTTTTATCGGCTGGATCGTAGTCGGGATCGCGCCACTGGCGGGTTTGGTTTGGGCCTGGCGATCAGCCGTCGGGCGCTGGAAGCACAGGGCGGGACACTCACTGCGCAACCGTCGCCGCTGGGGGGCGCGCGGTTCAGGTTGTGGTTGCCGACCCCGGTTTAATGCTGGTCAATCAAGCCGAAATCCGACCGTAGCAGCTGCCGAGCCTGCGAGGCTGCGTTCGGCTGCGCAGCAGTCGTAGAATCAGGGCAACCGGTTCTTTCAGGAAGACCGTGTTCGCCGGGATTGCGAGGACTTCGTCCTCGAACGCAGCCTCGCAGGCTCGGCAGCTGCTACAACTGTGGTGAGGGGGGATCACCAGTCACAGATTATTGAGCGTTCAGCCGAGTATTTCGGTTGATGGAATCAACCCAACCCCAGCCACCTGCATCCGGTCAATTGCTGCCGCCAGCGATCCATCCAGATCAATCGCCCGACACGCATCCACCACCACAAACGCATTGAACCCCGCCGCCCGCGCGTCCAGCGCAGAAAACATCACGCAGAAATCCAGCGCCAGCCCGACCATGTAAACCGTGTCGATACCGCGCTCTTTCAGGTACCCGGCCAAGCCTGTGGTCGTGGTTCGATCCGCTTCCAGAAACGCCGAATAACTGTCGATGTCCGGGTTGCAGCCCTTGCGGATGATCAGCTGGGCGTGTGGCAGGTCCAGTTCCGCGTGGAACTCGGCGCCGGGTGTGGCTCGCACACAATGCTCAGGCCAGAGCGTCTGTTCGCCGTAAGGCAACTGGATCACGTCATAAGGCTTGCGACCGGGGTGGCTGGAGGCGAATGAGGCATGGCCGGGCGGGTGCCAGTCCTGGGCGATGATGACCTGCTTGAACTGGCGGCCGAGGCGGTTGATCAAGGGCACGATCAGGTCACCCTCGGGCACCGGTAATTGACCGCCGGGGATGAAGTCGTTCTGTACGTCGATAACCAGTAGGGCTGCACGTGAAGAGATTGGCATGGGTGGGGTTCCTCCTTGGAAAGTCAGGTGCAAGCATAGTGACAACTTTGCTCGTGCGCTAAGTCGGATTTATTAAATGGCTGCGTTTGTGACAGTGAGGGGCAGTTGGATCGGCGGTGTGGCCTTCGCGGGCAAGCCTCGCTCCTACAGGTTATGTGTCGGTCGCACGTTATGTATCCGACACCACTCCCCTGTAGGAGCGAGGCTTGCCCGCGAAGAGGCCGGTCCAGACGCTAAAGAAGCTGAAGCCAGTCCCGCATTTGGCCGAACCGCTGCCTTACTGTCGGCACTGATGCCTTGTTATAGTTCGGGCCTCATTTCTGCCCCGGTAAAGGATCACTGCCATGTCTCAATACACCGCCTTCAGCGTCGAACTGGCCGATAAAATCGCTCATGTGCAGATCAACCGGCCGGAAAAGATCAATTCGATGAACGCCGCGTTCTGGAGCGAGATCATCGAGATTTTCCAGTGGATCGACGATACCGACGAAGTCCGGGTGGTGGTACTCAGTGGTGCCGGCAAGCATTTTTCTTCCGGCATCGACCTGATGATGCTGGCCGGTGTGGCGAATGAGCTGGGTAAGGATGTCGGCCGCAATGCGCGCCTGCTGCGGCGCAAGATCCTCGCGCTGCAAGCCTCTTTCAATGCCGTCGACAATTGTCGCAAACCGGTGCTGGCGGCGATTCAGGGTTATTGCCTGGGTGGCGCCATCGACCTGATCTCGGCCTGCGACATGCGTTACGCCGCCGAGGACGCGCAATTCTCCATCAAGGAAATCGACATCGGCATGGCCGCCGATGTGGGCACTTTGCAACGCTTGCCACGGATAATCGGTGACGGCATGCTGCGTGAACTGGCTTACACTGGTCGCACCTTTGGCGCCGACGAAGCGCGCACCATCGGCCTGGTCAATCGCGTCTACAGCGATACCACCAGCCTGCTTGAAGGCGTGATGGGCATTGCCCGCGAGATCGCCAGCAAGTCGCCGATTGCGGTCACCGGCACCAAAGAGATGCTCAGCTACATGCGCGACCATCGCATCGACGACGGCCTCGAATACGTCGCCACCTGGAACGCTGCCATGCTGCAATCCACCGATCTGCGCGTGGCCATGGCCGCCCATATGAGCAAACAGAAACCCGAATTTCTGGATTGATTAACCATGATTTCACGCTGGACCACCGCAGTACTGGACACCGATCAACCCGGCGGTTGGGCCGTGGCGCGCAGCCCCGAAGGCTTTTTGTTCGATGACAATGGCGCGCTGTTTCCACGGGAATGGCTCAAGCGTCAGGACCTGTCGATTCTCGCCGAGCACGGCATCGGTCACCTGGATGGCGAACCGGTCTACCTGCTGGAGTTGCGCAGTCACAGCGAAGTGCCGGGCTGCAACTGGAAAGGCCTGCGAGCGTTCATGCTCGAGGGCGATCATACCGTCTACAAGGTTCTCGGCTATGCCGCGCAAATCGGGACCTGGGCCCGTGAACACCGTTTCTGCGGTAATTGCGGGCAGGTGATGAGTCAGGTGCCGCGTGAGCGGGCGATGTACTGTGAGCCGTGTGATATACGCCACTATCCGCGCATTTCACCGAGCATGATCGTGCTGGTGACCCGTGGCGACGAGGTTCTGCTGGCCCGATCGCCACGTTTTGTCACTGGGGTCTACAGCACGTTGGCGGGGTTTGCCGAGCCGGGTGAGTCGGCCGAGGATTGCCTGATTCGCGAGGTCCGCGAAGAGGTGCAGATCGAGGTCAAGAACATCCAGTACATGGGCAGTCAATGCTGGCCGTTCCCGCATTCGATGATGCTCGGTTTTCACGCCGAGTACGCCGGGGGCGAGATTGTCTGTCAGGAAGATGAGATCGAAGACGCCCAGTGGTTCAACGTGCACGAGCTGCCGCCGTTGCCGGCGTCACGCTCGATTGCCCGTTACCTGATCGACGTCTATGTGGCACGGCGCTTAGGCCACGCTGAACCAGTGCTGCCAAGCTAACCGGACGGTCAAGCCGAGCACCACGGTGATGAACACCGGGCGAATGAATTTCGCACCGCCGCTGATGGCGGTGCGCGCGCCGAAGAGGGCGCCGACCATCACCGACAGGCCCATGCTCAGGCCGATGATCCAGTCCACCTGCCCGGAAAATATGAACACCGACAGCGCCGCAATGTTGCTGACGAAGTTCATGCTGCGCGCCACGCCGCTGGCCTTGACCAGGTCGATGGGGTAGAGCAGCAGGCTGCTGACGGTCCAGAACGCCCCCGTTCCCGGACCGGCCACGCCGTCGTAGAAACCGAGGCTGAAGCCTTGGGTCGATTGCCACTTTTTCTTGATCGGTGCGTCGCTGTCCAGCGGCGCCTTCGGTGTGCCGCCGAACAACAGATAAAGACCGCAAGCGAAAACGATCACCGGCAGCATCTTGTTCAGCCATTCCGCCGGCAAGTAATGAGCGACCACGGCGCCGGTGAGAGCACCCACCAACGTGCCGACGATGGCGTGCGTCCATTGCCGAGGATGGAACAGCTTGCGTCGGTAGAAAGTGAAACTGGCAGTGGCCGAGCCGAAGGTCGAACTGAGCTTGTTGGTGCCCAGCACCAGGTGCGGCGGCAGGCCGGCGGTCAGCAGCGCCGGAGTGGTCAACAGACCGCCACCGCCGGCGATGGCGTCGATGAAACCGGCAATGAAAGCGACGAGGGCCAGAACGGCCAGGGTAGTGGGGTCAACGCTGAGTTCGAAAGGCATGGAATGGGCTTATTCGGCAGGGCGCAGAAGAGGGCTGCGAGGAAGGCCGGTATCTTACCCATATCCAAACTCTGCGGCGACCGGTCTGGCGCAATGCATGCGCATGATCGGGTACGGCCCAATTGTCATGGCTGCACACAGTCTCCTACAGGGATTGCGTGCAACCTTAGATTTTGTGCTGCGGCCCATTACCAATCTGCCACACAAACGGCGGTTCAGTCCCGTTGATCGCCCAGTCCCCGACAATCCGCGCCTTGTAGATCACCGGATTGTGCGATGACACGGTTCGCGCATTGCGCCAATGCCGATCCAGTGATTTGCCTTCACGAACATCCGAAGCGCCCAAGGCATTGAACAGCGCCGTGGTCGCGCGCTGGATCAATTCCGAGACCACCACCTGAGCCTTGGCCGACTCAATCTCCGCTGCCACATTCGCCGCGCGCTCCAGCGCTTCATCCCCGGAGAACCGCGCCAGATAAGCCCGTTGCGCCGGTTGCGCAGCCTTCAAGGCACTGGCTTCGGCGGCATACACCCACGCCGCCACTTCACCAACCACCTGCTGCACTTGCGAATCTTCGCTGACCCGCTGTGCATTGCCGTGGCTGTAGATGCGTTTACGCTCGCGCACCTGATGCGCCACATCACGCAATGCGGCGCGGCCAATTCCGGCCAGGGTCGCCAACAGCACCAATTGATAAAACGCCGTCTGGTATTTGAAGCGGGTGGCGAAGTCGATGATGTTCTCGGCGTCCACTTCGGCATCGATAAATCGCGAGGTGCCGCTGCCCGTGGTGCGCTGGCCGAAACCGTCCCAGTCATCGCTCTGCACAATTCCCGGTTGCCGTGTGCGGACCGCAGCGATCACATCACCGCCGGTATCGCTGCGTTGGGCATACACATCGATCCAGTCAGAGAAAATGCTGCCGGTGCTGTAGAACTTTTCGCCATTGAGCCGCCACCGATTGCCGTCGGGCGAGACCTTGGTGATCACATCGCCAATCGCCACGCTGCCGATTTCGGTCCAGGCGCAACCGACGATGTCGCCCTCTACGAAGCGTTTGAACCAGACATCCCGAGCCGGCCCTGGCGCCGCGTTCAAACGATCCTCGGCAAAGGCAAAATGCCCGCGCAGCGCCTGGGGCACGTTGGAATCGGCTTCGGCCAATTCGATCAGCAGCTCGAACAATTGCGGCAGAGAAGCGCCGCCACCACCGTATTCAACCGGCACCCGAACCGCGCCGAAGCCAGCGTCCTTGAGCCATTGAATCGGTTCGTAAGGCAGGCTGCGGGTTTGTTCGCGCTCAACGGCACCGGCAGCAATGCGCTGGAAGATCGGTCGAAAACGTGCGGCCAGCACTTCATAGTCGGTACCGGTGGACAGCGGGTTGAATACTTGATGTTCAGTCATGGGACAGCTCCTTGGAACGGCAGTGAGTGCCATAGGGGATTGCACGGTCCATGCCGAAGCTCGCAGACCTTGGTTTATTGGATATTGTGGATTTCGGCGTGGCCTGAATTGTTGCTGAGCCAACAGTGCATCAGCAAATTGCTTCAGCACATCACATACCCGTGGCGAGGGGGCTTGCCCCCGTTGGACTGCGTAGCAGTCCCTTTTTTGGGGCCGCTACGCGACCCAACGGGGGCAAGCCCCCTCGCCACAGTTCGCGCGCGCCTGAATATTCAGCGCTGGCACGGTTGCTGCTCTGGCCTCAGGACTTCCCTGAAAACCCGAGGACACGCCAATGAGTCAGCAAGCCGTCAAATTTGCCTACTGGGTGCCGAACGTCAGCGGCGGGCTGGTGGTCAGCAAGATCGAGCAGCGCACCCACTGGGGCATCGATTACAACCGCAAACTGGCGCAACTGGCCGAAGAGGCGGGGTTCGAATATGCCCTTACGCAGATTCGTTTCACCGCCGGTTATGGCGCCGAGTTCCAGCATGAATCCGTTGCCTTCAGCCATGCGCTGCTGGCCTCCACCACCAAGTTGAAAGTCATCGCGGCGATTCTGCCGGGGCCATGGCAACCGGCGCTGGCGGCCAAACAACTGGCAACCATCGATCAACTCACCAACGGCCGGGTGGCGGTGAACATTGTCAGCGGCTGGTTCAAGGGCGAGTTTCAGGCCATCGGCGAACATTGGCTGGAGCATGATGAACGTTATCGCCGCTCCGAAGAATTTATTCGTGCATTGAAGGGCATCTGGACCCAGGACAACTTCACCTTTCGCGGCGACTTCTATCGCTTCGACAACTACAGCCTCAAACCCAAGCCGCTGGGCCAGCCGGAAGTCTTCCAGGGCGGCAGTTCCCGTGCGGCCCGGGACATGGCGGCGCGGGTTTCGGACTGGTACTTCACCAACGGCAACACCCCCGAAGGCATCAAGGCCCAGGTCGACGACATCCGCACGAAAGCGGCCGCGAACAATCATTCGGTGAAGGTCGGGGTGAATGCGTTTGTCATCGCGCGGGATACCGAAGAAGAGGCGCGGGCGGTGTTGGCGCAGATCATCGATCAGGCCGACCCCGAAGCCGTGAACGCCTTTGGCGACGCGGCGAAGCAAGCGGGCAGGGCGTCGCCAGAGGGCGAGGGCAACTGGGCCAAATCGACCTTTGAAGATCTGGTGCAGTACAACGATGGTTTCAAGACCAACCTGATCGGCACACCGCAGCAGATCGCCGAGCGGATCGTCGCGTTGAAAGCGGTGGGCGTGGATTTGGTGCTGGCGGGGTTTCTGCACTTTCAGGAAGAGGTGGAATATTTCGGGAAGCGGGTGTTGCCGTTGGTGCGGGAGTTGGAGGCCAAAGCGGCTATCAGGCATCAGACTGCGGTCGCCTAAACACCATAAAACCCTGTGGGAGCCGGGCTTGCCCGCGATGACGGTTTCACATTCAACAAATAAGTTGTCCGTGACATCGCCATCGCGGCCAAGCCCGCTCCCACAGGGGATCCCGGTGAAGTTACAGGCCCAAGTCCGACAAGCCCGGGTGATCATCCGGCCGGCGGCCCAGCGGCCAGTGGAACTTGCGGTCGCCTTCCTTGATCGGCATGTCGTTGATGCAGGCGTAACGGTTGAACATCAAGCCGTTCTCGTCGAACTCCCAATTCTCGTTGCCGTAGGAACGGAACCAGTTCCCCGAGTCGTCATGCCATTCGTAGGCATAACGCACGGCGATACGGTTGTCGCCATGGGCCCAGAGTTCCTTGATCAGTCGGTAGTCCAGTTCCTTGGCCCATTTGCGGGTCAGGAAAGCTTTGGCTTCTTCGCGGTTGTGGGCGAACTCGGCGCGGTTACGCCACTGGGTGTCCAGGGTGTAGGCCAGGGACACCCGTTCCGGGTCGCGGGAGTTCCAGCCGTCTTCGGCCAGGCGAACTTTTTCGATGGCCGATTCACGGGTAAACGGCGGCAATGGCGGACGAACTTCGGCAGTAGACATATTAAGTCTCCCTATCAAATTAACGTTCAAGCAAGTTGTCGGGCTTATTAAAAGTGTTACAGGTCCAATAACTTTCGCGCCATGCATTGCGCATTATCGGCGGCACTGTGATCACCCATCACAAGCGCTACGGTAATGGCACCGTCGATCAGGATCAGCAGCTGTTTGGCCAGCGTCTCCGGGTCTTGTGCGCCATGTTCGGTACAGAGCTCGCACACGTAGTCGAGCAGCTTCTGTTTGTGGTCTTTGGCGACCAGGCGAACCGGGTCTTGCGCATCGCCGGTTTCGCCGCTGGTGTTGATGAATGCGCAGCCGCGAAAGCCTTCGGAGGCGAACCAGGCCTTGAGCACGGTAAACAGGTTGAGCAGCCGGTCGGCCGGGGTTTGTGCCTTGCCGACTTCGCTTCGATACCAATTCATCCAGCGCACATCGCGGCGCTGCAGGGCCGCGACGGTGAGCTCCTCCTTGTTGGCGAAGTAGCGGTAAATACTTTTTCTGGAAACGCCGGCGGTTTTCACCAGAAGATCCATGCCGGTGGCAGCGATGCCACTTTTGTAGATCAACTTTTCGGTGACATCCAGAATGATGTCGCGTGTGTCGTTGCTAGTGATTTCGTTCATGCGGCCAACAGTAGAATGATCGTTCTCCTTGGTCAAGAAGTTATTTTTGGCGCCCGTGAGATTGCTATCGCGAGCAGCCTCGCTCCCACAGGGGAATGCATTTCAAATGTGGGAGCGAGCCTGCTCGCGATAGGGTCTTTACAGACACTAACAAGACCCAAGGCAATCCATGGTGTAAGCTCTCGGGTTCTTCGGATTCGACCCTTTTGCGAGCCCTATGCCGTCGCTTTTCAAACGCTCTCTGCTGCCTAAACTGCGCAGTTTTCCGCTGACCGCCGATGCCGTCACCATCCTCTCCGGCGCCGCCGAGTTCCGTCGTTGCCTGCTGGAACAAATCGCCCAGGCAACCCAGCGCATCTATATCGTCGCGCTGTACCTGCAACAGGACGAAGCCGGCCAGGAAATTCTCGATGCCTTGCACGCGGCCAAACTGGCGCGTCCGGAACTGGATGTGGTGGTGGTCGTGGACTGGTTGCGCGCCCAGCGCGGTTTGATCGGTGCCGGTAAGCAGCCGGGCAACTCGGCCTGGTATCAGGAAATGACCCGCACCCACGAAAGCGTGGTGCCGGTGTACGGCGTGCCGGTGCAGACCCGCGAGCTGTTCGGCGTGCTGCATTTGAAGGGCTTCGTGATCGACGATTGCGTGCTCTATAGCGGCGCGAGCCTGAACAACGTTTACCTGCACAAATTCGACAAGTACCGCTTCGACCGTTATCACCTGCTGCAGAATCATGCGCTGGCCGACTCGATGCAGCACCTGATTCAGCACGGTCTGATCGCCTCCAAAGCGGTGCATCGCCTCGACCTGCCGAACCTGCCGACCACCCGCAGCCTGCGCAACGACATCGGCGACCTGCGCAGCCGTCTCAAGCACGCGGCGTACGACACCACGGCGGGCAGCACGGCGAAGGACGGTTTATCGGTCAGCCCCTTGCTCGGTGTGGGCAAGAACAACCCGTTGAGTCGGGTGATCTGCGAGCTGATCGCCAGCGCCCAGCATCAGCTGACGATCTGCACGCCGTACTTCAACCTGCCGCTGGCAGTGACCCGGGAAATCAATCGGGCGCTGGCGCGGGGCGTGAAGATCGACATCATCGTCGGCGACAAAACCGCCAACGACTTCTACATTCCGCCGAGCGAGCCGTTCAAGGTGATCGCGGCGCTGCCATACCTTTACGAAATCAGCCTGCGACGCTTCGCCAAGCGCCATCAGCGCAGCATCGACAGTGGCAAGCTGAACCTGCATTTGTGGAAGGATGGTGACAACACCTATCACCTCAAGGGCATGTGGATCGATCAGCGCTACACCTTGCTGACCGGCAACAACCTCAATCCTCGAGCGTTCCGTCTCGATTTGGAAAACGCGTTGCTGATCGATGATCCGAAAGGTGAATTGCTGGAGCCGCGTGGCAATGAGCTGGCGGAGATTTTCCAGCACACCAGTCGTATTGAGCGGTATCAGGATCTGGAAACGCTGCCGGATTATCCGGCGGGAGTGGCCAAGTTTCTCAAGCGCGTGAGTCGGGTACGGATCGAGCGGTTGTTGTATCGGATTTTGTGAGGGATTAGCACGGCGGGGCAGGTGTGGTGCCTGCCCAAATGCCATCGCGAGCAGGCTCGCTCCCACAGGGTTCTACGCTAAGATGCCTGCACTCAAATAACAAGGCTCGCCCCGGTCAATGTCGGAAAAAGACACCATTTCCATTCAACTGGTGCGTGAAGCGCTGTTGCAAAGTTGCGCCCCGGGCGCTGCCACCGAAGAGGTGTTGAACAAGGTCGGCATCGATCCGGTGTTGCTGGAAACCACCGACGCCCGTGTTCCGGCCACTGCTTATGCAAGGCTGTGGCGCTTGCTGGCCCGGCGTGGGGACGATGAGTTTTTTGGCATGGACCCGCGCAAGCTCAAGTCCGGTAGCCTGGAGTTTCTGTGTCGTTGCTCGATGGTTCAGCCGAGCCTGGCCGCCGGGCTGACCTCGGGGCTGAGCTTTCTGTCGTTGATGCTGGAGCGCATGCCCGCGCAACTGGTTCGCCAGCAAAGCCTGGCGGAAATCGTCCTGCTGGAGGACGAAGAAGACCCGCGCCGTGCCTTCACCTATTTCACTTACTGGATGATTGTGCACGGCGTGGCCTGCTGGCTGGCGGGGCGGCGGATTCCGATCCTGGCCATCGAACTGCGCTGCCCAGCGCCGGATTTTTGTGATGACTATCGGGTGATGTTCTCCGAGAACCTGCGGTTCGACCGGCCGCGCACGCGGATGATCTTCTCCGCTGACTGCCTGGATTTGCCGATCAAGCGCAGCCCTGAAGAACTCAAGCGATTTTTGGCCCATGCGCCGGCGAACATTCTGGTCAAATACCGCGATCCCGAAAGCCTGGCCAGCCGGATCAAGCACGATTTGCGGCAACTGCCTGCCGAACATTGGCCGGAAACCGAGGCGCTGGCGCAGCAACTGTACATGTCGGCCTCGACCCTGCGCCGCCGCCTGGCTGAAGAGGGCCAGACGTATCAGGGGCTCAAGGACAGTGTGCGCAAGGAGTTGGCCATCGTCTGGCTGGCCGAGCCTGCCATCAGCTTTGCCGAAATCGCCACCCGTTTGGGGTTTGCCGATGCGAGTTCGTTCTACAAGGCGTTTCGCAAGTGGTCGGGGTCTAATCCGGGGCATTATCGGAGTTTGATTCTTAACGAGGCCAGCTGATCCGGATTGTGTGGTGCCTGATCCGGCGCCATCGCGGGCAAGCCCGCTCCCACAGGTTTTGCGGCGTGTACGACACTTATGGTCACCGCATATCGCTGTGGGAGCGGGCTTGCCCGCGATGGCAGTCATCCGGGCGCCGCATCCTTCGGCCCTTGGCCAAACCAGTCACACAACTTGATAGCTTTGACCATTGTCCCGCGCCTCGCGCAGAGCGAGTATTTCCCTGTTATTTACGGTTCCCCCAACCTAATAAAAATACACAGGGATTCTGGCAATGCGCGATTACTTGTCTGCCACGTCACAGTTCAATTATCAGCACACCGTCGATGCCGCGCTCACAGGGTCGTTGAGCGCGCTCAATGCCTGCGTCGAGTGTTGCGACCGGCATGCCTTGCCGGGGCGCATCGCGCTGTTCTGGGAAGGCCGCGACGGTGCCAGCGCGACCTACACCTTCAGCGACTTGCAGGATAAGGCCGCGCGGTTTGCCAATTTCCTGCTGGCCCAGGGCGTGAAGAAGGGCGATAAAGTCGCCGGCCTCTTGCCACGCAACATTGAATTACTGATCACCGTGTTCGCCACCTGGCGCATCGGCGCGGTCTATCAGCCGCTCTTTACGGCATTCGGCCCGAAAGCCATCGAACATCGCCTCAACAGCTCCGGCGCCGCAGTCGTAGTAACCGACGCGGTCAATCGCCCGAAACTTGCTGAAGTGGCCGACTGCCCGACCATCGTCACCGTTGGCGGTCCCAAGGGCCAGGGCATCGTGCGTGGCGATTTCAGTTTCTGGGCCGAACTGGCCAATTATTCTTCCGAGTGCGAACCGGTATTGCTGACTGGCGAAGACCCGTTCCTGCTGATGTTCACCTCGGGCACCACCGGCCCGTCGAAAGCGCTGTCGGTGCCGCTCAAGGCAATTGTCGCGTTCCAGAGTTACACCCGTGATGCCGTAGACCTGCGCCCTGAAGACGCGTTCTGGAACGTCGCCGATCCGGGCTGGGCCTATGGCATCTATTTCGGCGTCACCGGGCCGATGGCGATGGGGCATCCGATCACCTTTTACGATGGCCCGTTCACCCTCGAAAGCACCTGCCGGGTGATCAACAAATACGGGATCACCAACCTCACCGGTTCACCAACTGCCTACCGTTTGCTGATTGCCGGTGGCGACGAATTCGCCCGTTCGATCAAGGGCAAGCTGCGCATCGTCAGCAGCGCCGGCGAGCCGCTGAACCCGGAAGTGATCCGTTGGTTCGCTGATAACCTCGGCGTGGTGATCCACGACCATTACGGCCAGACCGAACTGGGCATGGTCCTGTGCAACCACCACGGCCTCGATCATCCGGTGCACGTCGGAGCTGCCGGTTTCGCCTCGCCGGGCCACCGCATCGTAGTGCTCGACGATGAATACAAAGAGCTGGGCGTCGGCCAGCCCGGCATTCTGGCCATCGACCGTACCCAGTCGCCGATGTGCTGGTTCGGTGGTTACGAAGGCGCACCGACCAAGGCCTTCGTCGGCAACTATTACCTGAGCGGCGACACCGTCGAGTGGAACCCGGACGGCAGCATCAGCTTCGTCGGCCGCAGCGACGACGTGATCACTACCTCCGGTTATCGCGTCGGCCCGTTCGACGTGGAAAGCGCGCTGATCGAACACCCGGCAGTGGTCGAAGCCGCCGTAATCGGCAAGCCCGACCCCGAGCGCACCGAACTGGTGAAAGCCTTCGTCGTGCTCAGCCCGCAATACCGCGCCGAACCGGCGCTCGCTGAAGAGCTGCGCCAACACGTGCGCAAGCGTCTGGCGGCGCACGCGTACCCTCGTGAAATTGAATTTGTCAGCGAATTGCCGAAAACCCCAAGCGGCAAATTGCAGCGCTTTATCTTGCGCAACCAGGAAATCGCCAAGGCTCAAGAGGCCACCGCGAAGAACGTTTCAGCTTGAATCCAAGGAAACAATGATGCAGATCGAAAACAAGGTTTTTCTCGTCACCGGCGGTGCGTCCGGCCTCGGTGCCGCCACCGCTGAAATGCTGGTGGTTGCTGGCGCCAAGGTGATGTTGGTGGACATGAACGCCGAAGCCGTCGCGGCTCAGGCTGCACGTCTTGGCGCGCAAAGCGTGGTGGCCGACATCAGCAACGAAGCAGCTGCGCAAGCGGCGGTGCAGGCGACGGTCAAAGCGTTTGGCGGCCTCAATGGCCTGGTCAATTGCGCCGGCATCGTTCGTGGCGAGAAGATCCTCGGCAAGAACGGCCCTCATGCACTGGACAGTTTCAGCCAGGTGATCAACGTCAACCTGATCGGCAGCTTCAACATGCTGCGCCTGGCTGCGGCGGCGATTGCCGAAACCGAAGCCGACGAAGGCGGTGAGCGTGGCGTGATCGTCAACACCGCTTCGGCCGCAGCCTTCGACGGCCAGATCGGCCAAGCGGCGTATTCGGCGTCGAAAGGCGCGATCGTCAGCCTGACCTTGCCCGCCGCCCGTGAACTGGCGCGCTTCGGCATCCGCGTGATGACCATCGCCCCGGGCATTTTCGAAACGCCGATGATGGCCGGCATGACTCCGGAAGTGCGCGAATCCTTGGCCGCTGGCGTGCCGTTCCCGCCGCGCCTTGGCAAGCCAAGCGAGTACGCCGCGCTGGTCAGGCATATCATAGAAAACAGCATGCTCAACGGCGAGGTGATCCGTCTCGACGGTGCTTTGCGCATGGCCGCCAAATAAGGAGGATTAGACATGACACTTTCCAACGATCCGATTGTTATTGTCAGCGCCGTCCGCACCCCGATGGGCGGTTTTCAGGGCGAACTGAAAAGCCTGACCGCACCGCAGCTGGGCGCCGCAGCGATTCGTGCTGCCGTTGAGCGCGCCGGTGTCGCCCCTGAATCCGTAGAAGAAGTGCTGTTCGGCTGCGTGCTCTCCGCCGGCCTCGGCCAGGCCCCGGCGCGGCAAGCGGCACTGGGCGCCGGGCTGGATAAATCGACCCGTTGCACGACACTGAACAAGATGTGCGGCTCGGGCATGGAAGCCACAATCCTGGCCCACGACATGCTGATCGCCGGCAGTGCCGATGTCGTGGTCTCCGGGGGCATGGAAAGCATGTCCAACGCGCCATTCCTGCTGGACCGCGCCCGCAGCGGTTACCGCATGGGCCATGGCCGGGTACTCGATCACATGTTCCTCGACGGTCTTGAAGACGCCTACGACAAGGGCCGCCTGATGGGCACCTTCGCCGAGGATTGCGCTGAAACCAACGGTTTTACCCGCGAAGCTCAAGACGCGTTTGCCATTGCTTCGACCACCCGCGCGCAACAGGCGATCAAGGACGGCAGTTTCAACGCCGAGATCGTGCCGCTCACCGTGACCGTCGGCAAAGAGCAGGTGCTGATCAGCCACGACGAACAGCCGCCGAAAGCCAAACTGGACAAGATCGCCTCGCTGAAACCGGCTTTCCGCGATGGCGGCACTGTGACCGCGGCGAACTCCAGTTCGATCTCCGATGGCGCTGCGGCATTGGTGCTGATGCGCCGTTCCGAAGCAGAGAAACAAGGCCTGAAACCGCTGGCGGTGATTCATGGTCACGCTGCATTTGCCGACACCCCGGGGCTGTTCCCGGTAGCACCGGTGGGCGCGATCAAGAAGCTGATGAAGAAAACCGGCTGGTCCCTGGATGAAGTCGAGTTGTTTGAAGTCAACGAAGCCTTTGCAGTGGTGAGTCTGGTGACCATGACCAAACTGGAAATCCCTCACGAGAAGATCAACGTCCACGGTGGTGCCTGCGCTTTGGGTCACCCGATTGGTGCATCTGGCGCGCGGATCCTTGTGACCTTGCTCTCGGCCTTGCGCCAGAAAGGCCTGAAACGCGGCGTTGCAGCGATCTGCATCGGCGGCGGCGAAGCCACGGCCATGGCTGTGGAATGCCTGTACTGAGGCTGACACCAATCCCTGTGGGAGCGGGCTTGCCCGCGATAGCGATCTGTCAGACGACATCGTTGGCGTCTGGAAAACCGCCATCGCGGGCAAGCCCGCTCCCACAGGTCCTGTGTTTCAACTGACAGGCATTTTGTACGAAGGCGAATTTTTAAGGACTTGGCATGATTCCCAATGACGAACAACTTCAGATCAGCGACGCGGCCCGGCAGTTTGCCCAGGAACGGCTGAAACCGTTCGCCGCCGAATGGGACCGCGAACATCGCTTCCCCAAGGAAGCCATCAGCGAGATGGCCGAGCTGGGTTTCTTCGGCATGCTGGTGCCGGAGCAGTGGGGCGGTTGCGATACCGGTTACCTGGCCTACGCCATGGCCCTGGAAGAAATTGCTGCCGGCGACGGCGCCTGCTCGACCATCATGAGCGTGCACAACTCGGTGGGTTGCGTACCGATCCTCAAGTTCGGCAACGACGACCAGAAAGAGCGCTTCCTCAAACCACTGGCCAGCGGTGCGATGCTCGGTGCGTTTGCCCTGACCGAACCGCAAGCCGGCTCCGACGCGAGCAGCCTGAAAACCCGCGCCCGGCTCGATGGCGATCACTACGTGCTCAACGGTTGCAAGCAGTTCATCACTTCCGGGCAAAACGCCGGGGTGGTGATTGTCTTTGCGGTGACCGACCCGAGTGCCGGCAAGCGTGGGATCACGGCGTTGATCGTGCCCACCGATTCGCCGGGCTATAAAGTCGCGCGGGTCGAAGACAAACTTGGTCAGCACGCCTCCGACACCTGCCAGATCCTCTTCGAGGATGTGAAAGTCCCGGTGGCCAATCGACTGGGCGAGGAGGGTGAAGGCTACAAGATCGCCTTGGCCAACCTCGAAGGCGGCCGTGTCGGCATCGCCTCGCAATCGGTGGGCATGGCCCGCGCCGCGTTCGAAGCGGCCCGCGACTATGCTCGTGAACGCGAGAGCTTCGGCAAGCCGATTATTGAACATCAGGCGGTAGCGTTTCGCTTGGCAGACATGGCAACCCAGATCGCCGTCGCCCGGCAGATGGTGCATTACGCAGCGGCGTTGCGCGACAGCGGTAAACCGGCGCTGGTGGAAGCGTCCATGGCCAAGCTGTTCGCTTCGGAAATGGCCGAGAAGGTCTGCTCCTCGGCGTTGCAAACCCTTGGCGGTTACGGTTACCTGAACGACTTCCCGCTGGAGCGGATCTACCGCGACGTGCGGGTGTGCCAGATCTACGAAGGCACCAGCGACATTCAGCGCATGGTCATTTCGCGCAATCTTTGAGAAGGAATCCACCTATGAACTACGAAACGATTTTGCTGGAAACCCACGGCCGCGTCGGCCTGATTACCCTCAACCGTCCGCAAGCCTTGAACGCGTTGAATGCGCAAATTGTCAGCGAATTGAACCACGCCCTCGATGGTCTGGAAGCCGACTCGAACATCGGTTGCATCGTGCTGACCGGCTCGAAAAAAGCCTTCGCCGCCGGTGCCGACATCAAGGAAATGGCCGAACTGACGTATCCGCAGATCTACCTCGATGACCTGTTCAGCGACAGCGATCGCGTGGCCAACCGCCGCAAGCCGATCATCGCCGCGGTCAACGGTTTCGCCTTGGGCGGTGGTTGTGAACTGGCGTTGATGTGCGACTTCATTCTGGCGGGCGACAACGCCAAATTCGGTCAGCCGGAAATCAACCTCGGTGTGTTGCCAGGCATGGGCGGCACCCAGCGCCTGACCCGCGCCGTGGGCAAGGCCAAGGCCATGGAAATGTGCCTGAGCGGGCGATTGATCGATGCGGTGGAAGCGGAGCGTTGCGGCATTGTTGCGCGCATCGTGCCCGCGGATGAGTTATTGGAAGAGGCGCTGAAAGTCGCGGCGCTGATTGCCAAGAAGTCGCTTCCGATTGCGATGATGATCAAGGAAAGCGTCAACCGCGCGTTTGAAGTCAGCCTGTCGGAAGGTGTGCGCTTTGAGCGTCGGGTGTTCCATGCGGCGTTTGCCACGCAGGATCAGAAGGAAGGGATGGCGGCGTTTATTGCCAAGCGGGAGGCGGAGTTCGTCGGCAAGTAATGCGGCGTCCTCGCGGACGTCATCGCGGGCAAGCCCGCTCCCACAGGTTTCTCGAGCGTATACAAAATTTGTGAACGCCGGAAACCATTGTGGGAGCGGGCTTGCCCGCGATGCTTTTAAAGGTCACACCAGATAATTTTTCAACTCCCGGGCAATCACCATCCGCTGTATCTCGCTCGACCCTTCATAAATCTGCGTGATCCGCGCATCCCGGTAGTAGCGCTCCACCGGGTAATCTTCCAGATACCCATACCCGCCATGAATCTGTATCGCCGACGAGCAAACCTTCTCGGCCATCTCCGAGGCAAACAGCTTGGCCTGTGAGGCCTCCGACAGACACGGCTTGCCAGCACTGCGCAACCTTGCGGCATGCAGGATCAGCAGGCGCGCGGCGTTCAAACGGGTGTGCATGTCGGCCAGCATGTTGGCGATGCTTTGGTGCTCGATGATCGGTTTGTCGAACTGCACCCGATCCCGCGCGTAAGCCAGCGCTGCTTCGAACGCTGCCCGGGCGATGCCCAAGGCTTGCGCTGCGATGCCGATGCGGCCGCCTTCGAGGTTGGAGAGGGCGATGGCCAGGCCTTTACCGCGTTCGCCCAGCAGATTGGCCTCGGGAACGGTGCAATTGTTCAGGGTAACGGCGCAGGTATCGGAAGCACGGATACCCATCTTGTGTTCACTGCGGTCGACGATGAAACCCGCGGTTTCGGTCGGCACCAGGAACGCCGAGATGCCGCGCTTGCCCAGCTCCGGGTCGGTCACGGCGAACACAATCGCCAGCTTCGCCCGTTTGCCGTTGCTGACGAATTGCTTGGCGCCGTTGATCACCCACTGGCCGTCGCGCAGTTCGGCGCGGGTGCGCAGGTTATGCGCTTCGGAACCGGCCTGGGGTTCGGTGAGGCAAAAGCAACCGATGGCCTGGCCGCTGGCGAGGTCCGGCAACCATTGCTGTTTCTGTTCTTCAGTGCCGTAGTTGAGCACCGGTCCGCAGCCCACGGAGTTGTGGATGCTCATCAGCGCTCCGGTGGCGCCGTCACCGGCGGAAATCTCTTCCACCGCCAGCGCATAGGCGACGTAGTCGACATAGGTACCGCCCCATTCCTCGGGCACCACCATCCCCAGCAGACCCAGTTCACCCATCTTCGCCACCAGACCGTCATCGATCCAGCCGGCCTTTTCCCAGGCTTGTGCATGGGGCGCGATTTCGCCGCGGGCAAAATCCCGGGCCATGTCGCGGATCATCACTTGCTCTTCGCTCAATTCGATATCGTGCATGACTCAGCTCCCACTCTGCTCGAACCCGGTGAAAAAACTCGCCACGTGCTCAGCGTCCAGCGCCTGCAGAGTCGGCGGGTTCCAGCGCGGGTTCTTGTCTTTGTCGATCAGCAAGGCGCGCACGCCTTCGATCAGGTCGCCGCGTTCGAACCACTGGCGATCCAGGTGCAGTTCGAGGGCGAAGCACTGTTCCAGGCTCAGGTGCCGACCGCGCCGCAGCATTTCCAGGGTCACGCCCATGGCCAGCGGTGAACGGCTTTCCAGCAGGTCGGCGGTGGCCGTGGCCCACTCATGACTGTCGGCGACGGTCACTTCACGCAGTTGTTCCACCATACTCGGCACATCGGGCAGGGCGAAGAAGTGATCGATAGCCGGCCGCAACGCCGCTAATGGTGGAGCCGGCAGTTGTTGCACGGCGAGTTTCGCCAGCATGCCTTGCAGGTCCTTGAGCGGCGTGTCGTGCCATTCGAGGTGATCGAGTTGTTCGTCCAGCGTGCCCAGGCTGGCGCTTTCCAGATACCAGTCGGCCAGGCCGCAATAGAGCGCATCGGCGGCACGAATCTGCACGCCAGTGACGCCGAGATAAACGCCCAGCTCACCGGGAATGCGCGGCAGGAAGTGGCTGCCGCCGACGTCCGGGAAATAACCGATGGCCACTTCCGGCATCGCCAGACGGCTGCGCTCGGTGACCACCCGCAAATCGGCGCCTTGCACCAGCCCCATGCCACCGCCCAGCACAAAGCCGTCCATCAAGGCCAGGACCGGTTTGCGATAGTGATGGATGGCGAGGTCAAGGGCGTATTCCTCGACGAAGAAGTCTTCGTGCAGGGTGTCGCCGCTTTTGAAACTGTCGTACAACGAACGAATATCGCCGCCGGCACAGAACGCTTTCTCACCAGCGCCGCGCAACACCACCGCATGCACCTGCGGATCCTGTGCCCAGGCATCGAACTGCTGTTGCAGGCTGCGAACCATGTCCAGGGTAATGGCGTTGAGGCCGGCGGGGCGATTGAGGGTCAGGTGACCGATGTGATTGCGAACCTCGGCCAACACTTCGTTTTGCGTGGCATCCATGGGCTGTGTTGTCGGGGATGAAACCTGAGCAGTCATCACTAACTCCCTGCTTTTATTGTTCTTTATAGAGAAGCTCGCGCGCGAGCGATGCTGGATCGTATCAGTGCAAATTTGTGATGTACAACCGGGATACGTGCAGGTGCTGTTTGCATTTTTACCTTAGGGTAACTTCCAAGGATCGCAACCTTTGGCAGCCTGACACTGTTTTGAATCAACCTCGAACTTGTGGCGAGGGGGCTTGCTGTGGCGAGGGAGCTTGCTCCCGCTGGGCTGCGAAGCAGTCCCAAAATTCTTCATACGAGCGCAGATTTTGTGAGTGCTGCGCACTCAAGCGGGAGCAAGCTCCCTCGCCACAAAACCTGCTGCTGCCGTTGATAAACTCAGGTTCTGCTGCTCAGCACTTCACCGATGCTACGCCGCTTGGCATGCAGCTCACTGGCATGGATCAGTTGTTCGAGGTCTTCGGGGGTGACGTCGTAGAAGGCCTCCATGTCGGCGAGGGCCAGTTTCAGATCCGCAGCAGTGATCGCCTGACTGTCGGGGACGGGCATCATCGGTGCCGGTTCAGCGGGACGTTTTGGGTAACGAATGCGCGTCAGGTTGTTGTACGCCAGTGCGCTGAGCAGCATCGTCGAGCCACTGAGCATCACCGGGCCGAGGGCTTTCCAGTCCAGGGCAATGGTCGCCGGATCCGCCAACACCAGCAGCAACGCCAGCGCTCCGGCCGGTGGGTGCAGGCAACGCAGCCAGCACATCAGAATCAGCGCCATGCCCGCCGCCAGGCAGGCGCTGCCGAGGGTGCGTCCGAGTACGTGAGCGACCAGCAGCGAGACCACCCCGGCACTCAAGTAGCCGCCAAGAATCGACCAGGGCTGGGCGAGGGCGCCTGAGGACACGGCAAACAGCAATACTGCGGATGCACCCAGCGGGCCGATCAGGTGCTGCGCCACTTGCATGCCGAATACCTGACTGCAGAGCCAGACGCTGAACATCGTGCCGAGCGACATGCCAATAGCGGCGCGGCTCCATTCTGAAGGACGGGTATTGATGGCGGCAGGTAACCAGCGAGCAAACATGAGGCAAACAATCCGTAAAAAATCGAGGCAAAAAAAAAGGCTTAGCTGGGATACCCAGAAAGCCCTTGAAGTAGTTCCAACTATTGGGGGAGGAACGCCGCACAGTGTGCCGATCATTCCTGATGCTGACAAATTCATATTAATGCAGCTTCAGTGCATTATTTCTGCAGTATTGTCACGCGCCGACCGCTCATGAAGCAGAGAAAACCGCCCATCGCCGTCAACGCGCTCAGAGCATAGAACATGGTGGGGGCAGGCGTGTGCATCAGCAGATAGCCACAGATTACCGGGCTCAGCGCACCGCCGAGGGCCGCGAGGTTCTGCGCGCCGTAGTAGCTGCCGCGAAGTTCTTCCGGGGCCAGGGTGTCGACGAAGAGGAATTCGGCCGGGTAAATGATCATTTCGCCGAGGGTGAAAATAAACATCGCCACGCACCAGCTCACCAGGCTGTCAGCCAGGCTGAAACCGATCAACCCGAGGATGAACAGGCTGGTGCCGCCAGCAATCCAGTAGCGCAGTTGTTCGCGTTTGAGGAACCGTCCGATCTGATATTGCAGCAGGATCACGCTGATGGCGTTGCAGGCGAGCAGGGCAGCCATGGTTTCCAGGGCCCGTTTGGTGTCTTGGGTGACCAGCAAGTATTGCGACAGGTACAGGGTGAAACGACCGTGCACTACGGTGCTGAGCAAGCAGCCGCAAGTGAACATGATCAGTGTGCGGTCGTTCTTCAGGGTGATCAGGGTTTTGAGGAAACTCTGGGGCTGGCCGATGGCGGGCGTCTGGGCCGGGTCTTTGGGAATCCCGCTCATCAGGAAAATACTGAAGAATGCGATGCCGCCGGCAATCAGGAATGGCGCTGTTGGCTGCACCCCGGCGATCACCACACCGAGCATGGGGCCGGTGGCGTAGCCAATGTTGGTCAGGGTGTAGCGCAGTGAAAAAGCCTTGGCGCGCTGGCCCATAGGCAGGTTCTCGCTGAGGATCGCCTTGGACCCGATCAGGAACAGCGCCGAGGCGGTTTCGGTGATCACCAGGGTGGCGGTGGTCAGGTAGAGGTTTTCGGCGAAGGTCAGCAGCACGAAACCGATGGCGCTGGAGAGCATGGCGAGGATCAGCAGCCGACGCTTTTCGAGGCGGTCGATGATGTAACCGCCGTAAAGCGCGAGCAGGGTGGCGATGAACACCGCGATGCCCAGCAGCAGGCCGACGTCCTGTTGGTTGAGGCCGAGTTTGTTGCTCAGAAACAGGGTGAGCAACGGGCTGGTAATGGCGCGGCTGACAACGATGGTCAGCGAAACGATCATCAAGCGGCGAATGACGAGGGAGTAAGTGGCCACGGTGGGGCAAATGTCCTTATTCAGATTCTATGGTATCGACGCGATACCGAGCTGCTGCCAATCGCGGGCAAGCCCGCTCCCACAGGATTTAGGTGATCCCTGTGGGAGCGGGCTTGCCCGCGAAGAGGCCCGCACAAACAACGCATACTCAAGTCAGCCACCGATCAAGCACCCGAACCGACTCCAGTTCTTCCAGCCGCCACAACTGCTCAATCAATCCTTCCGCCCGCTGCCGTGGCATAACCCGCCCCGCCAGGCTGAAAAACTTCTCCTCCAGCGCCTCATCACTCAACGGATTCCCCGGCGCCCCCAACGGCACCTCAACACACAGGCTCGCTTGCCGACCATCCACGGTCTGCAGGCTGATCACAGGCTCGCCATCCTCCGACAGTAGCGGGTCGACTTCAAGGCGAATGCGCGACATCCAGTGAGCAATCCTCGGGTGATGGCGTTGTTCATCGTCGTAGGCTTCCAACCGACAATGACCATGGACCAATCGAGCCGCGAGGGCATAACGCAGGCTCATCTGCGCCGCCGGCAGGGTGTTGATGTCCTGACCGCCGCACATGTCCTGAAGAAATCCGCACAACGAAACCTGAACGCTCTCGACCTGCTCCACGCCGACCTGCAATTGATCCAGCAACAGGCCCAAAGCATCGATCGCCGAATGCGTCCCTCGGCATGCCGCGTAGGGTTTGATCGAGCAGCGGGCGAGTTTCCATACCTGGCCCAGTTCGGCATCCAACGCCTCAGGCACGGCGGTATCCGCCGCGAGGGTCTTGAGAAAACCGCCCCAGACATCATCGAACAATTTTGTCGGCCCGGTGATGCCTTGTTGAGCAAACCGCGCCGCCAGCAATCCACCTTCGGCGGCCCGACCGCTGTGGAGTTTTTTGCTTTGCGAGCCGTCATGAATGAAAGCCCAAAGTCCGCCGCTGAAGCTGCCGGCGATGCCCAGAGCTGCCAGGGTTTGTTGTGCATCCAGACCCAGAATTCGCGCACTGGCCGCTGCCGCACCAAACACCCCGCACGTCGCGGTGGAGTGCCAACCGGCGCCGTTGTGGGCCGAATAACTGCCGCAGGCTTCGAGTACCCGACGGCCGATTTCGTAGCCGATCACCACTGCAGTAATCAGTTCGCGGCCGTCCACTGACGCTTCAGAAACCGATAGCTGCGACATTGATAGCGCAGCCATCACCGCCGGCAGCACTACCGCGCCGGAGTGGTCGCAGCCGCCGGTGTCGTCCAGCTCCAGGGCATGCGCGGCGATACCGTTGAGCATGGCGGCCTGCGCTGCGCCGACTCGCTGACCGGTGCCCCAGACCAACGTGCTGCCAGCTTCACCCTCGAAAACCTGACGTGCCTGCTTCGCCACATCGCTGCCAGCCCCGGCCAGGGTTACGCCGAAGGTGTCGAGGATGTGCCGCCTGGCTTGCACCACCAATGCGGGTGGTAAATCTTCGAAGCGAGTATCGACGCAGAACTGCGCCAACCGCTCCATGCGCATGACCCCATCGTAGGCGCTACTGAAGGCTGCGATCTCATGATCTTTCATACGCCGTAATCCCGGTAATGACGTTCGTACACGGCCGCCGGATGATCCTCGGTCATGGGTGCTGCCGATTCGGCCCACCACTGAGCGACCTCGGCACCGGTGGCGATCCACACGTCGTCATGCTGTTGAATGCTTTGCAGCAATTCGCGCAACACGCCGATCCGCCCGGGCGTGGCGATGATTTCCGGGTGCAGCCGCAGCACGTAACACAACCCGAATCGGTGAAACCCGGCGAAGTCCATTTGCAGGTTGCCCAAGGTATGGCTGTAGGAGGCGATGCGCGATTGCGCGGGAGGCACCGCCGGGCTGAGGTTGAAGGCGAAGTAGGGTTCGTCTTCCAGTTCGTAGTGCAACGGCAACTCGATCACTTCGGGCGCGGTCGGGTGAGCGAAGGGCAAATCATCGCCGCGCCATGACGAGTCCCAGCGGATGCCATGCTCTCTTAACGCCTCGATGAAGCCCGGCGCACCGTTGCCGGCGGGGATGCGAAAGCCTGTCGGATGCTGACCGGTCAGCGCGCTCAATGCCGCGCAACCCTTGGCGACCTCGGCACTTTGCTCAGCCAGCGTCAAATTGTCGTAGTTCTGATGGCGATACCCGGCGCAGGCAATCTCATGCCCGCCAGCCTGGATCGCTCGGATGTGCTGCGGGTTTTCCTCGGCGACGATGCCGGGAATGCACCAACTGCTGGAAACGCCCAGGGCTTCGAACAACCCGAGCAAACGTTCGACACCGCGCTGAGTGCCGTAGCGCCACACAGACAAGGTCTTGTCGCGCCCGGCGACTTCCGGGGCCTGGGTGAGGATGCCGTGGATGTCGTTGTAATCGACGGTCAGCACCACGGCGCAGCGGTAGCCGTTGGGCCAGACAGTGGAATCAGCCATGGTGATGCTCCTTCAGCCACCAGTGGGCGACGTCGCGGCAGGTGGCGAACCAGACGTCGTCGCGCTGGCGCATGTGTTCGAAGAGTTTTTCCAGGAGCAGGATGCGCCCCGGTTTGCCGGTGATCTTGGGGTGGAACAGGGTGGTCAGGCACAACCCTTCATCCATGGCGCCGTCGAACTCGCGGCACCAGTTGTCGAGGGTCAGTTCATAGCTCGCCGTGCGGTCCAGGCCCGAGGGGAAGTCCGGCGCGCGGGTGTAGGCGAGGGAGGCGTAGTCATCCATTTCCCAGCGACCGGGGATCTCCACCAGCGGCGTATAAAAGCCCGGCACGTTGACCAGATACGGCCGGTCATCGCCGCGCATGCTGCTGGAATAGGTCACGCCGGCTTCCACCAGCATGGCCGGCGTCTCGGCTCGCCAGTCGCCGGATGGCGTGCGAAAACCTTCGGCGCGGATGTGTAGGTGCTTCCAGAACACCTCACGGGATTTGTGCATCACGTCCTTCTGCTGATCCAGCGTCAGGGCGTAAAAGGATTCGTGTTTGTAGCCGTGGTAGGCCACCTCATGCCCGCGCTCGACAATCGCCTGGCACTGTTTCGGCCAGTTCTCCACGACCCAGGCCGGGACGAAGAACGTGGTCGGGATCCGGAACTCATCCAGCAAATCGAGAATCCGCGGTAGCGCCCGATAGGGGCCATAACCACCGAAACCGAAATACTCCGGCTTGCGCCAGATCGAACCGTTGAGCATGGCATCGCCGGTCGGGCCATCGAGGTCGAAGGCCAGGGCGAGACAGGCTGTGTGTTGGTCCGGCCAGGTGGGTTGGGGTGAGGAGGACATGTGGTGCTCCAACTATTTATAGGTAAACGCTGAACCCTGTGGGAGCGGGCTTGCTCGCGATGAGGCCGGTACATTCAACATCGATGTCATCTGACAGACCGCCATCGCGGGCAAGCCCGCTCCCACGGGTTTTTCGGTTGGCCACAAAATTGTGATCGACCCAGATTTAGTGTGGGAGCGAGCCTGCTCGCGATGGGGCCGGCACATTCAACATCGATGTCATCTGACAGACCGCCTTCGCGGGCAAGCCCGCTCCCACAGGTTTTTCGGTTGGCCACAAAACTGTGATCGATCCAGATTTAGTGTGGGAGCGAGCCTGCTCGCGATGGGGCCGGCACATTCAACATCTATGTCGCCTGACAGATCGCTATCGCGAGCAGGCTGCTCCCACAAAGGCATCACACCGATCCATTATTTCCCGGCGTTGATGGTCACGGTCTTGATCGCGCCCAGTTCCAGGTCCCATTTTTTCAGGATGGTCTGGTAGCTGCCGTCATCAACCATGCTCTGCAACGCGACTTTCACCGCTTCACTCAGCTCAGGCTTTTTCTTGCTCACGCCCAGCCCGGTGAACTGCTTGGAAATCGGCAGGCCTACGGTTTTGTACATGTCCTTTTCCTGGGTCTTGAGGTACGGCAGGGTTTCGCTGCCCTGCATGGCCGCGTCGATACGGCTTTGACGCAGTTGCGCACGGGCGTCGGCCGAGCCTTCGGTGCCGATCACGTTGATCGCAGGCTTGCCGGCGGCTTCGCAGTTGGCCTTGCTCCACTCGGCGATTTCCGCCGGGAAGGTCGTACGTCGGCTGGTACCGACTTTCTTGCCACACAGGTCGATGATTTCGTTGGTGTCCTTGTTTTTCTGCAAGGTGTAGAACTGCGGACCACTGGTGAAGTAGTCGACGAAGGTCACGCTGGCCTGACGTTCGGCGGTGTCGGTCATGCCCGACATCACCATGTCGACGCGGTCGGTGGTCAGCGCGTTGATCATTTGCTCGAAGCCGGTTTCCTGCCATTTGATCTTCACGCCCAGACGTTCGGCCAAGGCGTTGCCCAAGTCAACGTCGAGGCCGGTGAGGGTGTTGGTGGCCGGGTCCTTGAAATCCATCGGCGGGTAGTTCGGCATGATTGCCACAACGACCTCGCCTTTTTCCTTGATGCTGGCCGGTAGCTCGGCGGCCCAAGTGAAACTGGAAGCCATAACGCCTGCGATTACTGCTGGAATAACGAAGTTCTTCATGGTCGTTCTCTTATGAGTGTTGTTACGCAGCTCTTGGTTTCCGAGGCTGGCGCTTAGGTTCGAACGGCAGAAATGAAGCTTTGGGTGCGTGGGTTTTGCGGACTTATTAGTATTTCTTCGGGGCTTCCAGCCTCCACGATCTGTCCTTCGTCCATGAACACCATGCGGTTGGAAACCTCGCGAGCGAAGCCCAGTTCATGGGTGACGACGATCATGGTCATGCCGGTCTGCGCCAGATCGCGCATCACCGACAGCACCTCACCGACCAGTTCCGGGTCGAGTGCCGAAGTGGGTTCATCGAACAGCATCAGCTTGGGCCGCATGGCCAGCGCGCGGGCAATCGCCACCCGTTGTTGCTGGCCGCCCGACAGCTCGATCGGGTAGCTGTTGCGCTTGTCGGCCAAGCCGACGCGAGCGAGCAATTCCAAGGCTTCTTCGTGCGCTTCCTTGGGCGAACGCTTGAGCACCTGGCACGGCCCTTCGATGATGTTTTGCAGCACAGTCATGTGCGGGAACAGGTTGAAGCGTTGGAACACCATGCCGGTGGCCAGTCGCTGACGGGCGATCTGCGACTCGTTGAGTTCGTGCAGTTTGTTGCCGGCGATGCGGTAACCCACCAATTCGCCGTCGACCCACAGGCCGCCCTTGTCGATTTTTTCCAGCTGGTTCACGCAGCGCAGCAGGGTGCTTTTGCCGGAGCCGGACGGGCCGATGATGCACAGCACTTCGCCTTGCTCGACCTCGAGGTTGATGTCCTTGAGCGCGTGGAAATGGTCGTAGTACTTATTCAGGCTCACGGCCTTGACGATGCTTCTCATGTTGAACTCCTCAAGAACGCTTGCCGGCGCCGCGAGCGAAACGACGCTCCAGTCGGCTTTGACCAAAGGACAGGACGGTGACGGTGGCCAGGTACCAGATACCGGCGACGATCAGCAGCTCCATCACGCGGGCGTTGGCGTAGTAGATGTTCTGGGCGTTGTAGAGCAGTTCCGAGTACTGAATGACGCTCGCCAGGGAGGTCATCTTCACCATGCCGATGAACTCGTTGCCCACCGGCGGAATGATGATCCGCATGGCCTGGGGCAGGATGATCCGGCGCAAGGCTTGCAAGCGCGGCATGCCGATCGACTTGGCGGCTTCGTACTGCCCGGTGTCGACCGAGAGCAGACCGGCGCGCACCACTTCGGCGGTGTAGGCGCCCTGGTTGATGCTCAAGCCGAGGAGGGCGGCCGCGAAGGGCGTCATCAGGCTCACGGTGTCCATTTCGAACAAACCGGGGATGCCGATGGTGGGGAAAATCAGCGCCAGGTTGAACCACAGCAGCAGCTGCAGAATCAGCGGCGTACCGCGGAACAGCCAGGTGTACGTCAGCGCCACATAGCGCAGGATCGGGTTGGCCGACATGCGCATGATCGCCGTGATCACCCCGAAGACGATGCCCAGCGCCATCGCCAGCACCGCCATGACGATGGTGTTGAGCAGGCCCCACATAATGGCCTGTGAGGTCAGGAACTGGCCGATGTACGACCATTCGATCTTGCCTTCGGCGAAGGCCCGCACCAGGCCGACAATCGCAATCACGATCACCGTGGCGAAGAAAATCCGCCCGTAATAACGCCGTGGCACATGCTGGTACTGGGTGATATCGAACTGGTTTTCCGCCAGTTTTCGCTCCGCCTGGAGTCGTTCTGCCTGAGTCTGGCTCATGTTGTTTCTCCGTACGCCGCGCTCAATCAAGACGGCGCGTGTTGTCTTTCATTTCCAACACAATCCCTGTGGGAGCGGGCAAGCCCGCGATGGCGGCATTACATTCAACATCAATGTTGGCTGACACTTCGCTATCGCGGGCAAGCCCGCTCCCACAGGTTTGGTGGCGTTGTTTCAGAGACGAAAACCCTGATAGTTCTCGGTCCATTGCTGCTGCGCTGCGAGGGCGGTTTTCAGTCGACCGATCTGCTCGCGCACTTGTTGCGGCGCGGTGCCGCCCCAGCCGCTGCGGGCGGCGATGGCGGCTTCGAGGGTCAGGCTGTCGCGCACTTCAGGCTTGAGGCGTGGATCGATCTCGGCCAATAGCGCCGGGGACGCTTCCCACAATTCGATGTCGTGTTTCTCGCAGGCCTGGACCAATGCGCCGGTGATCTCGTGAGCTTCCTTGAACGGCACACCGCGCACCGCCAGCCAGTCGGCCACTTCGGTAGCGAGGGTGAAGCCCAGCGGTGCCTGACGGCGCAGCTCTTCGACATTGACCTTCATGGTCGCGACCATTCCGGCCATGGCTGGCAACACCAGCAGCAGGGTGTCGACGCTGTCGAGCACGCCGTTCTTGTCTTCACTCAAGTCGCGGTTGTACGACAGCGGCAGGGATTTGAGCGTCGACAACAAACCAGTCAGGTTGCCGATCAGGCGACCAGCTTTGCCCCGGGCCAGTTCAGCGATGTCCGGATTTTTCTTCTGCGGCATGATCGAACTGCCGGTGGCGTAGGCATCGTCCAGTGCGACCCAGCGAAATTGCCGTGACGACCACAGACAGAATTCTTCGGCGAGGCGGGAGATGTTGATCCCCAGCATGCTGGCGATAAACAGGAATTCGGCAACGTGATCGCGGCTGGCCACGGCGTCGATGGAGTTTTCGCACACGCCGCTGTAGCCCATTTCCTTGGCCGACTGCTGTGGCAGGCGAGCGATGGCGGAACCGGCCATGGCCGCCGCGCCGAGTGGCGACAGCGAGGTGCGCACGTCCCAATCCACCAAGCGCTGCACATCGCGCAGCATCGATTGGGCATGAGCCAGCAAGTGGTGAGCGAAGACGATCGGCTGCGCCTGTTGCAAGTGAGTGAAGCCCGGGCAGATGCTCTCGATGTGTTGCTCGGCCTGATCCACCAGCGCTTGTTGCAACGCCAGCACTTCGACAGCCAGGGTGCGGACGTGATCGCGCAGGAACAGCCGCAGGTCATTGGCGGTCTGGTCGTTGCGTGAACGGCCGGCGCGCAGCTTGCCGCCCAGTGCGCCGAGGCGTTCGGTCAGCAGGCGCTCGATGAAGGTGTGGACGTCTTCGTCGTCCAGCGTCGGCGCGATGCTGCCGGCACGGAAGTCATCACCGATACGCTCCAGGGCGTCGAGCATGGTCTGGGTTTCCTGCTCGCTCAACAGCCCTGCGCGCTGCAATTCCCGGGCATGCGCCTTGGAACCGGCGAGGTCATACGGGGTGAGGCGAAAGTAGCGCTCAGGGCAACGGGACAGGGCCGCCAGGGCTTCGGACGGGCCGCTCTTGAAGCGGGCACCCCAGAGACGGTCGGTGGTTTGAGACATTGTTGTTTTCCTCGTCGTAGAGCGAATTGAAATCGGTATGCCGAGCCCGAAACACCCGCCGAAAATCATTCGGGCGTGGTTCGGCTCAATCAAATTCAAGGGCAGGGGAAAAGCGCAGTTGCTAAATGGCGAGAGCTGATCGAAGTGTCAGCTTTTAATAGTTCGAAATCAGTGAGTTGGCACTGATCTGCGGGATTTATTAACGGTTGCCAAGCCTTGTTTTCTGTGTTCATTATTATTGGTCGGCTATGTTTTTGTTGTTGGACACAGATTGTTGAATAGGGCGCCAGAGGTAAATAAGCATTATGGAAACCCCACTTTCCAATTCCGGAAACCCGCCGCCAAAAACGGTACATCGGGCTCCGCTGGCCCTCAGTGGCCTGGACTTCAAACTGCTCAAAGTGTTCAAGGCCGTGGTCGAGGCCGGCGGCTTCAGCGCAGCGCAGAATGAGCTGAATGTGGGCCTGGCGGCCATCAGCAAACAGATCTCCGACCTTGAGATTCGCATCGGCATGCGCCTGTGTACCCGAGGACGGGAAGGTTTTCACCTGACCGAAGAAGGGCGTCTGGTGTACCAGGCGTCAATCGATTTATTTGCCTCGGTCGATAACTTTCGTGATCGGCTTAGTTCAGCGCAGAATGAACTTATTGGCGACCTTGGGGTGGGTGTTATTGATAATACGATTACCGACGATCATTCGCCGTTAGTTGCAGCGCTTCGAAAGATAAATGAAGAGTCGCCGAAAGTAAGGTTTCAACTTCAGGCGTCTCAATTAGATGAGGTGGAAAGAGGCGTAGTCGAAGGGCGGTTAGTGGCCGGGATCGTGCCGGTTTATCAGAAGCGAGAGGAGTTCGATTACTTCCCGCTTTATGAAGAACGCTCGTACGTGTATTGCGCCGTTGGCCATCCACTGTTTTCGATGCCGGAGGCGGAGATGGGCAGCAATGTGCTGCAGGATTACGAGTGCATTAACCACCGTTACGCGATCCATCGAGACAAACTGAATTTTGCCCGCTACGACAGCTTTTCCGCCTCGGCGACTCAGGTCGAAGCGGTAGCGCTGCTGGTCAAAACCGGCCGTTTCGTCGGTTTTCTGCCCGAGCATTACGCCGCAACTTTGGTGGCTCAGGGGCAGTTTCGGGCGGTGCGTCCGGACCTGATCAACATTGTCACGCCGTTCAATCTGATCCTGCGCCACAACACCGTGCGCAGTCCGCTAGTGAAGGCGTTCGCCCAGGCGCTGGGAGTCGATTTGAAGGCGCCGGTTTGAGGCTAACGCAGCTTCAAGCGCATCGCACAGCGTCGTTCCCCAGGCAAGCCGTGGTTGATTTCGTTGTTCAACACCGTCGTTAAACGTGGGCCGATTTCAGCTGGGCCCAATGTTTCAAAGCCGAACTGCCGATAAAACGGTTCATTCCAGGGCAAGTCGCGAAACGTGGTCAAAGTCAGACCGTGGAGTTCTCGTTTACGTGCGTGTTCGAGTGCCGTTAACAGCAACTTGCGGCCAGCGCCCTGGCCTTGAAACTGTTGGCTGACGGAAATTTCCTGAATATGCAGGTCATTGTCGACTTCAATGGCGCTGAGAAACCCCATAAGTTCATTGTCGGCCGATTGTGTCACCCAAACCTGCTCCTTCTCGATTGCCATTTGATGATCTTCGGCATCGGGTACCGCAGCGTCGGCGAGCCAGGCCAATGAAGGGTCACAGCGAAACAGCGCAGCAGCTGAACGCTCAATGGCGGGGAGGGTGGAGGCGTCGGCAGATTGGGCACGGCGTGCAGTGAAATTCATACGGGCCACTGTAGCAGCTGTCGAGCCTGCGAGGCTGCGTTCGGCTGCGCAGCAGTCGTGAAATCAGGCACGGTGGTGTTTCAGATAAATCGGGGGGGCAGGGTTTGCGACGACTTCGTCGCCGAACGCAGCCTCGCAGGCTCGGCAGCTGCTACAAGGGATTGACGTGCAGCAGGACGTAATCGTTTTTATCGAAACGCCCGCTCAATATCGGCGCCTGGGCTCCCAGCGGGGTGCCTTGCAGGGCGTTGTAGTCGCTCCGATCCATCATCAGCCAGGCCGGCCCTGGCAGCGCTTCGAGTTCTTGAATCGATTCGGTGAACACCGGTTGCAAGTCCTGCTCGATATTGACCATGAACTTGATCGCCTTGGCGTCCTTGCCCATGCCGTGCAGCACCAGCGGCGCCGGGTCTTTCTGAACCTGTGCGAATGCCGCTCGGCTGAAGGTTTGCGTGTCGTAAAGCTGACGCTCGACCGGTTCGAACACCAGGATGTAAACCGACCACAGCGCCAGGACTGCGCAACCGGCCAATACTTCAGCCCGCCAGCGAGAACGGAACCACGCCGCCAACGCGATGATTTGCAGCGCGGCAAGCGCAATCAGGACCGGCACAAAGGCAGCCGGTTGCGTTGGCAGACGCCGCTGCGCGATCAGCAATCCGATGATCAACAGCCCCGGAATCAGCAACCACAGCCCTTGCATCAAGATCCGCAACCAACCGAACGCCCGACCTTGCGCCACCTGAAACGGGTACGCCGCAATGATCGCCGCCATGGGCAGCATCGGCAGCAGGTAGCGGGCCTTTTTCGCTTGGGGAATCGACAAGCCAATCATCACGATCAACCCGGCCGCCGTGCAGTACTGCAACAGGCGCAATGCCGGGCCGGCCTGCCGTGGATTCGTCAGCCAGACCACCGCCAACACCAGCAACGCCAGCGGATAAGCGAGCGCATAGTTACCCAGCGAACGGGTGAAGTAATACAGCGAACCGCTGACCCCCTCGCTGCCGTCCATGCGCCCCAAGAACTGCATGCGCACCACGTTCTGCATGAAGGCCGGTCCGCCAATGGTTTCGGCCAGCCACAGCAGCACGCCGACACACACCGCCAGCAACACGGCCGCCAGCAAGCCGAAACCGAATAACCGCGACCATCGACGATTGAGCACGTAATAACTGCACAGCATGGCGGTGGGGATCACCAGCCCAATCGGCCCGCGAAGGCCGAAGCCCAGCAGCAACAAGGCAAGAATCAGCGGCAACCGGCGGGGCATCGCGAAATGATCGGTGGCGTACCCCAGGTAGAACACCGAAAACGCGACAGCCGCCAGCATCAAGTCCTGGGACACGGCACGGGTTTCAGTGACAAACGTACTGGTCAGCAACATCAAAGCGATGCTCAGCAGCGCCCACCGTCTGGAGTACGGCGCGAGCAACCGGTACATCAACGTGACGATCACAGCGGCAGCGATGGCGCTCGGCAGCCAGGCGCTGAGGCTGTTGACCTGCCCGAACGGCAGGGACAACAACCAGATGAACAGCGTCGAAACCGCTGAATAATCGGCATAGGGCTGGCCATAAGTGGTCGGAAAAACCGATGGCCCGTGGCGCAGCATCTCCTGGGCGAACAGCACGAACCGCGAGTCGAAACCGATCGCCGCTTGCTGATAAACCCCGGCGATGAACAGCATTAGCGCCAGCAGCCCAATCCCCAGGGACTGCCGACGTATGCTGGGCGATACCGTGTTCACGCCACGACCGAGGCCGCTGGCCATTGCTGATGGGGAATCGGCAGGTTGCGCGATTCACCGCGGCCCATCGGGAAGTACAGGAAACCGCTGCGGGCCAGGCGTTCTGCGTCGTACAGGTTGCGCCCGTCGAAGATCACGGGTTCATTCAACCGTTGCTGGATCAGGTCGAAGTCCGGCGCCTTGAACTGCTGCCATTCGGTGCAGATGATCAAGGCGTCGGCTCCGGAAAGAACCGATTCTGGTGTGCCCATAAGCATCAGCTTAGATTCATCAGGGTAAAGGTGTTGGGTTTCCTGCATGGCTTCCGGGTCGAACGCTCGCACATGAGCCCCGGCGGCCCACAGCGATTCCAGCAGCACCCGGCTCGGCGCGTCGCGCATGTCGTCGGTATTGGGCTTGAAGGCCAGGCCCCACACGGCGAAAGTCCTGCCGCGCAAGTCGCCCTTGTAGAAGGCGTTGATGCGTTCGAACAGTTTGTGTTTCTGCCGCTGGTTGATGGCTTCCACCGCTTGCAGCAGGTCGCTGGAGCAGTGGGCCTCTTCGGCACTGTGAATCAGCGCGCGCATGTCCTTGGGGAAACACGAGCCACCGTAACCGCAGCCGGGATAGATGAAGTGATAACCGATGCGCGAATCGGCGCCAATGCCCAGCCGCACCGATTCGATGTCGGCGCCGAGGTGCTCGGCCAGTTCGGCGATCTGGTTGATGAAACTGATTTTGGTCGCCAGCATGCAGTTGGCGGCGTATTTGGTCAGTTCGGCGCTGCGCAAGTCCATGAACATGATGCGGTCATGGTTGCGATTGAACGGGGCGTAGAGGTCGCGCATCACGTCGCGCACGTCATCGCGTTCACAGCCGATGACAATGCGGTCCGGGCGCCGGCAATCGGCCACGGCCGAACCTTCCTTGAGAAACTCGGGGTTGGAGACAATATCGAACTGCAACAGCCGACCGACCTTGAGCAGGCACTTTTCGATATGCGCGCGCAGGGTATCGCCCGTGCCCACCGGCACCGTGGATTTCTCCACCAGAATCACCGGTTGTTCACGGTGACGCGCCACTGCTTCACCCACCGACAACACGTGGCACAGGTCCGCCGAACCATCCTCCCGGGACGGCGTGCCGACGGCGATGAACAACACCTGGCCATGTTGCACCGCGAATTTTTCGTCGGTGGTGAACTGCAGTCGTTTGGCTTCCAGGCTCTCACGCACCAGGCTGGCCAGCCCCGGTTCGAAGATGCTGACGTGGCCCTGTTGCAGCAACGCGATTTTCTTCTCGTCAATGTCCATGCACACCACGTCGTGGCCGACTTCAGCCAGGACGGCAGCTTGCACCAGGCCAACATAACCGCTACCAAATACACTGATTTTCATGAAGCACTCCTGATAGTGGGCGCGCGAGCAGGTCGAGAGTTGATAGTGATGACACCGAGGATGACCAGCGCCACCCCGAGGGTTTTCGAAAGGCTGAAGGTTTCGTTGAACAGCGGCAGGCTGGCGGCCAGCACGTACACCAGCGCGTAGCTGATGCTCAGCAGTGAATAGGCCCGACCCAGGGGCAAATCCCGCAGGGCGGCGAGCCAGGTGAACATCGACACGGCATAGGCGAGGATGGCGGCCAGCACGACGGACACGGCGGTCGCATCGACGCTGCCGTTGCTCAAGGCGCTTATCAACTGTTCGGGATGGGGCAGGCGGGTCATGCTCCAGCGCATGCCCAACTGCGCGGCGCTGCCCAGCAGCACGCTGCCCAAGGCGAAGGCGAGTCCGCGACGCAGGCTCATGCGTGTTGCCCCAGCAAGGCCACGCCAGCGATCACCAGCGCCACGCCCAGCCAGTGACGGCGGTCGATGGTTTCGTGGAAGACGAAGCGGGCGACCAGTGTGATCAACACGAAATTCAGGCTGAGCATGGGATAGGCGACGCCGACTTCGAGGCGCTGCAACACCAGCAGCCAGACCAGCAAGCCCAATCCCAGAGAGGCGAGCGCCAGCCACAGCCACGGCGAGCGCAGTTTCTCGCCCCAGCCCGACGTCTTGCCGCGCCAACTTTCCACGGCGTACTTCTGGGCGATCTGGCCCAGGCAGGTCAGCAGGCAGGCAGCCAATACGAGCAGCAGGCTCATGACGCCCCCTGAGGAAAGATCAGAATCACCAGGTTGCCTTGTTCATAACGTTTGCCATCCTTGGGCAGTCGTTCGATTTCTTGCAGCTCGCCATCGCCCTTGACCCGCATCACCACGCCGACCGAACCACTCTGGCGGGCTTCGCGCATCCACTGTTGCACCTTGTCCGGGTCGACTCGCTGCTTCATTGAGTCAGGATAGGCGAGGCCATATTTCAATTCGCCTATCGTGTTGTACAACGCCACGTCGGGGCGTTTCAGGCGCCAGGCCAGGGCTGAAGCGGCGCCCAGGTCGTTGCTCAATAGCTTGCCGGTCTGCGCCAGTTCCTCGGCGTGTTCGAGGATGAACTGGTCAGGCATCTTGTTCGCCACCACCGAGTCGGGCAGTCCGGCCGGCAGCACGCCGATCAGCAGCAAACTGCCAAACGCCGGTGCTGCCCAGCATTGCAACGGGCGGAAGGCTTGCAGCAGGTTGGCCATGATCCAGCCGATCAAACCGATGAACACCAGCACCAGGTTGTGCAGCTCATGGGCGTACAGCGGGTTTTTCAGTTGCAGATAGACCAGCGTAGTCAGGGTGACCACGCCCAGCATCAGGTTCAGCAGGCCATTGATCCCCAGTACCCGGCCCTGCTCCAGCTTCAGTCGGTCCGCCAGGGCATGGCCCAGCAACAACGCCAGGGGCAGCAGGCAGGGCAAGATATAGGTCGGCAATTTGCCGTTGCTCAGGCTGAAAAACGCCAACGGCATCAGCAGCCACAGCAACAGGAAAGCGATGCCTGCCTGATGCCGGGTCTGCCACGCCTGTTTCAGTGCCGTGGGCAGCAACGCCGCCCACGGCAGACTGAACGCCACCAGCAACGGCAAATAGAACCACCACGGTGCGTCATGCTGGGCGTCATCCCCGGCGAAGCGACGAATGTGTTCGTGCCAGAAGAAGAACCGCCAGTAATCGGGTTGCTGCGCGTGCACCGCCAAGGCCCACGGCAGGCTGACCGCGATGGCCACGACAATCGCCACCGGGCCGTAAGTCAGCAGCTCGCGCCAGCGTTTTTGCCAGAGCATCCAGGGCAGGGCGATCAGCACCGGCAGCAGCCAGGCGAGGAAACCCTTGGTCATGAAGCCCATGCCGCAGGCCAGCCCCAGCATCGCCCAGCCGAGCAGACGCGGGCCACGGTTGACGCTGTCCAGCGCAAACCACAAAGCCACCAGACTCAGGTTGACCCAGAAGGTGAATTGCGGATCGAGATTGGCGTAGCCGGCTTGCCCGGCGACGATGGTAAAACTCATGTACAGCAGCGCGCAGGCAAAGCTTTTGCGCGGTTCGTTCCACAGTCGGCGGGCGATCAGGTAACACAGCAACACGCTCAGCCCGGTGCTCAGCACCGAGGCGATGCGCACGCCAAACAGGTTGTCGCCAAACAGCGCCTGGCCGATGGCAATCATCCAGTAACCGGCCACTGGCTTTTCGAAGTAGCGCAGGCTCATGAAGTGCGGCGACACCCAGTTACCGCTCAGGAGCATGTCCTGGCTGATCTGGGCGTAACGGGTTTCGTCGGGAATCCATAAACCGTGGGTGCCCAACGGCAGCAAGTACGCCAGCGCCAGAACGACCAGCAAAAACGGCAGTGCCCAGCGTTTGCTCATGCGCCTTGTACCCCCAGCCAGCCTTCACGGCCCTCGAGGGTGCCGCGCGCGACATGGCCCATGGGCAAAGTGGTGGGGGCCTCGGGCAGCAGATTGCCCAGGGGTTGGAAGTGAATGTCCTGCCGGCGCGCTTCGGCCAGCAGTTGACGGAAATCGTTGGCCATTAGAATCCCTTCTACTTCGGCATGGATCGTGTAGACATTGAGTGCTTGCGGGGTGAACCGCTCAAGAATGAACGCGTTGAAGTCCTTGGCCGCAACAACCGGGCCGACCACCTCATCGAAGGTCGGCAGGTCCACGGGAATCTGCGGGGTCCCCGGACTGCCGTCGGCCAGTGTCGGCCGAAACAGACGCTGGCCCCGGCAATCGCTGTTGTAGCGAAAGCCGAAACCCTGCTTGGCCTCGATCACACGCTCATCCGCCCGCCAGCCGGCAGACGCCGAGCACTCGACTCTTTGCCCGAGAATGTCGCTGAGGCTGTCGACGCCACGGCGAATCTGCTCGATCAACTGCGCCTCGCTCCAGCGCCCGGCATTGGCCTGCCAGCCGTGGTGATCCCAGGCGTGCAGGCCGACTTCATGCCCGGCCGCGAGGGTCTGACGCATCAGATGTCCTAGGTCGCGGCCAATTGGTTTGCCCGGCCATGCGGTGCCCGCGAGCAAAATGTCCCAGCCATACAGGCCGGCGGCGTTGGAACGCAGCATCTTCCAGAGGAATTGCGGGTGGATCAGGCGCCACAAGTGGCGCCCCATGTTGTCCGGCCCGACACTGAAGAAAAACGTCGCCTTGACCTGAGCCTCATCGAGCATGTCCAGCAGCCGCGGCACCCCCTCACGGGTGCCTCGGTAAGTGTCGACATCGATTCGTAGGCCTGCCTGCATCAGCATGATTCTTCTGTGGATTGCTCTGCTATTTCGAGCATGGCCTCGCGCAAGAAGAAGTCCAGCGTGTTGCCAATGGTCTCGCTCATCTCAACCGTTGGTATCCAGTCAAGCAGGCGTTTGGCGTTGGCGATGCTCGGTTTGCGATGAGACACGTCCTGATAGCCTGTGCCATAAAAGGCTTTGCTTTCGATATCGCGGAAGCCGGCGAACGGCGGGAAGTTGTTGCGCAGCGGGTGCGCCTCGAACTGGCGCAGCAGTTCTTCGCCCAACTGACGAATGCTGGCTTCGTTGTCGGGGTTGCCGATGTTGATGATCTGGCCGTTGCAGGCGTCGTTTTCGTTGTCGATGATCCGCGCCAGGGCTTCGACGCCATCGGCGATGTCGGTGAAGCAGCGTTTTTGCTCGCCGCCGTCGAACAGACGAATCGGCGTGCCTTCCACCAGGTTCAGGATCAACTGGGTGATGGCTCGGGAACTGCCGATGCGTGCCGAGTCCAGCCGGTCCAGGCGCGGGCCCATCCAGTTGAAAGGACGGAACAGGGTGAAATTCAGGCCTTTCTGGCCGTAGGCCCAGATCACCCGGTCGAGCAACTGCTTGGAGGTCGAATAGATCCAGCGTTGCTTGTTGATCGGCCCGACCACCAGGTTGGAGCTGTCTTCGTCGAAGTTGCCGTCCTGGCACATGCCATAGACTTCGGAGGTCGACGGGAAGATCACGCGCTTGTTGTATTTGACGCAGTAGCGAACCAGTTTCAGGTTCTCTTCGAAGTCCAGTTCGAACACCCGCAGCGGATTGCGGGTGTATTCGATCGGCGTGGCAATCGCCACCAGTGGCAGGATCACGTCGCACTTCTTGATGTGGTACTCGATCCATTCCGAATGGATGCTGATGTCGCCTTCTACGAAGTGGAAGTTCGCATGACTGCGCAGCCGCTCGATAGCGTCCGAGCCGATGTCCAGGCCGTACACTTCATACCGGTCGTCACGCAGCAAACGCTCGGACAGGTGATTGCCGATGAAGCCGTTGACGCCGAGGATCAGCACCCGGGTGCGACGCGGTCCACGGCCCGATTCGGCGCCACGCAATACCGAACCATCGACCAGCCCCAGTTCGTTGGCCAGTTGCGGACCGCTCAGGTACAGACCGTTGTCGTTACGCTGGCCGGCGTTGATCACCAGCGAGTCTTCGCCACAGGCGATACGCAACGGATCGACACTGATGACCCGGCCCGGTGCCAGGCCTTCGTTGCCCTTGACCACGTCCGCGCTCCAGACAATCAGCTTGTGCTCGCCCACCGCGCAGAACGCGCCCGGGTAAGGCTGGGTCACGGCGCGGACCAGATTGAACAGCTGCTCAGCGGGTTTGTTCCAGAGCAGTTTGCCGTCCGCCGGGGTGCGACGGCCAAACACCGTGGCTTTGGATTCGTCCTGTGGGGCTTCACTGACTTTGCCCTGAAGCAGCGCGGGGAGGGTATCGCGCAGCAGATCAGTGGCAGACACGCGCAATTTGCCGTGCAGGGTCAGCGCAGTATCGGTGCGCTCAATCGCCACCCGCTGCTGGGCGATGATCGCGCCAGCGTCGGCACGCTTGACCATGCGGTGCAGGGTCACGCCGGTTTCGGTTTCACCATTGACCAGCACCCAGTTGGCCGGTGCCCGGCCACGGTAGCGCGGCAGCAACGAGCCGTGCAGGTTGAATGCGCCTTTACTGGCCGTAGCCAGCAATGACTCACTCAACAGGTTGCGGTAGTAGAACGAGAACAGGTAATCGGGGTTGAGCTTGCTGATGCGCTCGATCCACAGCGGATGGTTGGCGTCTTCCGGGGCATGCACCGGGATGCCTTTGCGCGCGCACAGTTGCGCAACCGAGCTGTAGAACGCATTTTCCTTCGGATCGTCGGGATGGGTGAACACGGCGGCAATCTCGTAACCCGAATTGAGCAGGGTTTCGATGCCGGCACAGCCAATATCGTGATAGGCGAAGACAACAGCTTTTGCGCTCATGAGAGAACCTGATCTGAAGAAGTGGAAGTGAGGCCGTCGACGGTGACAACGGGAGCAGGGGTAGAAGGGTGGCTACGCAGAACCTTTTCGATGAAGAACCGTGGACGCGCCCGAACGTCGCTGTACATGCGGCCCAGGTACTCGCCCAACAGGCCCATGCCGATGAATTGCCCACCGGTAAAAACGAACAGCACCGCAAACAGCACAAACAGCCCGTCGCCGGCCCATTCGGCGCCGAAGACCAGGCGCAGGACGATCAGCATGACGGCGAACAACAAACCGAGACCGGCCATGCCGAAGCCGACGATGCTCAGTAATCGCAGCGGTGTGGTGGTCATGCAGGTGATCAGGTCGAACATCAGGCTGATCAGGCGCATCGGGCTGTATTTCGACTCGCCGTGTTCACGCTCGGCATGGGTTACCAGGATTTCCGTGGTGTGCCGGGCGAAGCTGTTGGCCAGGATAGGGATGAAGGTGCTGCGTTCACGGCAGGCGAGCATGGCGTCGACAATGGTCCGGCGATAGGCGCGCAGCATGCAGCCGTAGTCGGTCATGGCAACGCCGGTGGAGCGTTGCACGGCGAGGTTGATCAGCTTCGACGGCCAGCGGCGCAAGGCCGAGTCCTGACGGTTATTGCGCACCGTGGCGACCACGTCGTAGCCCAGTTCTGCCTGAGCCACCAGCCGGGGGATTTCTTCCGGCGGGTTCTGCAGGTCGGCGTCGAGGGTGATGACCACATCACCTTTGCACTGTTCGAACCCGGCCATGATCGCTGCGTGCTGGCCGTAGTTACGATTAAGAATGACCGCCACCACCGGGCTGCACTCACGACTGGCGGCGTCCTCGAGGATTTGCGCCGAGTTGTCGCGACTCCCGTCATCGACCAACACGATTTCGTAATCCTGGTGCAATTGCTGGCACGCCGCTTCGGTGCGCCGGAGCAACTCGGGCAGGCTGTCTTGCTCGTTGTAGACCGGGATGACGATTGATACGCAACGGATCGGATAAGGTTTCACAGGCTTCTGTCCAATGTGTTTTCAATGGCGCCGACGACACGATCGACGTCATCGGTGGTCATGTCGGGGAACAACGGGAGCGAACACAGCCGCGCCGAATTCCATTCGGTGTTGGGCAGGTAGATGTTGGGGAAACGCTGGCGGTAGTAGGTGTGCAGGTGCGTGGCGATGAAGTGAATGCCGGTGCCGATGTTCTGTTCCTGCAAAGCCTTCATGAACGCCTCGCGGTCCAGCCCGCAGTGCCGGGCGTCGATGCGCAGAATGAACAGGTGCCAGGCGTGCTGCTGCGCATACGCCGGAATGGCCAGCGGTTGCACTGGCAAGCCTTCCAGGCGTTGCAGATAGGTTTGGGCCAACTCCGTGCGCTTGGCGTTGATCGCGTCCAGACGCTCCAATTGCACCAGGGCGATGGCCGCGTTGATGTCGGCCAGGTTGTACTTGAAGCCAGGTTCGATCACTTGAGCCTGGGGTTTGCGACCGTGGGTCAGACGGTCGTAGGCATCCACGCCCAAGCCATGAAACTTGAGCATGCGCACCCGACTGGCCAGCGCTTCATCGTCACTGACGAACATCGCGCCCTCGGCGCAGGTCATGTTTTTGATTGCGTGGAACGAGAAGATCGCCGTGCCTTGGGCGCCGACGTGCCGACCTTTATAGAAAGTACCCGCTGCATGCGCCGCGTCTTCGATGACGGCGATACCATGTTTGTCGGCCAGCGCGTAGAGCGGATCGAGGTCGAACGCGGCACCGGCGTAATGCACCGGAATGATTGCCCTGGTGCGCGGCGTGATTGCTGCTTCTATGCTCGCTAGGTCGCTCATCAACGTGTCGCGGTCAACGTCGATGAAAACCGGCGTCGCGCCGAGCAGGCAGATCATGTTGGCGGTCGATACCCAGGTCTGGGACGGTGTGATGACTTCGTCACCGGGACCAATTCCCAAGGCCAGTAACGTGATGTGCATCCCGCCGGTGGCTGAAGACAATGCGACGGCATGGCGACAGCCGACATAGTTGGCGAAGTGCTCTTCCAGTTGCTGGTTTTTCGGCCCGGTAGTAATCCAGCCGGAGCGCAGTACTTGTTCTACCGCGGCTATTTCTTCATCGCCGATACTGGGGCGGGAGAAGGGGAGAAACGCCTGATTCATAGTAATCTCCGGGCGAACGAAGCCCTTCAGCGAAATCGCCGAAAGAAGCGTGTTTTCAAAGGCTTAGCCGATAAGCCAAGAAGCCATCAATTGACTTTCCCGGCCATGACCGGCAGCGTGACGGCCCCTCGGGGTCGTCGAATGAAGGGAAGGGTAGACCCGATTTTGTCAAAGGAACATGAAAAACCGGTAGGCGAATCGTTTATCTGAAGCTCATACAGCCACTGTTCAGACTTGTGCCGCTTATCCCGTTTTTTAGCGTAAAAGCCCGGCAGAAGTGCCGCGCTTTATATTAAGTAGATTTCATTGTTTAGTTATTTTGTTGAACTTATTCATTTCCAAGGCCGTTTCATTGATTGACTTACCTGCTACTGAATCCATTGTTTCAAAAGCCAACCCGTTGACCCTGTATCTGGCACGCTTGGCGCCGTCCAGCCAGTTGACCATGCGTTATGTGTTGCAGGACGCCGCTGACCGTCTGGACTTCGAAGACATGAACATCGAAGAGATTCCCTGGCATCAACTGCAGCCCGAGGATGTCGTTGCACTGGTGGCGACCTTGCGCGAAGACGGCTACGCGCCAAATACCTCGTCGCTCTACGTTAATGCGGTGCGCGGGGTGATGAACGAAGCGTGGCGCATGAGCCTGATCAGTCAGGAGCACTTGCTGAAAATGCGTTCGGTCAAAGGTATTGCCGGCACGCGGCTGTCCCAGGGGCGCAACCTCAAGCGCACCTTGATTCGCGACTTGATGGAGGTCTGCGCCGCCGATCCACGGCCACAAGGGCTACGGGACGCGGCAATCATCGGGATTCTGTACGGTTCGGGGATGCGCAAATCGGAATCGGTGAATCTGGACCTGGCCCAGGTGGATTTCACCGAGCGCAGCCTGTGCGTCACCGCCAAGGGCAACAAACAGCTGATCAAGTACGCGCCAGCCTGGGCCTTCGCCAAACTGGATGCATGGCTGGAGTTGCGGCGTTCGCAGTTAAAGGAGGGTGAAACGGACGACCCGTTCCTGTTCAACCGCATCCGCCGTGGCAGTCACATTACCCGCGAGCGCATCACCAAGCATGCGATCTACTACATTGCCCGGCAACGCGGCGCACAGGTCGGGGTGAAAATCATGCCGCACGATTTCCGGCGGTCGTTCATTACCCGAGTGATTGAAGAGCACGACCTGTCGATCGCGCAGAAACTGGCCCATCACAGCAACATCCAGACCACCGCCAATTACGATGTGCGCGACGACAACGAACGCCGTCGGGCGGTTGATCGCTTCGATTTGTGAACCACTATCAGGACGCCGAAGGGCTAATGCCGGTAAGTCAAGACGCAGAACCTGTGGGAGCGTGGCTTGCCCGCGAAAAACGATGACGCGTAGTACCTGAAAAACCGCGGTGCATTCTTCGCGGGCAAGCCACGCTCCCACAGGATGGTCGCCGCTCAAATTTCTTAACTTGCCGGCATTACGCCGAAGGACACCCTTTTTGCGAGCTGATCGCCTGACTGATGGCAGCAGCTAACCGTTTCACATTGTTCTGATGAGCGACCACCAGGTCATCGATGCTCGGGCCGGAGGGGGTCTGTAACGTGCTGCGACAGGTGATCAGCGCGGTATCGCCGGCACCGAGGCTGCGCAGGCGCCATTTGACGTCGATCAATGCGTATTGCCCGGGAATCGAATCGAAGCGTTGTACATCCAGGCGCAACGACACTCTGCGTTGCGGGTTACTGTTGACCAGTTGATCGACCAGGGCGCTACGCAATTCATCCACCAGGGTCGCTGCCCACCATTCGGTTTCGAGGATTGCCACGCCACTGTTGCCCTGGCGAATGACAATCTGCGGGCGGTCGACTTGGGGCGGCACCATGATGCTTTCGATCTGGATCTCCGCGCTGCTGCTTGCGCCACTCAATTGGGCAGGGGTCAGGGTGTGGAACTGAATCGGATCGCTGCGGCAAGCGGTAAGCAGTAACAGCGCAGTGACCAGAGAGATTTTCAGTGGGAAAGCCATGGGTGTTGCTCCTGTGGTCAGTTGCGCGGGGGCGCCTTCATATCCATCGGTGCGGCATTGTCGGGACGACCGCGAATCAGCGATTCTGGATGCCGGCCCAGGTAATCCGAGAGTTCACGCAACGAGCGTGACATGCGCCCGAGTTCGTTCAGGGTGTCGTTCAGTTGTTCCCGTTGCGGCGAATCCTCGGCCAGGGTCGAACTGGCCGATTGCAAGGTCTTGCTGACGTCCGCCAGGGTGGTCTGCACGCCGGGCAGGGTCCTGGCGTTGAACTGTACGAGGCCCTTGCGCAGTTCGACGAGGTTGCTGTCGAGATTGCCGGCAATGCGTTCGATTGGCAGCTGGTTGATCTTGTTGACCATGCCCTCCAGTTTTTCCTGCAACTGTTCGAGGCTGCCAGGAATGGTGGGAATGACGACGGGACGGGCGGTTGGATCGAACACGACTTTCTCCGCGTTCGGGTAGAAGTCGAGCGCGATGTAGAGCTGACCGGTCAACAGATTGCCGCTACGGGCCTGGGCCCGCAGACCGTTTTCGATGAAGCTGCCCATCAGTCTTATACTGGCGGCTTCGTCATTGGGATCATGATTCAAGGCCTTGAGCATCTTGGCGTGGGCCTGCCCGAGTCGTTGCGGGTAGATCATGATGCCGACATTGACTGGAAAGCTGCGTTTTTTGGCGTCGAAATCCAGATTGATTGACACGACCTTGCCGAATTCCACGCCGAGGAATTCCACCGGTGCGTCGATCTTGAGCCCGCGCAAGGCCTGATCGAAGCGCAAACTCAGGTACTGCCCCCTACCGTAGGGGGGAGCGAGGGCGGTTTGCTGATCTGCGAACAGGTCGAAGGCTTTATCCTCGGTGGCCGGCTGATCGTTGGGGCTGTAATCCGGCGCGCGAAACGCGATGCCGCCTACCAACAATGAAGACAGGGATTCGGTTTTCACCGCAAAACCATTGGCCCCGACGCTCACATCGATACCACTGGCGTTCCAGAACCGGGTGTTCTCAGTGACGAACGCGTCATTGGGCGAATGCACGAAAATTTCGATGTTCACCCCTTTGCCATCCGCATCCAGCGCATAGGCCACCACTTGGCCAACCGGAATCTTGCGGTAATAGATGGGGGAGCCGATGTCCAGTGAGCCCAGGTCCTGAGTGTGCAGCATGAAGCGCTTACCCGGCTCGCCATAGGTAATGGGCGGCGGGTTTTCCAGGCCCGTGAAGTGTTTGGAGCGGGCATTGGCCTGACCGATATCAGCGCCAATGTAGTCGCCCGACAGCAGCGTATCGATGCCCGAGACGCCGCCGGCCCCAATGCGCGGCCGCACGACCCAGAATTGCGAATCTTCGCGGGTGAAGCTTTCAGCCTGTTTGTCGAGTTTGATCGTGGCGTTGACGCTCTTCTGGTCGTTGCTCAGTTTTACTTCCGAGACATGGCCGATGACCACGTTTCGATACTTGACCTCGGTTTTGTTGGCCGTGAGGCCGCCACCGGTCTTGAACGTGACGGTGATAGTCGGGCCTTCCTGCATCATGCTGTGTACCACCAGGGAGATCCCCACCAGCACCGCAACGATCGGCACGATCCACACCAGCGAAACGCTGAAGCGACGGGTCTTGATATTGGCCTGGCCGGGGGCTTGCGGCCCATCAGTGGCTTGCGACTTCATCTAAGACCTCCTCATTGTGGTTTTTCCCGCGCCGCTCTTTATCCCAAATCAGACGCGGGTCGAAGCTCATAGCCGACAGCATGGTAAACACCACCACCAGACCAAAGAACAGAATGCCCGGGCGCGGTTCGATATCGCCCAGGGCCTGGAATTTCACCAGCGCTGCGACCAGCGCGACAACAATCACGTCGAGCATCGACCAGTAGCCGATCAGCTCGACGAAACGGTAAAGCTTCGAACGTTCCTTGCGCGCCCAAAGGCTGCCGCGTTGCACTGTAATCAGCAGCAGGGAGAGGGCAACGAACTTGATGCCCGGCACCGCGATACTGGCGATGAAAATGATCAGGGCAATGTCCCACGCACCGTGTGCCCAGAACTCCAGCACACCGCTCATGATGGTGCTGTCGGAGCCATTGCCGAACATGCTGGTGTTCATGACCGGCAGCAGATTGGCCGGGATATAAAACACCAGTGAGGCCAGCAAGTAGGCCCATGTGCGGGCCAATGAGTTGACTTTACGGGCATGCAATGGCGCGCCACAGCGTGGGCATTCGTGAGGGTTGTCGGTTATGTCGCAGGCCAGGCCACAGCTGTGGCACAGGCACAGGTTGAGTTCGCTGGCGAGCGGTGGCCTGTTCATAGGATGTCCCACAGTTCACGGACATCGCGCCCGGCGATGCGAATCAACAGCAGGCTGAGAACGGCCAGGGCAAACAGGCCGATGCCGGGTATGACATCCAGCAAACCTGCGAGCTTGAACACCGCGACCATTGCGCCCAGCAGACAGACTTCGAGCATGCTCCAGGGCCTTAGGGTTTCCAGCCAGCGCATGCACACTTTGAAACCGGGCGAGCGCCGATGTCCGAGGGCGAAGCTCAGGACCCAGATCAGCAACACAAGCTGAAAAAGTGGCGCGATGATGATGGATATCGCCGCCACCAGCGCAATAAAGGTGATCGGCCCCTGGCTCAACGCCAGTACCGAATCCCACAGCGTCGCACTGTTTTTCAGGCCTTTCAGGCTGATGCTCATGACTGGATAGAAATTGGCGAAAATCCACAGCATCGTTGCCGTGAAGGCCAAGGCCAGACGCTGCTCCACCGACAGTCCGTTATAACGTTGGAGCACGCCGCCGCAGCAGGTGCACACGGCTTTTTGATGTTTGGCGAGCGTGACTTTTTCATACACGCTGTCGCAGTGCTCGCAAATGATCAGTTGGTCAGTCGTAGCCATAGGCCGCACTCGCCAGGAACAGGAAAGTCAGAGCACCCCCTCAATATAGAAGTGACTTGCGATTGAGCAAATTAAAAGACTATTCAGAGTCAAAGCGGTCCCTGTAGGAGCTGCCGCAGGCTGCGATCTTTTGACTTTTAATAGCAAGATCAAAAGATCGCAGCCTGCGGCAGCTCCTACAGGGGAGGCGGTCAGCCGGGAAATTTGCGGCAGCTGCAAGAGTGATCAGCCGAGCAATTCGCGCAGGCGATACCAGAACATGCCGAGGGCCAGCAGCGGCGAGCGCAGGACTCGTCCGCCGGGGAAGGTCATGTGCGGCACAGCGCTGAAAACGTCCAGCCCCTTGCTGTGCCCGGCATGAATCGCTTCAGCCAGCAACCGTGCGCACCAATGGGTCACGTTCAGCCCATGACCGGAATAACCCTGAGCGTAGAACACGTTCGGGTACTGACTCAAGCGCCCGGCCTGAGGGAAGCGGTTGGCGGTGATGCCGATCATGCCGCCCCATTGATAGTCGATGCGCACATCCGCCAGCTGCGGGAAGACCTTGAGCATTTTTGGCCCCATATAAGCACCAATATCAGCCGGATCGCGCCCGGAGTAATGGCAGGCACCGCCAAACAACAAGCGTCGATCCGCCGAAAGCCGGTAGTAATCGAGGCCGACTTTCTGGTCGCACAGCGCCAGGTTCTGCGGGATCAATTGCGCGGCAACCTCAGGTGCCAAAGGTTCGGTAGCGATGATGTAACTGCCTGCGGGTAAAACCTTGCCACTCAGGTGTGGTTCGAGTTCTTCCAGGTGCGCGTTGCAGGCCAGCACCAGACTGCCGGCGCGCACCGTGCCGCCCGCGCAGCGAATCTGCACAGTGCGGCCATGGATCAACTCCAGCACCGGGCTTTGTTCGAATATTCGTACCCCGAGGGATTCGGCAACGCGCGCTTCGCCAAGCACCAGATTCAGCGGATGCAAATGACCCGACCCCATGTCGATCAGGCCGCCGGCATACACATCGGAGCCCACCACTTGCTGGCGGATCTGCTCGGGGCCGACAAGTCGGGTTTCATGGCTGTAACCCAGTTCGGCGAGGCTTTGCAGTTCCGCCTTGAAGGCCTCGAACTGCGCCGGTGTATTGGCCAGCTCGCAGAAGCCCCAACGCAGGTCGCAATCAATCCCATGCTCGCGGATGCGGTTGCCCACCAGCTCCACTGACTCGATGCCTGCACGCTCCAAATAGCGCACACCTTCCTGGCCGACATAACGGGCGAAACCTTCAACGTCATGGCCGATGCCGCGAATCAACTGCCCGCCATTACGCCCGCTGGCGCCCCAGCCGATCCGTCGGCCTTCCAGCAGAATCACCGAAAGCCCGCGCTGCGCCAGTTCAATCGCGGTGTTGACCCCGGTAAAGCCGCCACCCACCACGCAGACATCGGCCTCAAGATCCGAGTCCAGCGTGGGGTAGGGTGTCATGCCCTTCGCCGATGCCGCGTAATAGGAGTGAGCGTGTTCGTTGTCGTACTGATTCATTGGTTGGACTTCACTTTGCTCCAGGAGCGGGTCATCAGACGCATGATCGGCTGGGGCGGGGTGGTGGAGATGTAGAGTTTGTCGAGGACTTCCTGAGGAGGATAGACCTCTGGATTATTGACCAGCTCCGGGTCCATGTATTGTTTGGCCGCCGGGTTCGGATTGGCGTAACCGACCGAGGCGCTGACCTTGGCGATTACCTGCGGATCCAGCAGGTTGTTGACGAACGAATGGGCCTCTTTCGGGTTGCTGGCATCGGCAGGAATCGCCAGCAGGTCGAACCACAGATTACTGCCTTCCTTGGGGATCGAGTAGGCGATGTTCACACCGTTCTTCGCTTCCTTGGCGCGGTTCGCCGCCTGGAACACATCGCCCGAATAACCGAACGCGACGCAAATGTCGCCATTGGCCAGGTCCGACACGTACTTGGACGAATGGAAATAAGTGATGTAAGGCCGAATGGTCATCAGTTTGGCTTCGGCCTTTTTAAAATCCTCGGGGTTTTCGCTGCGTGGGTCCATGCCCATGTAGTTCAGGACCGCCGGGAACACTTCATCGGCCGAATCCATCATCGACACGCCACACTGGCTGAGCTTTTTCAGGTTCTCCGGTTCGAAAAACACCGCCCAGGAATCGATGCGATCGATGCCCAGCACTTGCTTGACCTTATCGACGTTGTAGCCAATGCCGTTGGTGCCCCACAGGTACGGCACCGAATGCTCGTTACCCGGGTCGTTTTTTTCCAGCAAGGCCAGCAGTTTCGGGTCGAGATTTTTCCAGTTGGGCAACTGCGAGCGATCCAGTTTGAGGAACGCGCCGGCCTTCACCTGGCGTGCGAGGAAATGGTTGGAGGGCACCACCACGTCATAACCCGTGCGGCCGGCGAGCAGTTTGCCCTCCAGGGTTTCGTTGGAATCGAATACGTCGTAGATCACTTTGGTCCCGGTTTTTGCCTGGAAGTCGGCGAGGGTGGTCTCACCGATGTAATCGGTCCAGTTGTAGACGCTCACACTTGATTGAGCTTGTGCAGTGGCGCTGAACAGTAACGCCAGCGCGACCGGAACCACGGATTTCAATAGACGCATATCGACACCTCTTTTTAGTTATTGGCTTTTTGTGGGAGCGGGCTTGTGTGGCGAGGGGGCTTGCCCCCGTTCGACTGCGAAGCAGTCGTAAAACCAGTCACCACTTTCTAAATTCAAGATCGTGGTGACTGTTGTTAGGGGTGCTTCGCCCCCCAACGGGGGCAAGCCCCCTCGCCACACAAGCCCGCTCCCCCAGGGAATCAGACGCTAAGCAGCAGGAACTCCCGCTCCCAGGAGCTGATCACGCGCTTGAAGTTTTCGTGTTCGGCGCGTTTGACCGCGACGTAACCCCGCACGAATTTGCTCCCCAGATAGCGCTCGATGGTTTCGCACTCTTCCATGCGCGTCAGTGCGTCCTCGATGGTGATCGGCAGGCGCAGATTGCGCCGTTCGTAGGCACGGCCCTGCACCGCGGCGCTCGGCTCGACCTTCTCGACCATCCCCAGATAACCGCACAACAAGCTCGCGGCAATCGCCAGATAAGGGTTGGCATCAGCACCCGGCAAGCGGTTTTCCACGCGCATGGCGTCGGGGGTGGAGGTCGGTACGCGCAGGCCGACGGTGCGGTTTTCTTCGCCCCATTCAACGTTGACCGGTGCCGAGGTGTCAGGCAGGAAGCGGCGGAACGAATTGACGTTGGGCGCGAACATCGGCAGCACTTTGGGAATGTACTTTTGCAAGCCGCCGATGTGGTGCAGGAACAGTTCGCTCATCTGCCCGTCGGCATTGGCGAAAATTGGCTGGCCAGTGGCGATGTCCACCACACTTTGATGGATATGCATGGCGCTGCCGGGTTCGTCACCGATGGGTTTGGCCATGAAGGTCGCAGTGACGTTGTGCTTGAGTGCCGCTTCACGCAGGGTGCGTTTGAACACGGTGATCTGGTCCGCCAGATCGAGAGCGTCGCCGTGACGGAAGTTGATTTCCATCTGCGCCGGTCCGTCTTCGTGGATCAGCGTGTCGAGATCAAGACCCTGGAGTTCACACCAGTCATAAACGTCTTCAAACAGTGGGTCGAATTCGTTGGCGGCGTCGATGGAAAACGACTGACGACCGCTTTCCGCACGGCCCGAGCGTCCCAGTGGCGCCTTGAGCGGCAAGTCCGGGTCTTCGCAGCGCTGGGTCAGGTAGAACTCCATTTCCGGCGCGACAATCGGCTTCCAGCCTTTGTCGGTGTAGAGCTTCAGGACTTTTTTCAGCACGTTGCGTGGCGACAGTTCGATGGGATTGCCGAACTTGTCGAACGTGTCGTGGATCACGATGGCGGTCGGCTCGATGGCCCATGGAATGACGTAAACCGCGTCGGCGACAGGTTTGCAGACCATGTCGATGTCAGCCGGGTCGAGCAGGTCGTAGTAGATGTCGTCGTCGACAAAGTCCCCGGTTACCGTTTGCAACAGCACACTTTCCGGCAGGCGCATGCCTCGCTCATGCAGGAACTTGTTGGTGGGTGCAATCTTGCCGCGAGCAATGCCGGTCAAGTCGCTGACCACACACTCGACCTCGGTAATCTTGTGATCTTTCAGCCACGTGAGCAGCTGATCGAAAGGGACATTCATAAAGACCTCGTTGTTGGTTTCATTGACGCCGGGGAAAGCGGCTTCATCCACCGAACACTTCCCCTGTGGCGCGTTGACGACTATCTTGGGTGAGCCTTGCCGTTCCATCTATCCACTTTAAACAGCACAAAGCGCACCAAAAGAGTGCGCAAGGCATCCCATGACAGCGTGCAATTCGTTACAGGTTCAAGCGTTCAACACCGCCGACGTGGCTGAGCAGATCCGCGCCACACCGGGTTGGGTGCAGCACTATCAGCAGATGTCCCCGGGGCATTTCTCCGGGCGGGTGCGCTATCTGGATTTGCAAGGCGTAGAGATTTACGAGGAACAGATGAACACCCGGGTCGAGCAGAATTTCAGCGCCCCCGAAGGCGCGCTGGCGTTCTGTTTCGATCGCAGTGACAACTCGCTGTACGTGTTGAACGGTGAAAGCCGCAACATCTGGATCACCCCGGAGAACTACCAGGAAATCGCCGTGGTGTTCGGTCCGGAGTTCGTTCAGCGGCATGGCCTGGACGTAGCGCGGCTCGAAGGCTTGTTCATGTCGCCGCTCAATTCAGGCCAGAACGCGCTGTTCAGCCGCTGGTTGAGCGGGACGTTGACGCGGCTGACGCAGACGCTGGATCCGCCGAGCATAGAGGCGTTGACCCAGCAACTATTGGAGGACTGTTTGTACATCCTCGATAACGCCTGTGTGTGCCTGGACCGCGCAGGTTTGCAGCGTCGGGCGGAAGAGCGAACGATCATGAAGCGCGTCGCCGAATGGGCCGCCGATACACCGGAAGAAACCCTCAATTTGCTGGAGCTGTCCCAGGTGGCCGGGGTTTCGCTGCGTCAGTTGCAACATGCGTTCAAGGCCTATACCGGGATGACACCCACGCATTGGTTACGTTTGCGTCGGCTCAACAGCGCACGCCGTGAATTGCTCAGCCGAACGGCCGGGGAAACGACGGTCGCGCAAGTGGCTATGGATTGGTCGTTCTGGCATTTGGGACGGTTTTCCAGCAGTTATCGAGCGTTGTTCCAGGAACTTCCCAGCCAAACACTCGCCCGCAAACACAGTGGACCGTGTCGGAGATCATCATGAGTCGGTTATCGTCTTTCAGCCTGTGTGTCCTAATGTCGATGGTCTGTACGCAGGTGCAAGCCGAAACGGTCGTGCCCTTGAAAGGGCAGACCTCGCAACAAGCCCAGTTGGACATCAACGATTGCAGCAACGTCGTGGCCAGCCAGAGCACCTCAAGCCCGCCATCCTCGGAGGTTGCTGCGGTGGATGCTGCTGCCGGGGCGACGGGGGCGGAGGTACGAGGACGTCAACATGACGAATTTTATGAGCCGGTCGAGAACGATGTGAAACAGCACTATCACGGCTGCCTGCAAGGGCGGGGTTATCAGATCACTCCGTGAACTGAGTGACGCCTGGATTGCGCTGCCGCCGATCGAGTAAATGAACCATCAGCAAGGCATAGAGCGTGAGGGCGATAAACAATCCCATGCGCACGACGAAGGCGGTATAGACGTCCTTTCCGGCGAGGCTGTCCTGAACCGATTGACCCAGCAGGATGATCAACGTGATCAGGCTGTTGAGCCAGAACCCCGGGGTTTGTCGGGTCGGGCTCAGGGCATAGAGCTTGCGCGCCAACAGTAAGCCGAACAGGAGCATCCACAGAAAGAACATCCACAGGTGCACAAACAGGCTGAGCGCGCACCAGAACACAACGGCCAACAGCCCCCCCATGAACGTCGAACCGAGCAGTTCATGACCAGCGTTGCGCGCCGTTGTCGTCGAACTCTGCTGACCAAGGCTGACCGCTTTCAAAATGATCGGCAGGTAGCTGGCCGGGTCGATCAGTGCCAACAGGAACGCCGGTACAACAATCAGGGTCGCACGCAGCGCAACCCGGCTCACCTCTTGCGCCGGCAGAGCGCTGGCGGCGGGTGGGGAGGGGGCATTGGCCGGGTCGGGAAACAACCAGTGACTGAACGCCACGACGATGACGGCGAGGATCAAGCCCATGACCAAGGCGCCAATGACCATCATCGCCAGATCGAACTCGGCGACGCCGGCCGAGGAAATCATGGTCAGGCCAATGATCAGGAAAGTCATGATCAAGGTGTTGCCGCCGCGCAGGCCAAAGCCAAAGGCCAGGAACAGACTGACTCCGATCAGCAGCACGCCGCAGAAGGGGTAATAGCGCAGGACGGGAATCAGCAACAGACCGATGCCGGTGGTCAGCATCGCGGCCACCGCAAGCACCAGCCCGGCCTTGAACGGCAAAGGCCGATTGAGCGAGGCCAGCAGCAACACGGCGAGCACTGGCGAAATAAAGGGGATCGGCAGCGCCAGGCCGAAGCTGATGGCCAGGCATAGCGCCGTGCCGGTGGCTAGACGCAACGCCCGTTGAACACGAGGCGTGCGCTGAGTAGGCACGCCCTTAATAGGCATAGCTCAGCCAGCTCATCAGCCCTACAAACAGACGCCCAAGCGGGTTCAGCGGATTGCCTTCGGTAGGAAACGCCATGACTTCAGCCTGCCCACCGGCACGGATGGCGCGACTGTCGAACAGCGTTTTCCTCGATTCCTCCGAAAACTCGATAATCACCGGAAAACGCTGGGCCGGACGCAGCCAGTCACGACTGTTCTGTACGCTGGGGAGGCTGCCGGGTGCAGTGGTCTGACCCACGCTGACGCCGTAGCCGACACTGCGCACACGGCCCTCGAAAACCCTTCCCGGCAGGGCATCCAGAACGATCGAAACAGGGGTGTCGACCTCGACCAGGCCGAGGTTGTTTTCGGTCATGTCCGCGCTGATCCACACATCGTGGATGGCAATCAGGGTCATGACCGGGCTGCCGGCAGTGGCGAACTGTCCGACATCGGTGCGCAGATCGGTGACAAGTCCTGCCGACCGTGCGCGTATCTGCGTGTTGGACAAGTCCAGTTCGGCTTTCGACAACGCCGTGGCGGCGCTACGCAACAGCGCGTTGTCTTCTTCGCTGCCGCCTTCCTGTTCCCGTGCCCGCTGAACTTCGGCACGGGCTGCGGCGACCTGACTGACGGCCTGTTCACGGCTGGCCCGAGAGACTTCGAGCAGGCGCACGGAAATGGTTCCCCGGTCTTCGCGGTACAAGCCTTCAAGACGCTGATTGTCCTGCCGTGCCTTCAGTTCATTGGCCTGGGCGGCGCGCAAATTGGCTTGAGCCGAAGCAATACCGGCGGTGCTGGCACCGATCTGGCGGCGGGTAGACTCCAGGTCGGCACGTGCGCGGTCGACGGCGATTTGATAGGGCTGCTGATACACCTCAAACAGCACATCGCCCGCCTTGACGTCTTGGTTATTGCGCACATTCACGCTGACTACCCGGCCGGCCACTTCGGATGCCACCGGAATGACAAAGGCGCCCACCCGGGCCTGTTGCGTATACGGGGTGAAACGGTCAGCCAACAGGTACCAGGCCAGGCTCAATACGATCAGCAGCATCACCCATTTGATGCCCTTTTTTGCAGGATCGGCGGCAGGCTCGGGCGCCTTGGGGGAGGGCGCCTCAGTAACGGGCGGCGAGGGTTCAGTCATCGGCTTTGACCTTCTGGCACGGGATAGGATGCTTGCGAAGGGGCCGGCTCATTCAGCAGGTTGCCCCAGTCGGTGCGTTGTTCCATTTGCTGGCGAGTGCTTTGATCGACTGTCGGCTGCGCGCTGTACCACCCACCGCCAAGGGCTTTGTACAGGGCGATCAGGTTGCTCACGGCATTGCTGCGGCTGAGCAGGTAATTGTCCTGCTGTTCGAGCAATGCGCGTTGAGCGTCCAGCACGCGCTGGAAGTCCGAGTAACCTTCACGGTATTGGGTGTTGGCCAGGCTCAACGAACGCGCGGCGGCGACCTGCGCCTCACCCAGGATGCGTTCGCGCTCCAGTGATTTGATCAGGCTGCTGGCGGCATCATCGGCCTCTCGTGCGGCCTGGCGGACTTTATCGCGGTAAACCTCAATCAGCTGCTGCAACCGCGCATCTTGTACACGCACGTTGTTGCTGATCTGGCCGTGGTCAAACAGGTTCCAGCGCAAACTGGGGCCGCCGATCAGGTCCAGGCTGTTGGAGGTGCCACTCAACGTGTCGGTGGTCCAGACGATACTGCCCAGCAAGGTCAGCGACGGGTAGAAGTCGGTTTCCGCCACACCGATCAGTGCCGACTGGGCGGCGACATTGAGCTCGGCAGCGCGCACGTCCGGTCGACGCAACAACAGGCTGGCCGGCACGTCTTGCAGCACGGCTCGGTCCACCAGCGGGATCAGCCCCTCGTTTTCGAGCAATTGGGGCAGGGCGCTGGGTGGCCGGCCGATCAGCACGGCCAACGCGTTGCGGGTGCGCAGTACTTGTGCCTCAAGATCCGGAATGCTGCTCAAGGTGCCCAGGTATTGGGTCTTGGCTTGTTGCAAGTCGAGTTCGGCGCTCTGGCCACTGTTGAACAGTTTTTCGGTGATCTCAAAGTTGCGCTTTTGCTGCTCGGCGTTTTCTCGGGCGACGCGTAAACGCGCTTCGGTGGTGCGCAACGAAAAGTATGTATCGGCCACCTGAGCACGCAGCAGTACAAGTACATCTTCATAGTTGGCTTGAGCCGCGAAGTAACTGGCATCGGACGACTCGATGGCTCGACTGAAGCGCCCCCAGAAGTCCAGTTCCCAACCGACGTCAAAGCCCGCGCTGTGTTGCCAGAAGTGGCTGTCTTGGGGGTTGTTGCCGCCGGACTGCTTGCGGTTGAAGTACAGGCTGTCGGCGCTGGCCTGTTGCAGTTGCGGATAGCGTCCGCTTTGCGCAATACCCAACCGGGCACGGGCTTCCATGACGCGAAGGCCGGCAATTTTCAGGTCTGAATTGTGCGCATCCGATTCGTCGATCAGCGCGTCGAGGACCGGGTCGGCGAACACTTGCCACCACTGGCGAAGGTCGGGATTCAGGCTTCGTTCGCTGGCCTGCTCAAGCGCAGGGCTGCTCCAGAGTTTTGTCCAGGCCTCGCCGGGGGCCTGAAAATCCGGCCCCAGACGGACACAGCCGCCAAGGCCAAGGGCGACCAGCAGAAGCAGCCGACCAGAGCGCGTCAGCATCGGTGCACTGATAGTAGATCTTGGGAAAACGTCATCCGAACATCCCCAGTATTGAAATGGCGTTGGTTACCGGTTCGCTTAGGTTAGTACAGCTCGGACAAATACAAGGTCATGTTGAATGATCATGAGATCGACCAACTGCTACGCTTCTGAAGATCCATTAATCCCGGCCAGAAAAGAAGGTTAAGAAGACCATGAGCAACCCTCAGGATGACAATGCACCCAGTTCCGCTGGTTGGCGCTTCAAACTGGGCATCGCGATTATCTGTTTGATGCTGGGATCCTGGCTGATGGTGCCTCTCGCTGCCGCAGCGGATGTGCCAGGCTCAAAGATCGCGGCACTGACAGGCGTTTTGTTTATCAGTAACAAGATTCTGTTGATTCTCGCCATTGCCATTATGGGCAAAGCCGGCTTTCAGCAACTCAAGCGCAGCATGTTTGGTTACGTCTCCGCGCTTGCACCGGCGGCAGACGTGGAAGTAGGCCCTGCTCGCCATAGAATTGGTTTGGTGATGTTTTGCCTGCCGCTGATCTCGGGATTTCTCGAACCCTACATAGACACTCTTTGGCCGGGACTGAGACCCAATATCTGGCAGCTCCAGGCGCTGGGCGATGCCATGTTGATCGGCAGCTTTTTCGTACTTGGGGGGAATTTCTGGGACAAGGTCCGCGCGTTGTTTGTTCGCACGGCACGTGTCGTTAATACGAGCGCGGTGTGAATCGCCTCTAGCGCGAAATGATCCCATGATCGATCGCGTACTTTACGAGGGCGGCGGGTTTGTCGATGTTGAGCTTGCGACGGATACTCAGGCGATGGGTTTCTACCGTCCGGACACTGATGTCCAGTTCGCGAGCCATTTCCTTGTTGTTCAGCCCCTGAGCCATCTTGTACAGCACCTGGCTTTCGCGCGGAGTCAGCTCGTTGTCGGTACTTTTATCGGCAATGAGCCGCTGTGCGATTTCGGCACTGTAGAACGTCCCGCCACTGACAATGGCTTCGATCGCCGCAATGATTTCCCGTGAAGGCGCGTTCTTCAGCACATAGCCGCTGGCACCCGAGCGAACGGACTCACTCACGTATTCATAGTTGTCGTACATGCTCAGTACCAGCACTTTGAGCGACGGGTACTGGCTGCGCAACAACCGGGTCAGTTCGAGGCCGTTGATGTCCTTCAGGCTGATGTCGACCAGCAACAGATCCGGCTGGCAGCGCCCGACCATCTCGATGGCATCGACGCCATTCTCGGCTTCTCCCACCACTTCCAGCTGCGCCATGACCGCCAGCAGCGATTTGATTCCGTCGCGGACCAGGGAGTGATCGTCGACCAGGGCGACGCGGATCGGGTAGGGCAGGTTCATCGCAGGCATTCACTCTAATTGTTATGGGTTGAGTCAGCGTTCTGTACCGGGCAGTTTCATCGGCAGCAGCACGTCCAGCTCACTTCTTCCCGGCATCGATGTCAGGTCGAATCGACCGCCAAAATGCTCGACACGCTCACGGATATTGCGCAGGCCAATGCCGGCGTGACGACGTTCGACCTGGGCGACGTTGAAACCGATACCGTCATCGACCACCGTCAACCGTACGGACTTTTCAGAACCGTGCAGGGTAATGATGACGTTTTTTGCTTGTGCGTGGCGTTCGATATTGGTCAGGCCTTCTTGCACGATGCGAAACAACGAGACGGCGGCGCCATCGACCAGATGACAGTCGAATTCGTTATCGTTGAAGGTCACGACCAGACCGCTGCGTTGCTCGAATTCTGCGGCAAGTTGACCGATTGCCGCTGGCAGGCCGAGGGTGTCGAGCAGCGACGAACGCAAGTCATGGGAGAGGCTGCGAACTTCGCCAATCGCGTCCCCGAGGCGCTGCGTGGCGTCTCTTAAAATACCCAATCCCTTGTCTTGCCCATTCTCCAGCACATGGCTGGCCAGTTCGAACTGAAACTTGATCGACACCAGTAGCTGGCTGATGCCGTCGTGCAGCTCTCGGGAAACCCGTGACCGTTCTTCCTCCTGCAGGCTGACGATGCGTTGGGTCAGGCGCTGGAGTTTTTTATCGGCCAGGCGATGTTCGCTGACGTTCAGCGTCATGCCGCTGGCGAACACAAACAGCACCGCCACAAGGGCCACCGCCGCAATCGCCCCCATGGTTTTACGGATGCCCTGAGCCACCTCGGCACGCGCTTGTTGGGTGGCGCGTTCGACGTCTTCAAGGTAGATACCGGTGCCTAGCATCCAGCCCCAACGATCCAGCATCACCACGTAGGCGAGCTTGTCGGTCACTTGGCCTGAAGAGGGTTTGTTCCAGGCATAACGCTGAAAGCCTTCGCCTGATTGCGCACTTTTGAGCAACGCCTGGATCACTGGTAAACCGTGAGGGTCTGTCATGTCCCACAGGTATTTGCCCACCAGCTCTGACTGGCGCGCGTGCATCAGACTGCGGCCCTCGCGGTCGTAGACGAAGAAGTAGCCGTTGATGCCAAAGCTGAGCTTGCGCAGTTCTTCCAGCACTTGTTGCTGCGCGCGCTCATCGCCCCGACCGTCGTCGTACAGCGGCGCGATCAGGCTCTGCGCCATTTCGACGTAGTTTTTCAGTTCTGCGCGCTTGCTGGCCAGAATGCTGTCTTCGATCAGTTGCGCCTGTTGATCACCCAGTTGCCGGTTCAGGGAAATCACCAGCGCGCAGATGACCGCGATCGCCAACACCAGCGGCAGAATCCCGAGCGCGACGATTTTGTGTTTGAGCTGCATCTCTACTCCTGGCCAGACCGAGGGAAGGCGAAGGCCCGGCATCATATGCCAAAGATACGCGCCTCCAGTAGCAGTGCTGAACAGAATGACCTGCGGCCGCGATGAAACGCAGAACCTTGTGGGACCGGGCTGTGGCGAGGGGGCTTGCCCCCGTTGGGCTGCGAAGCAGCCCCAAAAAATCTCTGATGTACCAAAGATTTTGTGAGTGCTACGCACTCAAACGGGGGCAAGCCCCCTCGCCACAGCCGCTCCCACAGGTGTTGCATTTCGACTGAGAGATCAGCGGTATCTACGTAGAACTACGTAGACGCCACGTACGTAGTAACGCGGATTTATTTGTCGACAGCATGGGCGGATATTGGGTCCGCTCCGCAATGCGGACACAATTATAATAATTACCGCCGCAGCCACTGGTTGTCGGCAGGAGACACGCTATGCCCCGTCTGGCTAAACACCTCGCCTGGTTTGCCGTGGCTGTCCTGGGAGCGTTTGCGCTAAGTGTCGTGGCCCTGCGCCGCGGCGAAGCCATCAACGCCCTCTGGATCGTAGTCGCAGCAGTCGCTATTTATCTCGTCGCATACCGCTATTACAGCCTGTTCATCGCCACCAAGGTGATGCAACTCGATCCCAATCGAGCCACTCCCGCCGTACTCAACAATGATGGTCTGGACTACGTGCCGACCAACAAACACGTACTCTTTGGTCACCACTTCGCAGCCATCGCTGGCGCGGGGCCGCTGGTCGGTCCGGTATTGGCGGCGCAGATGGGCTACCTGCCCGGTACGCTGTGGCTGATTGCCGGGGTGGTGCTGGCCGGTGCGGTGCAGGACTTCATGGTCCTGTTCATGTCCACCCGCCGCAACGGCCGCTCCCTGGGCGACATGGTCCGTGAAGAAATGGGCCGCATCCCCGGGACCATCGCGCTGTTCGGCTGCTTCCTGATCATGATCATCATCCTCGCGGTGCTGGCGCTGATCGTGGTCAAGGCCCTGGCCGAAAGCCCTTGGGGCATTTTCACGGTGATGGCGACCATCCCGATCGCGATGTTCATGGGCATTTACATGCGCTACATCCGCCCGGGTCGCATCGGTGAAATTTCGGTGATCGGCGTGGCGTTGCTGCTGGGTTCGATCTGGCTGGGCGGGCAGATTGCCGCTGACCCGGTCTGGGCCAAAGCCTTTACCTTCACCGGAATCCAGATCACCTGGATGCTGATCGGCTACGGTTTTGTCGCGGCGGTTCTGCCGGTATGGCTGATCCTGGCGCCGCGTGACTACCTGTCGACCTTCCTCAAAATCGGCACCATCGTTGCGCTGGCGATCGGCATTTTGATCACCATGCCCGACCTGAAAATGCCGGCATTGACTCAGTTCATCGACGGCACCGGGCCGGTATGGAAGGGTGGGTTGTTCCCGTTCCTGTTCATCACCATTGCCTGTGGCGCGGTGTCCGGCTTCCACGCACTGATTGCTTCCGGCACCACGCCGAAGCTGCTCGCCAGTGAAGGCCATGCCCGTTACATCGGTTACGGCGGCATGCTGATGGAATCCTTCGTCGCCATCATGGCCATGGTTGCCGCTTCGGTAATCGAGCCTGGCGTGTACTTCGCCATGAACAGCCCCGCAGCCCTTGTAGGCTCCGATGCTGTTTCGGTGGCTCAGACCGTCAGCAGCTGGGGTTTTGCAATTACCCCGGAAGCGCTGCAAGCGGTGGCCAAGGACATCGGTGAAACCACCATCCTGGCCCGTGCCGGTGGTGCGCCGACCCTGGCGGTCGGTATCGCGCAGATCCTGCACCACCTTCTGCCGGGTGAAAACACCATGGCGTTCTGGTACCACTTCGCAATCCTGTTCGAAGCGCTGTTCATCCTGACTGCCGTCGACGCCGGTACCCGTGCGGGGCGTTTCATGCTGCAGGACTTGCTCGGCTCGTTCGTGCCGGCGCTGAAACGCACCGAGTCCTGGACTGCCAACCTGATCGCAACGGCCGGTTGCGTGGCGATGTGGGGTTACCTGCTGTACCAAGGCGTGATCGACCCGCTGGGTGGCATCAACACCTTGTGGCCGCTGTTCGGTATCTCCAACCAGATGCTGGCTGGTATCGCGCTGATGCTGGCGACCGTCGTGCTGATCAAAATGAAACGCCAACGCTACGTCTGGGTGACCATGCTGCCAGCGGTGTGGTTGTTGATCTGCACCACCACCGCAGGCTTCATCAAGCTGTTCGACGCCAACCCGGCGATCGGCTTCCTGGCGCTGGCGAAGAAGTACAGCGATGCGTTGGCCAACGGGCAGGTTTTGGCGCCGGCCAAGAGCATCGAACAGATGCAGCATGTGATCTACAACGCCTACACCAACGCAACGCTGACGGCGCTGTTTTTGCTCGTGGTGTTCAGCATCCTGTTCTTTGCACTCAAGGTTGGCATTGCCGCCTGGGGCACTAAAGAACGTACGGATAAAGAAGCGCCGTTCCAGGCTCTGCCGGATGCTTGATGGAGGAGGGTGCCCATGTTCAATGACCTGAGTCGCCTCGGCAAATACCTCGGTCAGGCCGCGCGCTTGATGGTTGGCATGCCTGACTACGACAATTACGTTGAGCATATGCAAACCAAACACCCGGACAAACCGTTGATGAGCTACGAGGTGTTCTTTCGCGAACGTCAGGAGGCTCGTTACGGCAGCAAGGCGGGACCGAAGTGCTGTTGATGCGAAACATTTAAGCGGCATTTTGCTTTAGGAGCCCGGCCTGCCGGCGATAGCGATCTTCGAGACGCTACCGTCGGCAAGCCGGGCTTTTTTGTCGTTGTACTTTTTAGACTTGCCTCTAAGGTATCGCATAGACCTTGAACAGCTTTTTGTCCGTGTCGGTAATGCCTTCCAGGTAGGTGCCGTATGCCTGCTCGATCTCGCCCGATCGATACATTTCACTCAGTGCGGTGTCCACCAGCAAACGGAAATCTTCATCGTCTCGATCCACCGCCATTGCAGTCGGCGAGTACTCAAAAACTCGATCCAGCAAGACCAGATTTCCTGCGGAATGGTTATTGGCGAGGAGATTCTTCAGCATCATGCGCTCGGCGAAGAAGGCATCGGCTTTGCCTTCGGCGACCAGTTTGAGGCCTGCTTCAGTGTTCTCGACCGTGACCAGGGTGGCCACCACACCGAGTAATCGCATCTGCTGACGGATCCATGCCTCGGTGATTCCGCCCGCGGTGGCGGCATAGGTTTGGTTGGACAGCCCATGGTTGACGGTCGCACGCCAGGTCGGTCCGGTATGGGCTACTTTGCCGTTTAGTACATTGAGCAACGCCTCAGGTGCTTCCTGGCGCACCACTGCCGAAAGGCCGGCCGTGTAGATCGGTACCGAGAAACTCACATGCTTGCGTCGCGCCAATGTGGGTGGCGTCGGCGTACAGAGGATGTCGATCTCGCCCGAGCTCACGGCACTCATCTCGTCGTTGATGGAGACGGGGCGGTAACGTACCTGCAACGCGGGCAAACCCAGCTCGGTCTTGATTTTGTCGGAGACCTTCAGACAAAGCTCGATCGCATAACCGCTGGCTTTGTCGCCTTTCTGGACGCTAAACGGTGCGAAGTCCGGCAGGTAACCGAGGGTGAAGGCATTGCTCGCCCGCACGCGTTCAAGGGTATTGGCACCGGCCAGTACCGGCACCATTGTGAGCAGGCAGACGAACAGCAAGTTAGTGGCTTTGGTCAGTTGTACGTTCATATCCTGGCGCCCCGCATTCGGATGTCTGTGCTGTCCTGAAGATTACAGCTAAGGATTGCCGGCCCTGGTCTGAGCGGTTGGAGACGCATCGACAAAACGCTTGGAGAGGAAGCCATAGAGCAGGTAGCCGAATGTAAGGACAATGAGGCCACCGAATACGGCATCCTTGCCGCAGGCATAAAGGGCGTACAACGAATAGGCCACGGCGATCAGTAATAGCGTCGTGTTGCGGGTGTAGACCCCTGCGCTGACTTTGGCTTTGTACATCATGACCAGCAGGCCGGTGGCGGCTGTCACGTATGGGATCAGGTTGGTCACGGCCGCCAGGCTGACGAGCTTTCCGAACTGGGCGCTGGCATTGGGCGAGATGGTCGACAGTGCCATCAAGGTCTGCAAGACGCCGCAGACGAGCATGCCGACAATGGGCGCATCCTGTGCGCTGACCTTGCTGAACAATTTCGGAAACATCCCTTGGTCAGCGGTCATTTTGGCCGTTTGCGCCAGGGTGAACTGCCAGCCCAGCAGCGAACCAACACAGGCCATCACTGCCAGCGCCATGACGATGTTGCCGACCGTGGGGTTGAACATATGTGCATAGACGAGCGCGAAGGGGGCCGAAGAGTTGGCCAGTTCGGCATTGGGTATGATGCCCTGAATGACCGTAGTCGACAGCACATAGACCACTGCCGCACCCAGCGTGCCGAACAGGCAGGCCAACGGTACGGTGCGCTTGGGATCTTCCACCGCATCGGAGGCCTGCGCCGCCGACTCCATACCGAGGAACGCCCACAAGGTCAGGGGAATCGCCTTGCTGATGGCGTCGGAGATCGGCAGGTTGTTCGGATTCCAGGCGGCAATCAGCACATCGGGCTTGAACCAGAACCAACCGATGATACTCAAGCCGGCCACCGGGATGATCACACCCCACACGGTAATCGCACCGATCTTGCCGGTGATACCGGGGCCACCGAAGTTGGCCGCGGTGGTCAACCAGAGCAGGCCAACCGTACCGATGAACAGAGGAATGGCGCCACTGCCCAGCCAGGGCACGAACGATGTCATGTAGCCCACCGCGGAGATGGCGACGGCCACGTTGGCGATGCCCAGCGAGAGAAAATACAGATACGAACAGAGGAAGAAGCCTGATTTGGCGTGCGCCTCTTCGGTATAGGCAGACAACCCGCCTGAGCGCAGACAGTAGATGCCACACTGGGAAAAACAGTACGCGATGGCCATGGAACCGACGGCAGTGACGACCCATGAAAGCAACGAAACGGCCCCGAGTTGGGCCATGCTCGTCGGCAACATGATGATGCCCGACCCCATCATGTTCACCGTCACCAATGTGGTGAGCCCCATGAGGCTCATTTTCTTGCTTGAGTCGGCCATCGCAAACCCCTTGATCTGCTCAACACATTGACCATAGCCCTGATTGTCATGCTCAAGGTCCGGAAAGTGCCCATCGAACAGTTTTATCGCCAGGTAGTCTCATCGAAGATGGCTTTTGGGGTTCTGAACAGCAAAAAGAAATGGCCGACATGGTATGACTCCAAAGCAGGAGGCTTGAGACAACAAGCTGACTTTATTTGCTGTTCAATCATCTGATTTAGATCAATCAACGGTCATTGCAGGGGGACTTTTTCTTAGCGGGCTCTGTCACATGTACATACATACAAAACACATATGAGGTTTACATGTCCAAGCTAGCAGAGTTCCGTCAACTCGAAAAACATCTGGCTAAACAGCTCCAGGCGCTCGAAGCACTAAAAGGTGATGCAGGCCTTCAAAAGGAAATTGATTTCGAAAAGAAGCTGCGTGATTTGCTAGCCAAATACGGCTATAGCCTGAAAGACGTGATCAATCTTCTTGAGCCACAAACTGGCCGTCGCGCATCAGCAACCGCGCCGAAATCCGGCACACGCAAGCCGCGCCAGGTGAAGATCTACAAAAATCCAAACACTGGCGAAGTCGTCGAGACCAAGGGCGGCAACCAGAAGACACTCAGGGAATGGAAATCTAAATTCGGCTCCGCCACTGTCGAGTCCTGGCTTACCAAGTGAGTTTGATTTGAGTACAAAAAAGGCCCGAGAAGGGCCTTTTTTTTAGCTGATACGGGCTAGTGTCTGTGAGGCTTGACCGTATTTTCACGGGCAAGCTCAATGCACTTCAATGCCAAAATAGTTGTCGGGTCGATCAACGCCACCGTATGTTTTTTTATCTTGTAAGCTTCGCTATGTTCGAGCATCAGGGGCAGCTCTGTACAACCCAGGATGAGCACATCAGCGCCCAGCTCACATAAGTGCTCTGCGGCGGTTAGAAGCTGGTCTTTGCAAATACCCCCAGTGAAACCCGCTTTAACGCCACGTTCTCCATAAATCGACTCCATGACCAACACTTGGTAATCCACGCCAGGGGTGATGACGTGCAGTCCTGCTCGCCGGGCTGCCTCGTGATAGACCTGACTTTTGATGGTGCCGGACGTCGCTAGCAGCCCTACGGTTTTGCCAGCACCGTATCGCTGAGCGATAGCCTCCACCGTCTCAGTCAACATATTCACTATGGGTACACGCAGGTGCGACTGGATGCGCTCGACGAAGGCGTGAGCCGTGTTGCATGGAATCGCAATGGCATTGGCTCCAGCGCTTTCAAGACGTTTGCATGTTGCATACATCGCCATTGTCGGATCGGTTTCGTCATACAGCAGGTTGGCTGTGCGATCAGGAATCTGGGGGTTTTGTTCGACCACCATTTTAATGTGCTCCTGATCTCGGCCTGCCGGTGTATGCGCAACAACCTTCCCCATGAAGTCGACTGTTGCTGCCGGCCCAACTCCGCCAACTATTCCTAATTTGAACGGCGGACGAGTCAACTGGCCGCTTTGCGACGTCGCGAAACCGGCATAAATCTCGTTGATGTCCAGAGCCGTGATGCCTCGCCGTTGCAGATCACCACAGATCAATGAGAACTCAGTCATACCCGGCAATATGAGAGTGGCTCCCTGATCCTGAAGCGAAAGGCACGCCTGATAAACACACTCTAGCGGCACCCCGTCGAGGTACCCGTCTTTGATGCCATTAACGCCATACATCGCGTCCATCAACCCGGACTGCTCGTCATCATCTGGATACACGAGCTTGAAGTCATTGCCGAAATAGCGCTCAAACAGCCCGGAGTGCCGAACATAGTCGGACGCGATGATTCCCAACGTACTGCCGCGTTCAGCGACGTGATCAATATGCTTGCGTAACGCAGCCATCATATCCAGGACGGGTATGCCTATTTCCTCCTGAATTTCCTCCCGAAAGGTGTGACTGGCAAAGCAAGGTAGTAAAACGGCATTTACTTCGCTTGCCTCGAATGTCTGACAAACCTGAAAAACGTAGAACTTCCTGGAGGTCATGTTAGCGCCCCGGTCCAGGGGCATCAGGACGTCTTTGAAGGGGTGTTGCTCAAACAGAAAGTGATAGCGACCTTGATCCTCCAAAACAGCTCTGGACTTCACCAATTTGTAGAAAAGATCGCCGCCGGCCAGTGAGCCAAGTCCGCCGACGATACCTAGTTTGCGAGCAAACGATGACCCGCTGGACGGCTTCGATTTACCTTTCATGTTCAGGTTCTCAGGCGGTGGCTACAGTATGAATCGGGAGCGGAGATTTCGTGCCGGGCGCTTCTTCAACTTCTTCATGTGGTTCTGATTTGGCAACCACAGCCGTCGCGATGCTATTGCCAACTACGTTGGTGGCAGTCCTGGCCATATCAAGGAATTGGTCAATGCCAAGGATTAGCAAAATACCGGCTTCGGGAAGATTGAACATGGGTAACGTAGCCGCCACCACAACCACCGATGCTCGGGCTACACCGGCCATTCCCTTGCTGGTAATCATCAGCGTCAGCAAGATGAGCAGTTGCTGTGTGAAGCTCAAGTCAACGTTGTAGGCCTGAGCAATGAACATGATGGCGAACGCTTGATACATCATTGAACCATCAAGGTTGAATGAGTAACCCAGCGGTAGAACGAAGCTGGATACGCGCTTCGGCGCACCAAACTTCTCCAGTGCCTCCATGGTTTTCGGATACGCGGACTCGCTACTGGCAGTCGAGAATGCCAACAGCACAGGTTCGCGGATCAGCTTGCCCAAGGTAAACACTGAGCGACCCAGGAACAGATAGCCGGCAGCGAACAAGACGCACCACAGAAGCACAATGCCCAAGTAGAACTCGGCAATCAGTTTTCCGTAATCGACTATCAAGCCAAGGCCTTGCGTGGTGATAGCCGATGCGATGGCTGCGAAAACCCCAATGGGCGCGAAGGCCATGACGAAGTCCGTGACCTTGAACATCACCTTGGCCAGCTCTTCGATGCTATCGACAATCGTCGTGTAACCAGCTCGTTTCACACCCGCCAAGGCAAACCCGAAGAACAACGAGAACACCACGATTTGCAGGATTTCGTTGTTGGCCATTGCTTCAGCAATGCTGCGGGGAAATACGTGACTGATGAATACCTTGAGGCTGAAATCCCCAGTGTTGACCACCACGGGGCTTGCCGCATGCTGGACGACCTCCATGTTCAGCCCCGCACCGGGTTGGAACAGGTTGACCAGGCCCATGCCGATTGCCAGCGAGATCACCGAAGCGGTGACGAACCAGACCATGGCTCTTAGGCCAATGCGCCCAACCGAGCGGGAGTTCCCCATGCTGGCAATGCCACCGACCAACGTAGCGAATACCAGCGGAGCGATGATCATCTTGATCATGCGTAAAAAAATGTCGGTGACCATCGAGAAGTAAGACGCGATCTCTTTGGCGCTTTGTTCGCTCCCTGCGAAATGGTGGCACGCCCAACCGACAAGCACGCCCAAGGCGATGCCAATTGCGATCCGACGCGGAAGTTTATTTTTCTTCACGGAGCTTTCCTCAAGTGGTTTTTTTGCTTTTTTTACTTGGCAGGAGACAAGTGTCATTGGGGCGAAGCTCTATGGCATCGCTTCAACGTTTTCGATTCTAGGGGTGGGATTGAAAGGTCTTGATGAGTAATTCCGATAGCCTCATGCGCTTTTGGAATAGTTTTCGAAACTTGTGCTTTGTCCTGACTGCGGCGCAGTACACTTCGCGTTCGGGGCTTGAGGTGCCGTTATGCAAATCAAATGGTTGGATGATCTTTTAGCGATTTCCGAGTGGAAGAACTTTTCTCGGGCTGCGGAGGTTCGCTGCGTGACCCAGTCGGCTCTGTCGCGTCGCATACGGTCACTTGAGGAATGGGTAGGCGCGGAGTTGGTAGATCGCGGTACTTATCCCGTTCAGCTCACACCTGCGGGGCGAAGTTTTTGTGAAGAAGGCCGCGAGGCATTAGCAGGGTTATTGAGACTGCGCTCAGCCCTGCGCGAGGTTGAGCGAATGCCCGGGCGATCCATCCAGGTGACTGCTGGCCACAGCCTTTCAATGACGTTTCTACCCAAATGGCTAACCCAATTTCAGCAGCACAATGAGCAGTTCAACGCCCGAGTCGTTGCCGCGAACATTCATGACGCCGTCATAGCCCTGGAGGAGGGGAGTTGCGATCTGATGATCGTCTACCACCATCCTCTGGCCCCCATTCTTCTAGACCCGGAAAAGTTCGGATGCCTGACGTTGGGACATGACGCCTTTATTCCGTTGTGTGCCCCTGACAAGAAGGGGCAACCGCTGTATCGCTTGCCCGGCACCTCAGCTAAAGCTGTGCCTCACCTCGCTTATACGGCCACAACTTTTCTAGGTCGCGTTGCCGACATAGTCATCAAAAATGGCCCAAGTGTGAGTGTGCTGGAACGGTGCTATGAGGCAGACATGGCGATGCTTTTGATGCGAATGGCGATAGAAGGGTATGGCGTGGCATGGTTGCCACAAAGCGCTGTCATTGACGAGCTTCAGCGAGGTCAGTTGGTAAAAGCAGGTGGTGATGAATGGAGTACGCGACTGGAGATACGCTCCTACTGCTCCATCACCAATGAGAACCCTACGATGCGCAGTCTATGGAAAACCCTCGAAGGAGCTTCCCGCGATCTCCATGGCAAAACAGCCCATTGATTGAAGTGCCAAGGCTCGAAAAACATTCCTCAAGAACAATTAAGGTCTACCCCTGACACTAATCAAAGTGGCAGCATCGCCCGATGCTTAAGTGATCTTGGGTTTACGGCCGCGCGGGTTTGGCTTCACCGGCACGCTTTTCCCATACTCGCGCCACCATAACGCGAGTGCCTCCATCGTCGGCCCGAGCGCACGGGCCTTTGCCGTCATTTCATATTCGACACGTGGGGGCACTTGCGCGAAGACTGTTCGCGACACCAGCCCATCGTTTTCGAGCTCACGAAGTTGTGCCGTCAGCATGTGCTGGGTGATGCCGCTAATCGCCTTGCGCAGTTCTCCGAAACGATAGATTCGCTGGTTCAACAACCACATGATTTCCAGCTTCCACTTGCCTGAAAGCAGCGCAAATGCACGGCGCATTTCCTCGTGCATGTTGATCTGATCGTCACCATTAGTCTGGTTTTCCATACTAAGCACCACTTTTTCATCCTACTTGTAGCTTTTCATATTAGGCGACATCTTTGACTTGAGTCGACGCATTAACGCTTGCTTGGGAAAAACCTCATGATCGAAAACTATGTTTATTGGATCAGCACGGCACTGCTGTCGCTGCTCTATTTCGCTTCTGCCTCCATGTACATCGCCAAGGGCGACTATGTTCGAAATGCACAGGCGGAGTTGGGCTATTCAGCCTCCCACCTGGTGCCTTTCATGATCGTGGTCAAGGTCCTTGGTCCTGCCGCGATTCTGTGGCGCTTTAACGTGGCGCTCAGTGATCTTGCCTATGCCGGCATGTTTTATCACCTGCTGCTCTCCGCTTTAGCACACCTCGGTGTTCGCAAGCCCAAAGGCTCTATCCCGGCAATCGTAGGACTCATCCTCTTGGTTGCCTCCTTCATGACACAAAACGCTGTTCGTGATCTTCTGTCGCCTTACCCACCGCTGACGGCGGTCATCCAAACCCCTCTTAAATAAAGGAGACTTATATGACTCGACTCAATGGGAAAGTAGCCATCGTCACCGGAGCCGGTCGCGGTATTGGCCGCGCCACAACGAATGCGCCAGCACCCACTAACGTACTTGGCCGTTACGGATCACCCGAAGAGGACATTGCGCCGGTCGTGCTATTCCTCGCCAGCAAGGATGCACAATTCCTGACGGGTTACAGCCTGACGCCGGACGGTGGCCAAATCATCGACAGCGCACGGTGATCGTCACGTCCAACAATGACCAGAAGCCACCAATCGCAACACCGATCAGGCTACTTCAGGTTGTTTTTGAAGAACGTGGTCAACTTGGCGAATGGAATGAGGTTGACCCGGTCGTAAAGATCCACGTGTCCGGCAACTGGAATAATGAGCAACTCTTTAGGCTCGGCGGCCCGCTTGTAGGCGTCCTCACTGAACTCGCGTGAGTGTGCCTGGGCGCCGGCAATGAACAGCAGCGGGCGAGGGGAGATAGTCTCGATGTCATTGAACGGATAGAAGTTCATGAACTTCACGTTGCTGGTCAGCATCGGCATGGTGGTTGTCTGCGGCGATGCGCCCGCCGGAGTGACTTCGCCTCGGTGGGTGCGATAGAAATCGTAGAACTCGTCACCCACGGCATTGCTGGTCAGTTTGAGCGGCGTGCCGCCGGTGTAGCGGATTTCGCCACCCTGGAACTCGGCATAGCGCTGTTCGGTGGCGTCGCGAATGATCTGCTGGCGTTGTTCCGCAGTCACTGCGTGTTTGAGACCGTTACGGTTGGCCGCACCCATGTCGTACATGCTGACGGTGGCGATGGCCTTCATGCGCGGATCAATCTTGGCCGCACTGATAGCGAAGCTGCCACTGCCGCAGATGCCGAGGACGCCGATTCGCTCAGGATCGACAATTGGGTGAGTGCCGAGAAAGTCCACGGCGGCACTGAAGTCTTCTGCATAAATATCAGGCGAGACGGCCTGGCGAGGCGTGCCCTCGCTCTCGCCCCAGAAGGACAAATCCAGGGACAGTGTGACAAATCCTTGTTCGGCCATTTTGGTGGCGTACAAGTTCGCACTCTGCTCCTTCACCGCCCCCATTGGATGGCCGACGATGATGGCGGCGTTCCTGGATTTGGGGGCGAGGTCTTTCGGGGTGAACAGGTTGCCCGCCACCTTCATACCGTATTGATTTTTGAAGGTGACCTTTTCAACGGTCACTTTCTCGCTTTTATTGAAGTTGTCCGCGCCGTTTGACATATCGGCTCCCATTGAAGAAAAAGAGGTAACGAGAAGCCCCAGGGCAAGAAAAATTCCTTTCACCGGATAGTCCTTTCGATTGAGTTGGAGTTTGCTGGAGTGTTTTGACCCAAGTGCTTAATCAGCCCACATGGCGTTGTCGATCACGAAGCGATACTTGACGTCATGGGAGATTCCTCAATGGGTGTGTCGGATGAACATTATCCGGCTCTGCCCATACTCCCTGTAGTGCATTCCGCTGGATTACTTGCCTGATTCTATGAGTCTCTGTTTTTTTTTGGACGGTCGTGAACTGGCGAGTTAGAGTTCAGCGAAGAGGTACAAGACGAACATGACGATCAAACACGACACCGCGCCTCAACAGACATCGCCGCAAGAAACGCTTGCGCAGATCATCGGCGCGCAGATTCCGAAACCAGGTGATTACGGAACGCCCATTACGGGCCTAGGCTTCTTCAGGCGCGAACATCCATCGCCGCCCGTCGTCTGCATGGTCGAGCCAAGCATCATCCTCGTCGCCCGGGGTGAGAAACAGCTCTGGGTAGGCGGTGAAGGCTACCCGTATGACACGTCGCGATTTCTGATCACCTCATTGGACTTGCCTGCCAATTCAGAAGTGCTGGTGGCAAGCCCGGAACAGCCATGCCTGGGACTGACTTTGAAGCTCGATCTGCGCATGCTGGCTGAGCTGATAGCACAAAGTGACCTGCCGCCAACCCGTGATCGATCAGTTGCGAAGGGGGTAGGAATTGGTTCAGTAACCCCTGCAATGCTGGCGTCATTCGAGCGCTTATTGGCACTGCTCGATGAGCCGGAGTCCATTCCTGTTCTCGCCCCCTTGATCCAGCGCGAGATTCACTACCGTCTCTTGCAAAGTGATCAGGCGAGCCGCCTTCGACAAATAACTTCTGTCGATGGCCAAGGTTATCGGATCGCCAAAGCCATCGATTGGCTGAAGTTGAATTACACCTCAGCGCTTCGCGTCGATGAACTTGCGGCCCGAGTGCAGATGAGCACTCCGACCTTTCACCACCATTTCCGCCAACTCACCACAATGAGCCCATTGCAGTACCAAAAATGGCTGCGACTGAACGAGGCAAGGCGATTGATGCTCAATGAACACCAGGACGTATCCAGCGCAGCTTACAAGGTCGGATATGAAAGCCCGTCCCAGTTCAGCCGCGAATACAGCCGTCTGTTTGGCATACCTCCCAAGCGGGATATTGCGGTGTTGCGAGGGCAGGGGTAGCGATAGAGTCAAGCTGACGAATTGCGTTTGCTCACGCTTTTAAACGCTTTGAGTTAAAACGACTAAACAACCATTTAGCATAGTTATAATCTATCGATACGATTTATATAATAGTTTAAGTATTTTTAAGGAGGGCAATCCACATGACCAATCGTGAGCTCGATATTCATATTCCCGGCGCTGTAGCAGTAATCGCCGCATTGGCTCTGGAGCCTCACATGGAAGGCGGTTTCTACCGAAGAACCTTTCAATCTGATCACCACGCTATGGTCGAGATCAATGGTGGTCAACGTCACTTGATGACTTCAATTTATTACTTGCTGACCAAGGATTCGCCGATCGGTCATTTCCACCTGAATCAATCGGACATCGTTCATTACTACCATTTGGGAAACCCGATTCAGTACAGCCTGATTTTTCCAGACGGCACGTTGAAAACTGTGGTGATGGGCAGCGACGTTATCGCCGGGCAATGTTTGCAGCTGCATGTACCTGGTGGCGTCTGGAAAGCTTCGCAGCTTATGAATGGTTTAGCGGAATACGGTTTGATCAGTGAAGCGGTTTCACCAGGGTTTGATTTTGCAGATATGGAGATGGGCAGTCGACAGAAGCTCAGAGAGCAGTTTCCCGAGCATTCGGAGCTGATTGGAAAGCTGACGCAGGATGAGGGGTTTGGGTGAATTGAGGGCTTCAAAATTTGCGTGCAACCGGGCTAATCTCGAAACACACTGTTACGTGTAATGTATATTATGTTAAATAATATGTCATGCTGGAACTTTTACAGATGTCGGTTATCACAAACCTACGCTCGTTTTTTCACGAAACCCAGTTGCCGTAGAATTCATGAGTTTGCAGCGTTCACTTCATCTGGCGTACGCGCTGTCCGATCACAAAACCCCGCTCCCTGATCATCTGCATCTCGGCCGCACGTCATGCCCTTTAATCATCTGCTAAACCTATAGAAAGACCGTGAGCTCATACTGCATTTTAGTCTGGGAGAATCTGGATTGTGCCGCCATTTGCCCCTTTCCCTATGTTCGCTCCCTACGACCATTGGTGGCCAAACCAAGACTACAAATTTCCTGAGAACGACCATGTGCGCCAGCGGCTCAGTGCGGTTGATCAAGCTTCCAAGCCTTTCATCAATCTGTGGTATTGCGACCGTTATCTACGCTGGGTAGCTCATGCTTGGACTCCTGATACGGCATCTGACCTATACACAATGGAAACCAGCGCGTTGATGCAGATGCTTAATTGGAGCTTTTCAAACGGCACCTCACTCATAGACTGGAATCTAGAAGACATCGAGGCATATATCACACATGTCTCTGCACCGCCGTGTCTCGCTTCGTTTTAACGAATCCGCCAACGTGAATCATGATTCTACGTCCTTTGGGGACTTCTATAGCTCCATTTTACGCTTACCTCCTGATCCCCAAAATACCACTTGTCCAAAAAAACGCAGGATTGTAACTTATTGAATTATTAGGGGGTCATAACCTGAAGCTGCGTTTATTTGTTCGCAAAAAAACGCAGTTTTATATCAAGGTTAAATTTCGTGAGGTGAATCAAGGGGTTGAGGCAGGAGCGCGGATTTGTGAAAGGCGACAACAGATGCCCTGCGACCTCCTGAATTGCGATTTTTCGCGCCAAAAACGCCTTCCACCTAATGGCTCGTGGGTGAAAACCAAGACTACATCGTCGAGGTGTTGGAGCTCAGCCCTGGTCTCTCATCATCAGCGCAATGCTTGGTCAATGACGGCGATAATCTCCAACGTGTCATTTCCAGGTAATATTTTGAGGGGTTCTTGCCACTGCCGAAAAATAAACTACCAACGGAAAGGCGGAATGAATGGCCGCCAAGGGCAATGGTTTCTTCTGACCCGGATTGCAGATGCGATCTGAGTTCGATGAGTTCTTCGTTGCTCAAGGAGGATTCGCTGTTCTGAATTTGCTAACCCAGAAGTTGCAAACAAGCATGACCTGCCACCAAGGACTTACCTAGCAAGGACGCTCAGCCGGAACATCGTGATAGCCATGAGCGTTGAGTAGTTTCGCGATTTCGGCGTTGTCCATGCGATTCCACGGCCCTCCCCTAACATTTTTCCAACCGGCCAAGCGCATCAAAGCGACCGTGGCTTCGGCAGTTTTTGCTGCTGCGGCGGACGTCGTGATAGAGCCCAATGATCGCGTAAACAACACCTCTGCTGGTTTGTAAAAGGCAGTCCAGTCCGATGCTTTGCCTGCAAAATGCCGAGCGATACGTGTCGTTGGGTTCGTGCTGTAGCCCACAAAAAATTTCTCTCCTTCCAAGCGAAGCACAAATACCGAGTGTTCTGACGGTATCACCGGGTTTACAAGGTCAACCACGCCCATCGACAAGCCTTCCAGCTTCTCGACAGAAGTGTCGAGAAGCTGGAAGGCTTCTTCGTAGCCATGACTGATTAGTCCTTTGACAACCATTTCGGCGCTGATACTTGTGAAAAATCCACCTCGGACATTCTGGTAGCCATGCAGGCGCATGAGTTGAACCACCAGGGTGTTTTCTGCAATTTCACCCGCTCGATAATCCACGCCTGCCAGCAGTTCGCGCGAGACCTCTCGCACAGGACGGTGCATACGTGTCCACTGAGAGCCTGATCCATTAAAGTGTTTTCTGATTCGTCGATCTGGATCTTTGGCTTGGCCGACATAAAATTTTCCACCTGCAAGTTCAAGTACGTACAGATGCCGATCGCAAATCTCCAGTTCCGATTCCATGGATACTCCCTGTTCATTCATGCGCCCAAGTTCACTATGAGCAACTTCTCGAACACAGGACGCTACCAATCAGAGTTCTGATTGGCAACCCTTCTAAGTGCCCCGAAGCCGAAGGCGTTGAAATAAATGGGATCTTCATAAGCGGCAAGTACCCTGTTTTGCGAACATCAGTAGCTTTGACATGTCGTCGTCCTCAATGACATTTATTATTTCCAATTTGGAACTACCGGCAACCCAACAAGATTTATCAACTATTTAATAGCACTTAACCTTTGCGCAGCTTCGCACTTTGTTCTTCATAAGCACGACTGAATTCGCGCCCGAACAAGTCCTCTAAATCATCTTCGGCCTCTCTGGAAATGCATGCATAAAGTTCCGTGAACAACTCCCAGTAATGCGCTTGGCGTGCACCTGGTAGCAAAGCGCCAATACCCGAAGGCTTACTCAAGCGCGCTTCCAATACCGCCGGTTGAAATCGCTTGAGCAGATGTTTGATCGAGGCTTGTACGCCGGCCATAACGGCCAATTGATGCGCTTTGAGGTCGTCGAAGCTTTCCTCGATGGCCTGGTCGGCCGGCATGAAGGCTTGATTGTCGGCGCGCAGCAACAACAGCAGCACCTCATCGACATTGGGGGCGAATTTGAGGGGGTTGTTCTCCACCGGGCGGATCATGGTTTGGGCCATGCGGAACTCACCCTTGAGGCTGGCACGGGCGCGTAGCACCTCGATCAACCCTTCCACCATATGACGGTAGCTACGGCCGATGGCCTCCATCTGAGCGCAGGTTTCGTCTCTATCGATACGCAACTGGTCGAGCCCGGCGCCCCTGAGAAAGGCTTCCAGCACCTCATCGCAGCTCCCATTTGCGGACGCTGGCGTCGAAACGGCCGCCAACTGGGCGGTCGGGGCTGGTGTACTGCAGGCCATATTCTCCGGTGGCGCTGGCAATGGTTGCGGCTGTGCTTGCGGGGTGGGCGGCGCTACAGGCGCCGGGCCTATGCCCAGCTCGGCGAAGGGGTCCCAGTCCCCCAGAATCGCCGGCGTTGCGCCGGTTTCGCTGGCCGGGGGCGTGCTCGGAGGCAGTGGCTCCGGTGGGGGAAAATCATGGTGCTCGGCCGGAATGTGATCGGCCACGGCCGGGGGCGCGTCGGGAATCTCGTCAGGCGCCTGACGCTCCATCGGCGCATCGAAGCCGGCAAAGGGATCACTCATCCCAGGCGCCGCGTTGATGATCTGTGGAGCATCGTTGATCTGCACCAAAATGTCGTACTCGCCCACGCGCAGCAGTTCGCCGTCCCGTAAGGGTTCGCTGTTGCCGCGGTGCGTGTGCACGCCGGCGTTCACCAACTGCACGCCATTGGTGCTGGTGTCGGTCAGGTAGTAGGTGCCGTCACGCAGCTCAATGACGCAATGCTGGCCGGATACCAGGCGCTTCGGGTCTGGAAGTATCCAGTCATTCTTGGGGCTGCGGCCGATTTTCAGTTCACCGCAATCAAGCTCGAACTCCGCGGGTTGGCCGCGCGTGAGCTCGTGATAGTTGGTGATTGTCAAACGCAACGGCATCAGAACTCCTTGTACGATATTGCTCAATAACGGCTCGGATATGCCAATCAGTGCAACTGAGTATAGCCCCCCTTAAATGGTTAGGTGTCGTCGAGGTTTTTGCGGCTGTATTCGCTGTTTAGAATAAATCCTATAACCAAAGAAGCTAAATGGTGACCTCCGGTCGCCCATCTTGAAACGCCCGCTCTTTGCTCCACTGGTCGGAGAGTTTCTTGACAAGCATTGAACAGCGCTAACACTTCAGTTGAATTGTTAGAGATGACGCCAAAGTGTGGCTCTGGACAGAAGGTTAATCCGCAGGAAGCGGTTTTAGTCGTACGTTCGCTCTGACTGAGTGCCGGCCAGAGGAAGCCGTTTTTTTATGGCAATCACGCAAAACAACCGCTTGGTGCAGGTCGACAGCCCACTCGGCGGCGAAGTCCTGGTGCTGCAGGGCATGGAAGGCAGCGAAGAGCTAGGGCGGTTGTTCCACTACGAATTGGACCTCACCTCCGAAGACCGGGCGATCACGTTCGACCAGTTGCTGGGCAAGCCGATGGGCCTGACCCTGGAGCTACACGACGGCGGTAAACGCTATTTCCACGGCATTGCCTGCAGCTGCCGGCAAGTGACCGGCCACGGTCAGTTCGCCGGCTACCGCGTCAGCCTACGGCCCTGGTTCTGGCTGCTCACGCGCACCTCGGACTGCCGGATTTTCCAGAAAAAAACGGTGCCGGACATCATCAAGCAGGTGTTCCGCGACCTCGGTTTCTCCGATTTCGAAGACAGCCTGAGCGGCAGCTACCGCGAGTGGGAATATTGCGTGCAGTACCGCGAAACCAGCTTCGACTTCGTCAGCCGGTTGATGGAGCAGGAAGGCATCTATTACTACTTCCGCCATGAGCAGGCGCGTCATGTACTGGTGTTGGCCGACGCCTATGGCGCCCACTCCACGGTGGCCGACTATGCCTCGGTGCCCTTCTACCCGCCCGATCGGCAAATGCGCGAGCGCGATCATTTCTACGATTGGCAACTGGCGCGGGAAGTCCAGCCCGGTTCGCTGGAGCTAAACGACTACGACTTCCAGCGCCCCCGCGCCAACCTTGAAGTGCGCTCCAGTGTGTCGCGCAGCCACAGCAACGGCGACCACCCGCTCTACGACTATCCCGGTGAATACGTACAGAGCAACGATGGCGAGCACTACGCGCGTACCCGCATCGAAGCCATTCACAGCCAGTTCGAGCGTGTGCAGCTGCGCGGCCGCGCCCGCGGGCTGGGCTGCGGCCATTTGTTCGCGCTGACTGGCTACGACCGTGCGGACCAGAACCGCGAATACCTGGTGGTGGTCGCCCGCTATCAGATCCGTCAGGACGCTTATGAAAGCGGGCAGTTGGACCTGGCCGAACAGTTCGTCAGCGAGCTGGACTGTATGGATGCCAACCAGACCTTCCGCCCCCTCCCCCTGACCCCCATGCCCATTGTTCGCGGGCCACAGACCGCCGTGGTGGTCGGCCCCAGTGGCGAGGAGATCTGGACCGACCAGTATGGCCGGGTCAAAGTGCATTTCCACTGGGATCGCCATGACCAGTCCAACGAAAACAGCTCCTGCTGGATTCGCGTGTCCCAGGCCTGGGCCGGCAAGAACTGGGGGGCAGTGCAGCTCCCGCGGATCGGTCAGGAAGTGATCGTCAGTTTCCTCGAGGGCGATCCGGATCGGCCGATCATCACCGGCCGCGTCTACAACGCCGAACAGACTGTGCCCTACACGCTGCCAGCCAATGCCACCCAGAGCGGGGTGAAAAGTCGTTCGAGCAAGGACGGCTCACCGGCCAACTTCAATGAAATCCGTATGGAGGACAAGAAAGGCGCAGAGCAACTGTTTATCCATGCCGAGAAGAACCAGGACATCGAGGTCGAGAGCGACGAGACCCACTGGGTCGGCCACGACCGCAGCAAGACCATCGACAACGACGAAACCGTGCACGTCAAACACGACCGCACCGAGACCGTCGATAACAACGAGACCATCACCATCGGCGTCAACCGTACCGAAAGCGTGGGCAACAACGAGGACATCAGCATCGGCGTCAACCGTACGGAAAGCGTCGGGAGCAACGAGACCATCAGCATAGGCAGCAACCGCACGATCAGCGTCGGCGCCAGCGAAACCGCGACCGTGGCCCTGCAGCGCACTCATGCGGTAGGTATCAACGAGACGATCGCCATCGGCGCCGCGCAGGAAGTTGTCATCGGTGCCTTTCAAACGGTGAATGTCGGGGCCTACCAAAACGTCAACGTGGGCCTCTACCAGTCGACCAATGTGGGCGCCAACCGCTCGGTGGACGTCGGAGCCAATCTTTCAACTACGGTAAAAGTAAACGAATCGCGCAAGGTCGGTGCAGGACGCACGACCGATATAGACAAGGACGATGCGCTGACGGTGGGCAAGGATCTTGTCATCAATGCCGGTGACTCGGTGACCATCACGACCGGCAAAGCCAGCATCGTCATGAAGAAGGACGGCACCATCAGCATCCGCGGCAAGGACATCACCATAGACGGCTCTGGTGCGATCAACATCAAGGCCAACAAGAACGTGGTGATCAAGGGACGCAAGATCCTGCAAAACTAGGAGTAACGCGTATGACGGTTCAATACTCACTACCCGCCCAGGCCCGCATCGATGGCGTGGTCATCGGTGTCCTGCTCGACCTGCCACAGGCCAGTGCGCCCTTGGTGACCTACCCCGGCTGCCCCGAGGAACAGAGCATCGCCGCCCGCACCACCACCCTGCTCGCCCCTGCAGACATCGGCACCCAAGTGGCGCTGATGTTCGAAGATGGCGACCCGTCCCGCCCGTTGGTGATCGGCCGCCTGCTGGGCCAGGCCATGGCGCCCGCACCGGTTGCCAGCGTGCAACTGGACGACCAGCGCCTGGAACTGCGCGCCGAACGCGAGATCGTGCTGCGTTGCGGCAAGGCCAGCATCACCCTGACCCGCGCGGGCAAAGTGATCATCCAGGGCGCCTACCTGTCCAGCCGCTCCAGCGGGGTCAACCGCATCAAGGGTGGTTCGGTGCAGATCAACTAGACAGGTATTCGGCATATGGAACTGCTCAACGCCAGCAAACTGCTTGCTGCCTATACCCAGGGCATGGAGCCTGATGGCCGCGAATCCGTGGTGGTGGTAGCCAAAGGCACTTTCAATCTACCGCTGGACGGCCGCGCGGCGACCCTCGCTGATACCCAGCAACCGCTGCTGATGGCTGACACCTTCCTTGGCGAACCGGGCCTCAGCGCCCCGCTGCAGGAAATGGACTTCGCTCCGGTCAAGCCGTTCTGCGATGTGCTGGTCCGCGGCAAGGCCTATGCCCCAGACGGGCGGCCCGTGACGCAGCTGGCCGCGGGCATTCGCGTCGGTCAGATGAGCAAAGCCTTTTCCGTCCTCGGCCCCCGACAATGGCAACCGGGGCTATTGGGCGTTTCTCCCGGCTTGGCGCAGCCTTTTACCGAGCAGGACATCTCCTATGCACAGGCTTTTGGCGGCAGCCATCCGATGGCGAAAGACTCCGAAATGCGTCACTGCTACCTGGACAATCCGACCGGCTGTGGCTGGTTCCCTCGTAGCATGGGTAGTGCTGACATTGTCGGCATGCCGATGCCGAACACCGAGGAATTGGGCAAGGCGATCAACAGCCCCTCTGGCGACTTTCGCCCGATGGCCCTTGGTCCCATCGGCCGCGGCTGGCCGCAACGCGCTCGCTTCGCCGGTACTTACGACGATGCCTGGTTGGCCAACTGCTTTCCGTTTCTGCCGCAGGATTTCGACAATCGCTACTTTCAGGCTGCCCCTGACGATCAGCAGATTCCTTACCTGCGTGGCGGCGAGGATGTGCTATTGCTCAACCTCACACCCCAGGAGCGCGCGGGCTTTCGCATCCCCGAAATAGACGTGCCGGTGACCTTCTTTCTGAAAAAAGGCGGTCATGAGACTGTGCAGGCGGTGATCGACACCCTGCTGATCGACACAGACGCGCTCCAGATGCAGCTGACCTGGCGTGTCTCCCGTCCGCTACGACGCAACATGTTCGAGGTCGCTCAGGTGCTGGTCGGCACTATGTCCACGGGCTGGTGGCGCGCCCGCGAACTGGGCAAGGATTACTACCCGTCGCTCTCCTCCCTGGTAAAAGCCAAGCACGCCCCCGAGGAGACGGACTGATGACCGCACTTTGCATCATCGGCTCCGGCATGGTCAGCGCTGTCGGCCTCAGCGCCCCCGCGAGCTGCGCGGCGATTCGCTGCGCCATCGACAATTTCCAGGAAACCCGCTTTATCGACCAAGGTGGCGAATGGCTGATTGCCGCCAGCGTGCCTTTGGAGCAGCCCTGGCGCGGCCGCACCAAGCTGATCACGATGGCCGCCCGCGCCGTCGCCGAGGCGCTGCAAAGCACCCCCAACGTCGACCCGGAAAAGACCCCGCTGCTGCTGGGGGTCGCGGAAGTCGAGCGCCCCGGCCGCCTCGACGGTCTCGATAAGGGGCTGCTGCACGCCATCGAAGCCGAGCTCGGTCTGCGCTTTCATCCCAGTTCCAATGTCATCGCCCGTGGACGGGTCAGCGCTGCCGTGGCCCTGCTGAATGCGCGTACGCTGATCTATCAGGGCGGCCATCGCCACGTGCTGATTGCCGGCGTCGACTCCTTCCTGAACGGACCGACGCTGGCCGCTTTCGAAGAACGCGAGCGCCTGCTCACCAGCCAGAACTCCAACGGATTTATCCCCGGCGAAGGCGCCGCCGCCGTGGTGCTGGCCGCCCCTTTTGCCAGCGAAGAGCCGCAATTGGCCTGCATCGGCCTGGGATTCGGCGTGGAGAAGGCCACCGTGGAGGCCGAAGACATTCCCCTGCGCGCCGAAGGCCTGACTCAAGCTGTACGCGCAGCCCTGAGCGAAGTCGGCTGTGGGTTGGAGCAAATGGATTATCGGCTCACCGACATCTCCGGCGAACAGTACTACTTCAAGGAAGCCTCCCTGGCCCTGAGCCGCAGCCTGCGGGTGCGCAAGGAATTCTTCCACCTCTGGCACCCAGCCGACTGCATCGGCGAAGTCGGCGCCGCCATCGGCCCGGCGATGCTCGCCGTGGCCCTGGCCGCCAGCCGCAGGGGCTACGGCGAAGGCCCGAATATCTTCTGTCACCTCGGCAACGACGCCGGCGAACGCGCCGCCGCGATGCTCAGTTACCAGACTGTGAGGGCTGCGTGATGGCCAACGAGGTCGAAGTAATGCTTAAAAACAGAAGTTACGTTAAGACCAGCTATGGCGACGAGGCCGGCTGTGCGCCGAAGAAGGGCGTGATCACCAGTAAGATCAAGGGCAAGGTGTACTTCACCTCCTGGTCGATGGATGTGAAGTTCGAAGGCGAGAACGTAGTGCGACACATGGACCTGCGGGTCAAGGTCGTTCGCGAAGATTTAGTGTTTATATGCGGGCAGATGGGCACGTTGCTGCGTGGAGATGGTTCGCAGTGGGAAGCCGTTGGACAGGACGCAACCAGCGAAGACCTCTGGGGTATGGAGTGGTTCAACGGCGAGCTCTATTTCGCCTGTGATTCCGGTCTATTCCGCCTCGACGGTAAATGGTGTTCTCTGGTCCTGCGGACCGAAGAACGTAGTCTGGACCGAGGAGGGTCAGAGTTGGACCGAGGTGACCCCGTGATATCGGCCCAGGCAGGCTCAGTTTGATATCCCTACCCATCATCATCGACCAACACGCCGAGGAAGCCGGCTTCCTCGCAGTCCTGCGCGACTATGCCCAGCGCGCGCCGCATTACGATCTGGACGACCTCAGCAACCTCGACAACCGCATCGACGCCCACCTCGACGGCCTTCGAATCGCCGGCACCACCGGCCTGGAAACCCTCCTGACCCAACTCAGCCCACACGCCATCGGCGAGATGTTCGCCAGTGCGGTACTGGCCTTCGAGGCGGGTAACGCGCAGGTGTTGTCACGGCTCAGCCAGCATTTACGCAGTGCTGAGGAAGCGGAACGTGGCTACCTGATGGCCTTGGGTTGGCTCGACTGGGAGTGGGTATCGCCCTGGATCGACCGCATGCTCGCCTCCCCTGACCCCCTGTTCCACAGCCTCGGCCTGGCCGCCTGCGGCGTGCACCGCCACGACCCTGGCCCTGCCCTGCTTGCCGGACTTTCCCACACCGACCCAAGCGTACTGGCTCGTGCCGCCCGCACTGCCGGTGAGTTGCGCCGTCGTGACCTGATGCCGGCAATTCGCGCCCACCGTCAACACACGGACACCGCCACCCGCTTCTGGGTCAATTGGGCCATCGCACAGATGGGCGACGAGCAAGCGCTGGAGCCGCTGCGCCAGTTCGCCGAGCAACCGGGCGAGTTCCAGTATCGCGCGCTGTGTGTATTGCTGGCCTGGCAAAGGCGTGAGAACAGCATCGCCTGGATACGCCAGTTGATACAGAACCCTGAGCAGCAGCGCGTCGGCATCCAGGCTGTTGGGCTGCTGGGCGATCCGGTCAGTGTGCCCTGGCTGATCCAGCAGATGAGCGACCTGCCCCATGCCCGCGTCGCAGGCGAAGCCTTCAGCCTGATTACTGGCGCTGACCTGGCGTTGCTCGACCTGGAATTGCAGGATCTGCCGGATTTCGATGCCGGCCCGAACGACGACCCTGAGGATTCCAATGTCGCCATGGACCCCGATGAGAATCTGCCCTGGCCCGACCCGCAGTTGATCGCCGCCTGGTGGCAGGCCCATGGAGGCGATTTCCAGGCGGGCGTGGGCTATGTGCTGGGGCTGCCGCAGCGCGAAAGCAGTTTTCAGCAAGCGCTTGTCCGGGGCCAGCAACGCCAGCGTATTGCCGCCGCCTACGGCATAGCCCGCTTCCGGCCGACCGAAGTGCTTTTCCCCACCCGCGCACCGGCCTGGCGGCAAAAGCGGTTGTTGTTCGGACGATGAGCAGGCGATTGTCTTTCGATCCGCAGCGGTCGCGCTTTGGCTTCCGCAATTTGCTTGATTCCAGCAAGGCTCTATAAGGGG